>NZ_JAVFHT010000027.1:0-44305 GCF_031470375.1 Paenibacillus glufosinatiresistens
TTGAACGGCCGCTTTGTTTACTTTTTAGTGGAGGTGGTCCCTCTCAGCTTAGAAATATCTACTTTTGGGACAGCCTCTTGATGTGTCCGCTTATTCTAGGGTTCTTAAACGCTGTCCCGGTCTCTGTTATCTGGAGAGGGTTACATCGTCCAGATAGAGGATGGCAGATTCGCCGGCGGCGGTTGTTTCAACCTTGACCCCAAGCTCCAGAACCGTATCCAGATTGGACACGCCCGGCAGATTGAGAGTCAGCGTCGCAAAGCCGTTCGCGTCAACCGTTGCCGCGTCTCCGGCTGTATAAACCCAGTTGCCGGTTTTGATATAAAGACTCGCCTTGGCGGTTCCGGAAGAGAGCTTGACCTTGGCGGTCAGCGTCTTGGAACCGTTCCAGTTCATCTTCACCTCGCTGCCGGCGAGGAAATAACTCTTATCGCTGGCGGCAGCGGGTGTGAATTCAACGGCCAGAGCCTTACTTCCGCCGCTGGAGACATCGCCCGTTACAGCAGGCGCCTTGGCTTGAAGATGGTTCTCACCAACCTTCCAGCTTCCGGCATCCTTCTCGAAATCGAACAGCGTGCCCGGCGCCATGCCGTCCTGTACGACGCCGACCGGAATATCGCCGGCCTCACCGGCAACGACCCGAATATCGTCTATATACAGCGTGCTCTTGAACGGATTGGTCTTGCTGTAGGAGCTTCCGGCCGGAGCGTTGACATAGATAGCGAACTCCGAAACCTTCTTCGCGTTGATCGTATCCAGCTTCTTGCCGGCATTGCCGGTATCCCAGGAGGCAGTCACAAAATCCTTGAACGGAATTTCTACCCAGCCCGGCGTCGTACCCTGAAGCGACGGATAGGCTTCAAAGGTGGCTCCGTTCGCTTTGACCTGCACGACCAGCTTGTTGCCGCTGCCGTCCGGGGTCAGCCAGAGCTTCAGGCGTCCCGTAGAGGACCAGTCCACCGAACCCAAGCTTTTGACAATGCCGGTATAGCCTTCGCCTGCCAGTGTGTAACCCAGCTTCAGCCCGTTGCTGCCTTCAATCTTGTGGCTGGAATCCAGAGTAATGCTGTTGGTGTCTCCTTTGGCGCTGTATGCGGATTGAAGGAGATCATTGCTGTTCTTATAGCCTTCAAAATCATCTACGCGCGCAGGATCTCCGCTCGTCTTCGCATACACATTTGACAGCTTCAGATTGTCCACATAGAGCGGACCGGTATAATCGAGACCGCTGCCGACCAGCGCGACCATGAGGCCCGTCGCCGACTTGCTCAGATCCAGATCGTTCAAGTCAACCGATGCCTGGTAGAGCGCATAAGTATCGGATCCGACGGTAACCTTCGGCAGATCTTTCAGCTTCGGCTGGTCTGCCGAATAGAATTTATTGTCGCTTGGTGGCAGAACCGCGATTGCGCGGATGCTGGCTTCCGGGTCCTTATGGCCCGCTGCAAGCGGGATGAGAGCCTCAAAGCTGACGCGGCCCACCTTGTTCAGCGGAACGCTCTCCAGATCCGTCAGGCCGATCTTGATCTCCTGCCAGGTATCATCGTTATTCTCGGTATAGACTAGGCTCGTGACGTTGATTCCAAGCTTACCGTCCTGGTTCACGGTAGCATGCTCGAATTCGGCGCTCATCGGCCCGGAACCCTGCCAGGTGCCATCGCTCTTGACACCGCTGATATCCGTATCGAATGTATACGTCTTCATCGTAATTTCCGGAATGCCGAAGTAGAGCTTGATCGTCTGGCTCTGGACGCTGCCGTCCGCCGCATAGACTTTCACAGTCAGGTCGGTTTCGCTTCCGTTCAGCTCCGCTCCCGGCTGCCAAGAAGCCGAGTAGAAGCCTCGCGCATCCAATGTCATCGGATGCTCCGTCTCGGAGCCTTTCAACAGGAAGACAACCTTCGTCGGCTGCTCGTTTAGCACCCGGGCACGAATTACCGTGGTTGGCGACTCAATGGTCTGACGGTCGATCGGCGAAGCGATGTGCATGAACGGCTGCTCTTCCTCAGTAGTCACTTGCCGCTGGTAGACGCCGCTCAAATCCCGTGTGAAGTACGTATAATCATCCTTATAGAAAGCTGTAAAGTCCGGAAGCAGTTCCTGATTTTCGCCCGGATACAGGGCCGAATCACGGTAAGGCACATAAATCGAATTGTATCCGAAATTGGCCCAGGTCAGCATGAATGCCATTCGCTTGGCGTCCGGATCCGCCTGCAGCTTCTCGATCAGCGTGGTGTAGAATTCCTTGTCCGCATTGCCCGTGCGCTTCATACCCGAATAACCGAACTCGGTGAAAGCCGCCACCTTGCCCTTGCTGTCCGCAATCTTGGAGATCAGCTTGGCGTCATCCACGATGGAATCGTACCATCCGGCACTGGAGCCGTTGTAGTAGCTGTCAAATCCGAGAATATCGACATAGTCGTCGCCCGGATACGTCTTCAGGAATGTCTCGTCCAGTCCGTTGAACGGGCTGCCCGGCGAGAAGGCGTACAGGAAGTTGTGAACGCCCTTCGTGTCGCGCAGATACTCAACGGTGTAGCGGTAGATTTCCTTATACTGCTCCTTGGTCGTGAATGCCGCTCCCCACCAGAACCAGTTGCCGTTCTGCTCATGGAACGGACGGAAGATGACCGGAATGGCGTTGCCGCTGTCATCCTTCAGATGGTTGGCAAAATCGGCAATCTGATCCAGGAAGGCATTGTATTGGTCATGCTTGTCGCCGCCCGGCAGAATATGGCTCACGACATTGCCGTTAGTATCATAGAAATCGCCGCCGGTCACGAAGTTCGGCATGTGGGAGCTGAGCGTCAGCACGCCGCCGGAGGCATAAGCCGCCTTCATGGATTGAATCAGATTGTCGCGGTTCTGCTGCGGCGTATATTCGCGGGAGCCCGGCTTCTCGAAGCCTTCCAGGCTGAGCGTGTCCCAGCCGAACAAGGCGGGATTATCGCCAACGGCCGCATACGTATCCGAGGTCATGCCGTTCACAGGCTTGGACAGCGCTTCATCCGTAGCGTGCTGATGTCCGAACAGAATATGTTTGCCCCGGATATCCTGAAGATAAGCGAACAGGGAGCGCGTCTGCGACGTAGCATCCTTGTCGGCCAGATCGACCGTAACGCTTGCGCCCGGAGTCGGCGTCGATCCCGATCCGCCCGCAGACGGAGCGACCGTCGGTGCAGGCGAGGCCGATGGAGAAGGCGATGCCGCTTGTCCGCCGGTTACCGCTGCGGTCCCGGTGCTCACCGTCTTGCCGTTGACCGTTACCGAAGCGGCCTGTACGACCAGGCTGCCGATGTCGCCGCTGCCGGAGATGACCGATTGGCCGGCTGCGGCTGCTACCGTAAGGGTCGTGATCTTCGCTCCGGCTGCCAGCGTGACGGCAACCGGTTGGTTCAATACAACGCTGCCGATGGAGGCGCCGGCTTCAAGCTCCAGCTTGGAGGCGCTGTCCGCCGTCAGCGTCTCGATCCGCGTGGAGCCGGTCGCCAGAACGCGTACGCTTCCTTCCTTGCGGTCTACCTGAACCTTGTTCAGCGTCGAATGGTCGAGCGTAACGGTGTGCTCGCCGCCGCCTGACACGAAGACAGTCCCTTTGACCGTAACGCCTTCCAGCTTGGTATTGCCGTCGCCGATTCCTGCAGCGAGATACAGATTGCCGTTAATCGTCATATTCTTGAGCGTTACATCCGGCTTCGAGACAACGGCATTGCCGGCCAGTGTCCCGTCCGAATATTCGCCGCTCTTGGCATAATAGCTTCCGGCCAGGCGGTCGAGCAGCGCCAGCGTCTCTGCGCGCGTGATCTTGCCGAGCGGCCGGAACGTGCCGTCTTCATATCCGGTAGTAACGTTCTTCAGCGAACCGACCGCCGCCTGGGCATAGGCGCTGATCTGGGAAGCGTCCTTATAGGATACCGAAGCTGCGCCGGCCGGATTCTCCATTTCGAAGATGCGGGCCAGCAGCGTCGCCGCATCCTGCCGGGTGATCGCTTCTGCCGGCTTCGCCTGATTGCCCGGGAAGCCCTCGTAATAACCGGCTGCCTTGGCGGCGGCCAGTTCTTTCTCATACCATACACCTGCGGGCACATCGGAGAAATTGCCGCTGCCTGAAGCGCTGTACCCGAACAGTTTGTTCAGGACGGAGACAAATTCCGCACGCGTAATGCTGCGGTCCGGCTTGAAGGAGCCGTCCTCATAGCCGCCGATCACTCCGCGGTCTTTCCATTTGGCGATGCTGGACGCGGCCCAATGGCCGGTCAGATCCGAAGCCGCCACAGCGGCGCGCGCCGATGCCTGGCTGCTGTTGCCGCCAGTTGCCTGCAGAGCGAAAGCGGGCGCCGACGCCGTAGTCAGCATGAGCGCCGTAAGCGAAGCAGCTACAGCCTTTCTTAAATTGTTCATAATACCCTCCCATTTAGTGATGACTTACCAGATGAACGGTGCGAAGCCCCGCTCTGTTATGTAAGCGGTTTAATTGGCATTCTACCAAGCTCTGGCCCATCATGAAATGGAGGCATTTGTTCTATTCTATAACTCTGTTATGTTGTGGTATCACAAAATCAGACAAGACTTCCAGATCGTCTTGCCCACCGGCACTCAGCGAATCAGCCGCCGCAGCGCCTCTGCATCCATGCGGACAGTCGGCCGGAACGCCTCCGATTGCACATACCGCGCAAGGCTTGCGAGGAACTGTCTGCCCTCCGGCGATTCCTCCGCCTTCTCCGGGTTCAACGGGCAGATCAGCAGGCGCCCCTCGCCTACCCGGCATTCCAGCAGCAGGCCCAGATGATGGTTGCGCTCAAAATTGTCGATGGTCCGGACAATCGGATTCCATTCGGTCTCCAACTCGTCGAGAATCAGGGAGGCGGAATTCTCGACAACCGTCCACCAGGGATAGGTGGAATACGCCTCTGTCGGGAAATCGCGGAAGACGGGATGCCCGTTCTCGATGAGCAGACCCAGGGTTCCGACGGGCTCCGGCTTGCCCATGCTCTCGGAGATTGAGCGGAACATCGGATAGCACCAGAAATCCGTGCTGTACATTCCTTGTACGGCGTTCTCCAGCTCCCCCGGACTCGGCAGCAGAAGCACGCTCTCCCCCTGTTCCAGCAGTGCCAGCGCCGCGTTCGACAGCTCCCGGAACCAGATTAGGCTGTCCAGCACGCCCCTCTCCTGCTCGGGGTAGATCCAGAGATCATAGGTTTTGGCAATGTCCGTCTCCGGAATACGCAGCGACAATGCCGCACGGGTCATCGCCTTCACCCCGGGGAGCGGGAACTCGAGATCGCAGAGATCCGTGTAATTTCCGGTTGCGGCGGCTTCGGCGGTCCCTTCGGCGAGCTTGTCTCCGCCCGCAGTCAGCTCCCATTCCAGCCGGACAACTGTATCCCGCCGGCTGCGGCTCCGGTAATCGCACAGCTCCACATGGGCACGGAAATTCTCGCCCGCAGTCCAGTTATAGACCGGGAACCGGGCCAGGAGAACCGCTTCTCCGCAGAAGCTCCGCCATTCTTCCGGCGTTACCATTCCCTTGGATTCCATAAAAGCGTCAAGTACGCCGACCAGCGCCGTTCCCTGCCCGCTGAAGTCCTGAAGGTCCAGAAGCTGAAATCCGGCCAGACGCCGGGAGCGGAAGGCCGCTTCCAGCTCTTCCTTGTAGCAGGCGGCTGCAAGCTGCCCCGAGCTTGCCGAGTAGGCTTCGGCCAGATGGCCGAGCCCCCGGTTCTCCAGCCGTTCACGGAAGATTTTGAAATTCTCCGCCTTCAATACGCCGGTATATTTCCCGATCTCTGCGAAGTCCGGATACGTCGCATACTGTCCGATTTCATGCGAGACCACCGGAACGCGCGGAATCCATTCCCCGGAGACTTCGCCTGTCCGAACTGTCCGGGCTTCCGTCCCGTATTGAATCTGAACGGTTCCGGTCCCGGCCATCTGTCCATCCTCTCCGTTGCCCTGTTCCTGTCCCCTCCGGAAGTCCGGCGGCACAATCGCATCGTCGTAATCCTTCATCGTTCCCGGCACATCGGTCTGGACATGCCCGAGAGGGGCATCGCACATGGCGTAGGAGCCCCGGATCAAGCGGTCCCGGGTGAACCTCACCCCGGAGAAGAAGTCATCGTGCTCCAGCACTTCGGGCACCCACTGGTGATTGTTGGACCCCTGGGTGTAGAGATGTCGGTCGTCGAATGCCTGATACGCTTCCAGAATGGCATCAATCCGCGGACGGCTTCCCCACAGCTCGTTGCCGAGCGACATCATGACGAAGGACGGATGATTCCCGAACGCTTCCAGAATGGCATAGCCCTCGCGGATGAGATAATCCTGTTCCGTCTGGTTATGATTCTCCTCGCCTTCCTCCGTGACTGTCCCCCAGAAAGGCAGCTCCGGCTGCATGTAGATGCCAAGCCTGTCTGCGGCCGTGAACGCCGCCTCCGGCGGACAGCAGGTGTGGAAGCGGTAGTGATTGATTCCGTAAGATTTGGCGATTCGGAGAATGCGCACCCATTCCTCCGCATCGGTCGGCGCATAGCCCGTCAGCGGGAAGATCAGGCCGTCATGCTTGCCGCGCAGGAAGGTCTTCTCTCCGTTGATCGTGAATTTATCGCCTTCTGCCTTGAATTCCCGAAGGCCCAGCAGAAGCTCGTGCCGGTCCGCGACTTTGCCTTCCGCATCCGTGAGCGTCAGCGTCAGATTATACAGACCGGGCTCGCTATCGCTCCACCGCAGGGCGTCGGCCCCCAGCTCATAGATAACCGAGACCGCGCCCGGCTCCGCGGCGTAGTTCTGCGCCGGAACGCGGCGCGTCGAATCTTCGCCGGCGCCCGAAGCCGATACGGTAAGCGTGGCGCTCGAAGAACCGCGAAGCTTCGCCGTAATCCGGACAGACCGTCCCGGAACATCGGGGTCCAGGCGGACGTGGCTTAAGTGGGAAGTCCCGCAGAATTGCAGCTCAATCCGTCCCGTAATTCCGTTCCAGTTCGTCTGGGTGTCGGGCGAGGTCAAATGTCCGCCCCGGGTAGGATAATCCGTATTCGCCACCCGTATGGTCAGCCTGTGCCGTCCGGCCTCCAGGCGGCCCGTCAGTTCATACAGGTGCGGAGCATTCAGACTGTCCCGGCTGCCTACTTCCTCTTCGTCCAGCCAGACGGTCGTTATCCGCGTCCGCTCCAGGAAGAGAAAGCTGGTCATGCCGGACAGTTCTTCCGGAATGTCGATCTCCCGGGAGAACCAGGCCCAGCCTTCGAACAGGTACGGATCGGTCAGAGAGTCGATCCGCCGCTCTTCGCTGCGCGGCCCTTTGCGGGCATGGGACGTGGTTCCAGGCAGGTTCATGGAGTCGGTATACGGGAGGATGAGCCCCTGTTTCTCCGCATCCAGCTGCAGCTTCCATTCTCCTTCGAGGTTCATAACAGTCAGCATATCTAACTCCTCCATCTGTGATTATCGTTCCGGCAACGTTCCGAATGAACAAGAAACGGCACACCGTCCCTCTATTGAAGGCGGTAGCCGTTTCTGTTCTGGCCCGGAGCGGATCGCTGTACCGAAGTCCGGACAGCGTCCGCCGGCCGTTCATCTTGGCGGCAAGCGGGGGCGAACAACCGGCACAGCCGGCGGATGCCCTCCGGCTTCCCCGAAGCCGTATTACTCGGCGGTCAGCTTGAACCAGCCGCTCTGGTAGTCGTATTGCGGGTAGGACAGGCCCAGACCGACGCGCATCAGCCGGTCGCCGCCGTGAAGGGCGCTCTCTCCGCTGCGGCCCGGGGTCACCCGGTATTCCAGCGACAGGTCCAGCCCCTGCAGCTTCAGGCTGCTGAGCGGCGGATGCGGCACGGCCATGACGCGGAAATGATAGACCAGCGCTTCGCGCTTGTCCGGCGTGACGAACATCCAGGCCGTCTCATTGCCCTCGAACGGGCTCTTCAGCCGGTACAGGTCGCCCTGCTGCACAAGGCTGCGGACTTCCTTGTAGGCTTCAACCTGGCGCTTGACGACTTCCTTCTCTTCGTCGGTGAACTGGGTCAGATCCAGCTCGTAGCCGAAGTTGCCGGACATCGCCACATCGCCCCGGAAGTCAAGCGGCGTGATCCGCCCCACCTGGTGATTCGGCACAGCCGAGACATGCGCGCCGATGGAGCTGACCGGGTAGACCAGGCTGGTGCCGTACTGGATCTTGAGCCGCTCGACGCCGTCGGTGTCGTCGCTGGTCCAGGTCTGGGGCATGTAGTACAGCATACCCGGGTCGAAGCGGGCCCCGCCGCTCGAGCAGCTCTCGAACAGAATATGCGGGAAGTCCGCCGTAATCCGTTCCAGAAGCTCATACAGACCCAGTACATAGCGGTGCGCCGTCTCGCCCTGGCGTTCCGCCGGAAGCTCAGCCGACCCGATCTCGGTCAAATTGCGGTTCATATCCCATTTGACATACGCAATCGGCACGTTATTGAAGATCGCTGCCATCGAGTCATAGATATAGTCCCGCACTTCCTTGCGGGTATAATCGAGTACAAGCTGCCAGCGGGCCTCGCTCCGGCGCCGCCCCGGCACGTGCAGGCACCAGTCCGGGTGCTTGCGGTACAGCTCGCTGTCCGGCGAAATCATTTCCGGCTCGAACCAGAGACCGAACTTCAGTCCGAGCGCGTTCACGCGCTCTGCCACATCGGCCAGACCGTTCGGCAGCTTCCGCCGGTCTTCGAACCAGTCGCCCAGCGACGAATTGTCGGAATCCCGCTTGCCGAACCAGCCGTCATCCAGCACGAACAGCTCGATTCCGAGCTTCGAGCCCTCTTCGGCGATTGACACCAGCTTATCGGCGTCGAAGTTGAAGTAAGTCGCTTCCCAGTTGTTGACCAGAATCGGACGTTCCTTGTCCCGGTATTCGCCGCGGCACAGACGTGTCCGGTACAGCCGGTGATAGATGCGCGACATGCCGCCCAGTCCTTCCCCGGAGTAGACCATTACGGCCTCCGGCGTCTGGAACTCTTCCCCGGTCTTCAGCAGCCAGGAGAAGTCGAACGAGTTCAGCCCGATCGCCATCCGCACGGAGCCGAACGCATCCCGTTCCGCCTCCGCTTCGAAGCCGCCGCTGTACACGAGGCTGAAGCCGTAGACGTCGCCCGCCGATTCCGTCGCCCCTTCCCGCACCAGAGCGGCGAACGGGTTGAGCTGATGGCTGCTGACGCCCCGCTTGCTGTCGATCCGCGTGCCCCCTTGACGGAGCGGCCGCCGGTTGATGACCGCTTCTCTCGACCAGGAGCCGGACAGATAGATCATCTCCAGATCGTCTCCGTCGGCAAAATCAATGCTGGCGCTGAGCGCCCGCAGAAGGCGCAAGTCCGCGCCGCCTTCGTTCTTGAGGCGCGCCGAACGAACCACCGCGTTCCGGTCGGCAAAGACCGTATAGACCAGCGTTACCCGGAGGCCGCAGTAGGCATCCGCCAGATCCAGCTCCAGCGTATCGGCCTCTTCTTCGCGCTCTGTGTACACCGCGGGCAGCCCCGCGAGCGCCGGCTTGCCGCGCAGGATGCGATAGCCCTGGTAGCGCAGCTCGGTTACCCGCGTGCCGTCTGTCAGTTCGGCCTGATAAGCCGGAATGCGGAAATCGCCGCTTCCATACTGCGGATATTCCTGTGGAAGCCGGTCAAGTCCGGCGCCTTCCGGCGTTTTGACGGACAGGCCGTCCAGCGATTCCCGCTCTTCCAATCTGCCGCCCCAGTACAGATGGACAGGCAGGCCGTCCCGGATTTGCAGAATATAACTCATGCCTTCCGATTGCAGGTGGAACAGTCCTTCCTGTTCACGCACATAAATACTCATTGTTGGTACTCCCCTTTAAATTGAGAATTAAGAGCAAGGCCGATGACAGAGATCTAGCGGACCGCTTCCGCGATAAAATCCGCCATGGAATGAGCCGCAACGTCCGCTGCGCGGGCCGGAGCCAACGCCTCGCTCTCCTCCAATCCGCAGCGGCGCAGGAATCCGACGGTTCGGGGCTCTCCCGGCAGCAGGTCAAAGAAGTTGTCCGTGAAGAACCCTTCGCTGCTGCTGGTCAGGCGGACGCTGCGGGCCGGAAGATTGGTCGAGACCGTGTAGACGGCTCCGTCCGGGGTAAGCGTCTCTTTCACTTCGATCTTGGGACGCTCGTCCCGCCGATCCCGGGCCGAGGCTCCGAAGAAGATCTTCTCATCCAGCAGTTCTTCGCCTTCGCTCAGCGAGAGGTGGACGATAATATCCTCTCTCTTCCGTCCGGCCTGCCATTCGCCCGCCGGCAGACTGCACAGCCATGCCGACACATCCGCATCCAACGCTGCCGGCAGGGTCCGCTCCTGCAGCAAGCCGCCGCGGGCATCATGCAGCGCAATCCGCAGCTCTCCTTCCACCGGAGTGCGGCGGTCGGATACGGCGTACACGTCCAGGGCTCCGCTCTCCTGCTCCACCACAGACAGAATAATCTCCCGGAAACTGCGGCGCACGGCGTACTGCAGCGCTTTCCAGCGGCCGTAATAGTCGATTCCCGCCCAGGAGGCTACAGGCCAGCAGTCGTTCAGCTGCCAGTACAGGGTACCCATGCAGTAAGGCTTGTGACGGCGATGGCTCTCGATGGCGACCCGGATGCCTTCGGCCTGAAGAACCTGGCTCAAGTAGAGGAATCCCCTGAAATCCTTCGGTTCGGGCAAATAGCGTTCCATATAGGATTTGATTTTGATATTGCCGGTGCCGTTCTTCTGGTGGGCCGTCATAACCGGAGACTCCAGCTCCAGATCCTCTTCCTCCGCGTAGCGCAGCACGGTATCAATTTCAGGGAATGACTGGAAGCCGTACTCGCTCATGAACCGCCCCACTTTGACATTGTAATTCTCGAACGGCTCGTCCGCATGCCAGACGCCCCAATAATGAACGTCTCCTTCGGATGCGATAGCAATGGCATGCTGGCGGTCGTCGCCGGTCAGCCCGCGCAGCGGGGAAGAAGGCCAGTAGGCGACATCCTGGTGAAGCGCCTTCAAAGTCTGGGGCAGGATCAT
This sequence comes from Paenibacillus glufosinatiresistens, assembly GCF_031470375.1. Taxonomy (NCBI): domain Bacteria; kingdom Bacillati; phylum Bacillota; class Bacilli; order Caryophanales; family Paenibacillaceae; genus Paenibacillus; species Paenibacillus glufosinatiresistens. The sequence continues at coordinate 11,019 of NZ_JAVFHT010000027.1, forward strand.
GTGGAAGATCGCTTCATAAGCCGCCCAGATCTCTTCCCGCTGCTCCTGGTTGTAGTCCTTCTTCCAGCCCCAGCCCATATCCTCACCGTAATGCGCCCAGGCGGAGTCGATCTCGTTATTGCCGCACCAGAGGGCTAGGCAGGGATGGTTGCGGAGTCTTTTAATATTGCATACCGCTTCCTGACGCACGCTCTCCAGAAATTCGGGATTGCCCGGATACATGCTGCATGCGAACATGAAGTCCTGCCATACCAGGAGTCCGTATTCGTCGCACAGCCGGTAGAAGGCATCGTCTTCATAATACCCTCCGCCCCATACCCGGATCATATTCATGCCGGAGTAGGCGGCCGAAGCGATTTCGTACCGGTAACGCTCCTCCGTCACTTCCGACGGGAAGCTGTCATTGGGGATATGGTTCGCTCCCTTGGCGAAGACCGGAACGCCGTTCAGCATGAAATAGAAGGAAGCACCCTGCTCATCCGGTTCCCGGATCAGCCGGATTTCGCGCAGGCCCGTCCGCGCCTGCGCGGTTGCTTCCGTTCCGTCGTCGCCTACAAAAGCGATTGCAAAATCCGTCATCGCAGGCTCCCCTAATCCGCGGGACCACCAGAGACGGGGCTTGGGCAGCTCGATGTCCAGCTTAAGCGTCCGATGACCCGGCTCAAGCCGGACCCGCTGTTCCCGGACAACACCGTCTGCCGCCACGCGAAGAGTTCCGGCGCGGCCGGCAGCGGAACGCAGCTCCACAACGGCCGTCAAGTCTGCGCGTTCGGCCGTAACCGATTTTTGCTTCATATATATGTCGTTTATTTCCACGCCGTTTCCAAGATTGAGATAAGCTTCCCGCCAGATTCCGGCCGTTACGAATCGGGGTCCCCAATCCCATCCATAATGATATGGAGCTTTTCGGGCAAAAATACTGATACGGTCTTCTCCAAGGCCGCCGAGCTCGCTCTGGTCATTGGTAGCCGGCAGAGGATAGCCCAGCCCGCGCAGCTTCGGAAGGTCCATCCCGACCGGCGAGCGGAACAGGACTCGAAGCGTATTCGTGCCGGTCTGCAGCGCATCACGGACATCAACCGTCCATTCGCGGAACATATTGTCCGCCTGAAGAAGGGAAATCCCGTTCAACCAGCATTCCGCATACGTATCGAGACCCTTGAAGACAAGTTCGGCCCAATCGCAGCCGTCGGCGCCATCGGGCAATTCGAATTCGGAGACGTACTCCCAATTCTTCTGTTCAATCCATTGCAGATCCTGTTCATTCGTTCCTCTGAAAGGGTCGGGAATTTTGCCGTTGCGCAGCAGATCGGTATGCACGCAGCCCGGAACCTTAGCCGCCATCCATTCGTCTTCGTCCGCCTGTTTCATCCGCCACTGGTTCAGCGGAACTTGCCTAATCTGGCTCATGTTGGTATCCTCCATGGATGTGCTGTTTTTTGGCCGAAGCCACTTAACCAAAATAGCACCGGGTCTAATGGATTTCATTGTACTCTGTTGTCATTCGTAGCTTTTTGTTATATTCCTGTTATCAAGTTCATAGGAGTATCATCGCAAAAAAGACAAACGAAGACAATAAAAAATAATACAATCCATTTAAAAAAGCGCTTACGAGTTATATAATTTCAATGTAAACGCTAACAACCACTTGAAAAGGGGCGAAAGAATTGAAAAAGAAATCAGTTTTGTTAGGTTCCGTTATTCTTATGGGTTTGTCCACTGCGCTGGCAGGCTGCGGAGGAAACAACAACAATAATAATAATGCCGCTTCCAGCAGCAAGCCGGCTTCGGCCGCTCCTGCTGCGAGCGCCGCAGCAGGAACTTCCGCTGCACCTGCCGGAGAAGACACCAACATTAGCGGCAAGGTGACCTTCCTCACCAACCGCACCGACATGATCGGCAAGGAATACGACGAGTATGTGAAACGCTTCAATGAGAAGTACCCGAACATCAAAATTGAATTTGAAGCTTCCCAGACCGACTACAACCAGCAGATGAAAGTCAGAATGGCCAGCGGCGAGCTGCCTGACCTGATGTTCATCCCGACGATTCCGAACTCCGATCTGCCGAAATACTTCGCTCCGCTGGACGATCTCGGCCTGAACGACCAAATTACATTCAAGGACTTCAAGTCTTATGAAGGCAAGCTGTACGGCATCACTTCCGGCAACTCCACATCCGGCATCGTGTACAACAAGAAAGCTTATGCCGCAGCCGGCATTACCGAGCTTCCGAAGACTTGGGACGAGTTCCTGGCTGCCTGCGAGAAGCTGAAAGCCAAAGGCATCATTCCGCTGGCTTCCAACTTCAAGGACAAATGGCCAATCAACAACTGGGTCTACGACGCGCCTCGCATTATCGAGAACAAGGCTGATTTCCCGAACGACAAGCTGAACACCGATACGCCGTTCACGATGGACAACGGCTACGGCAAATCCTTCAGCCTGCTGCGTGAACTGAACGAGAAGGGCTACCTGGAGAAGGACATCAACTCCACGAACTGGGAGCAGTCCAAGAAAGACGTAGCGAGCGGCAAGTTCGCCGCCTACTTCCTCGGCAACTGGGTTATCAACCAGGTTATCGGCGCCGGCGCCGCAGCCGAAGATATCGGCTTCTACCCGCTGCCGACCGATAACTCGGGCGAGCTCCGCGCTGCTCTGAGCCCTGACTTCTTCTATGCCGTCAACAAGGACAGCAAGAACATGGACGCAACCAAGGCATTCCTGAAATGGATGCTGACCGAATCCGGTTATGAAGATTTCGCAGGTTTCATTTCCCCGATCAAGGGCAAGGAATCGGCTCTGCCGCAGCTGAAGGAATTCCAGTCTACCGGCGTTGTGCTTCAGGAAGGAACTCCGGACAACGCACAGGTTATCGACATTCAGAACAAGGCTCAGATCGACCTGCCGGCCATCGCTCAGGAATTCGTGCTCGCCAAGAACCCGGAAAGCGTGTTCGACAAGTGGAACAAGGCTTGGGCCAAGGCCAGAAAAGAAGTTCTCGGCCAATAATTCCAACCTTCAGGAGCAGCTGAGCAACTGAAACCATACTGTCAGACAATGTAGCGGCGCAAAATGGATTATACGCAGGTGCGGGTAATCCATTTTGCCGTCGCCCACATCTCCCCCCATACAGAAAGAAGGTCGATGGAGTGTTCGGAACGCTGAATTACAAGAAACAGAAGATCATCATTATCGTCGCTTTTCTCCTGATTCCGCTGGCCCTGCTGGCCACCTTTACGTACTACCCGGCTATCAAGCTCATTTATTACAGCTTCACGAATTGGGACGGCTACAGCCCCGAGAAGCCATGGGTCGGACTGGACAATTACCGCGAGGTATTCTCCAATTCCGATATTTTTAAAGTCTTTGAACATAACTTTGCCTATTTTGTAATGGGCCTTGTACAGAATATTGTTGCGATCTATTTCGCAGTTGTGCTGAACAGCAAGCTGAAAGGACGCTATTTCTTCCGCATCCTGCTGTTCCTGCCTTATATTATGAACGGCGTCGCCGTTGCCTTTATGTTCGGTTTTGTCTTCGATACTACCAACGGTTCGCTGAACCTGCTGCTGCACAGTCTCGGCATCCACAGCGATGTCAGCTGGCTGGGCAAGGAAGGCCTTGTTAACTACTCGCTGGCTTCCACCGGACTCTGGCGCTTCATGGGCTACAACATGGTTATCTACATCGCTTCCCTGCAGGCCATTCCGAGCGATATCTACGAAGCCGCGAAGATCGACGGCGCGAACTCGGCCCAGACGCTGTGGCGGATTACGCTGCCGAACATGAAGCCGGTTATCGGGCTGAATCTGTTCCTGACAGTTACCGGCGCGCTGGAAGTATTCGACCTTCCGTTCGTTCTCACCAAAGGCGGACCGGCCGGCGCGAGCCAGACGTACGTCATGCGGGTTATTGATACCGCCTTTGCCTACAACAATTACGGCCTTGCATCGGCGATGAGCATTATTCTCCTGCTCTTTGTCATTGTGGTCGTGGGACTTCAGCAACTCGTGCTCGGCAGAGGAGGCAAGAACTGATATGAAAAAAACGCTGCTTCAACCTGTATCGCTGTTTAAATATTTGACTCTGCTGATCGGCGTGTTCGTCGTTCTCTTCCCGCCGTATATTGTTATCATCAATGCGTTCAAATCAACCGATGAATTCAATACGAGCAACTCGATGGCCCTGCCGAAAAATTTCTTCAACTTCGACAACTTCCGCATCGTCTTTGAACGCGGAGATTTGGTCAGCGGCTTCGGAAACGTCCTTCTGATTATTGTCGTCTCATTGACCTTGAACATCTTGTTGGGTACGATGGTAGCATATGTTCTGGGACGTTTCGATTTCAAATTGAAACCTTTTGTGTTCGGCGCATACTTGATGGCAACCGTTATACCGAGCATCACCACGCAGGTGGCCACCTTCGGCATTATCAAGAGTCTTGGCCTGTATAACACCATTGGCGCCCCTATTGTTCTGTATATCGGAGCCGACGTTATCCAGATTATTCTCTACCTGCAATTCATCCGCAATATTCCGTACGACCTGGATGAAGCCGCGATGGTCGAAGGCGCTTCGCTGTTCAAAATTTATCGTTCCGTCATCTTCCCGCTGCTGACGCCGGCAACAGCTACGCTCATCATCCTGAAGACGATCAGCATTTACAACGATATGTATATTCCGTATCTGTATATGCCGAAGCAGAGCCTCGGCGTTGTAACCACGGTGCTTATGCGCTTCCAGGGCGTCAATTCCGCCGACTGGAATCTGATCTGTGCCGCCATCCTGCTGATTCTGCTTCCGACGATTGTGCTGTATCTGTTCCTTCAGCGCTACATCTTTGAAGGGGTGGCAAGCGGCGCGGTCAAGTAAAGCCTAGAAAGGACTCCACACTCTGATGATATCCCGCACGGGCCAATTCTTCCGAAGAGGTTGGCTGTATCTCGCCGATCTCTCCATGGAGAAGAAGTTGATTCTTATATTCGTGTTCCTGCTGTCCCTGCCCATCTCCGTAGTCAGCTTTCTTTCGGCGCAGTCCACTTACAACTCGGATTTGCGCAGCGCCACCAATAATGCCGAGTTGATGACCGTCAACGCAGCAGATACGGTTGACCGCTATATCGCCGATGTGAAGCGCTCCACTCTGCTGCCGCTCTATAACGCGGACGTTCAGTATTACCTGGAGCAGCCGGTTACGGACTGGGACAAGAGTGTCAGCATGAGCATGTTTCTGGGATATCTCAGCCATACCAAGAAGGAGATTACCGCTGTCTACCTGGTCGATAAATTCGGCAATGTCTTCTACGACAAAATGGTCGGACTCAACGTGGTCTCTACTTCGGATCAGCTCGGACGCTGGCGCAGCCTGCTCTCCCATGCCGGAACCGCTCCGGTATTGGAGGGCAGGCATTCTGTGTCTGTCAATGTAGGACAGAGCAAAGAAGTCTTCAGCATCATGCGAACCATCAAATCAACCAGCAGACTGAACGATATCGGAATCGTTATATTTGACATTGATGTCGGCATGCTGCGGGATATTCTCGATCCGGTCAATTCGGTAACCCGGGGCACCTCCATGATTACCGACGACCAGGGCCGCATCGTCTACTCGGCCGGAAGCTCCGATCCCAACAAGCATTTGAATCTGATGCGTACCCGTCGCGAAGGAGACAGCGGCAGCTTCCAGTATGAAGAGAATGGCAAGCGCTATCTTCTTGCCTATCACGTCTCGCCGCAGACCGGCTGGGTGACCTCTGTCGACATTCCGCTGACGGCGATTCTGTCGGGCATCAAGGATACGCGGGACCGGCAGCTCCTGCTGACTCTGGGTATTCTCCTGTTCGCTCTGATTGTCGCCACTCTCTTCTCCCATGCTCTGACCAAGCCGCTCAAATCTATGGTCCGGCTGATGAAGAAGGTTCAGCACGGCAACCTTAACGTCTGGATCGAGCCCAAGTACAACGATGAAATCGGGATGCTCGGAAGCCATTTCAACCGGATGATTATTCGCATCAAGGCTCTTCTGTCAGAGGTGACCGAGACTGAGAAACGCAAGCAGAAAGCCGACATGCGCGCGTTGCAGAACCAGATTAATCCTCATTTCATCTACAATACGCTGGAGTCGATCCGCATGCTGGCCGAGAGCAACGACGATCCCCGGGTCGCGAAGCTGACCTACATGCTTGGCCTTCAGATGCGGTACAGCATTACCCGAAGCGACAAGGCGGTTACGGTGCGCCAGGAGCTGGAGCATGTCCGCAATTACTTTAACCTGCTGCAAATCCGTTTTCCGGATAAATTCCGGCTCGATCTTCAGGTTCCGAATTCGCTGATGGAACTGCCTGTGTTAAAACTCGTCTTTCAGCCCATAGTCGAGAACGCTGTCTTCCACGGGCTCGAGCGCAAGGCAGGGCTGGGCACCATCGCCATAACTGCCGAACGTTCCGGCCACTTCGTATTGTTCACGGTACGCGACGACGGTGTCGGCATGGACCAAGCGACGCTCGAAGCGCTAAACAGCAGTCTGAACCGGGTTATCGGCGACTTCGGAGAGGAGGAAGCCAGCCGCTTCGGAATCGGGCTGCATAATGTTAATGAGCGGCTCCGCATGCACTACGGTCCGGAAGCCGGACTTCAGGTTGAAAGCGAGGAAGGCCTCGGAACGTCGGTCACCCTCCGCTTCCCGGTACACGCTGAACAAGAAGATTCGATAGAAGAACCCTAGCACCCGAATAAGCGCTTCACAGTCCAGTTAAGGAGGTTTCCCAGTTGCTGAGTATATTGATCGTTGACGATGAAGTCCTGATTCGAGAGGGCTTGTCCAGAATGATCTCCAAACAGAGCGAATTCTTCCATGTGGCCGGGAGCTGTCAGAACGGGCGGGAAGCGCTTGAGCTTCTGTCCGGAGGCGGAATCGACCTGGTAATCACCGATATCCGAATGCCCGAGGTAGACGGCTTGGAGCTGATTCGCAAGGTCAAGGAGCATTACCCGAACACCCGCTGCATTCTGATGAGCGGCTTCACCGAGTTCAGTTATGCGCGGGACGCCATCCGTTACTCTGCGGTTGATTATCTGCTCAAGCCGATTGACAAGGAGCAGTTGTTCGGACTGCTCCACCGCCTGGATACCGAGAACCGGGAACGGGCCGACCAGGAGAACCGTCTGCGGCTCCGGCTGCTGGATTCGTATCTGCACGCCGGATCGGCCAGCCACTCTTCGGCGCCGATGCTCTCTCTCCCCCAGCCCTTCTATGCGGTCTGCGTTCATCGGGCTGGCAACTCGGAGACCATGTTGGAAGGCAGCGAGCACTTTCGGATGGTCAACGGCCTGGATACAGACTGCCTCACGCTGCAGCCGCTGCTGCAGATGTGGATCGGCTATTTCCCGGAAGAACCCACTCCCGAGGCCATCCGGCAGTTCTTCAAGCCCCTGCTCTCCGCAGGCGGCGGAGCGCCGGTCCACGTCGGAGCCAGCGCTTCCCGCTCCCAGCTCAGCGAACTGAAAGCGGCCTATGTCGAAGCCAGCCGGGCCTGCTATGCCGGCATATACAGCGACGCTTCCCTGTTCTTCGCCTACAGCGAAGATCTGGCGCCGACGCCGGAGTCCGTCTCCGAGCCGACCGCCGCCGATTGGAAGGAGCTTGGCGAGAGTCTGCAAATTCTGTCAACCGACCGGGTTACGGAATGGCTGAGGCAGCAATTTGCCGCCTTGCGGCTGCGCCGGGCCGAGCCGCAAGAAATTGTCCGCTTCTGCCGCAATGTCGAGGAAGAGGCGGCCAAGGAATTCCAGGATTTGTTCCCGTTGTCGCGGGAAGAACGGGAGACGCTGGAGAAATCTCTCCTCTCCTGTATGACGTTCGCCAAGATGGAGGAGCTGTTTCTCAGCTCCCTGCTCCCTGCGCTGGACCAGATCCGCGGCGTCCGCAAGGAGCTCGGCGGCAAAGCGGTCGAGCATGTGAAACGCTGGATTGCCGCCAACTACAACCAGCATGCGGACCTGAATTCGCTGGCCGGAATGGTGTTCCTGACTCCCAGTTACCTCAGCAAGCTGTTCAAGCAGGAGACCGGACTTACCCTGACCGAGTATATTACCGAAATTCGCATCAAGAAAGCCAAGCTTCTGCTTCGTCAGGAGCCGAATATGAAGGTGCATTCCATCGGCGCGGAAGTCGGCTATCCCGACCCCGCATACTTCAACAAGCTCTTCAAACGGGTAGTTGGCGTAACGCCGAATGAGTATAAGAAGATTCTGCCTTAGCCGGAGCGCCATCCGGAAGCGGAATACGGTTCTCATAGCCCGGGCCCTGATCTCTTCCGATCAGGGCCCGGGCTTATGTCTTGTCGGCTCGGCAGGAAAACCTTGAATGCCCTTTAAAGAAGTGATAGGATGGGCATAAAGATTTAGTAAAATTATTAACTAAATATTATCCGACTTGATCGTTTCTGCCCCCTGTACCCATCCTTCTGTTAAAGGCGTGATTCTTAATGGCTACCATCAAAGATATTGCCCGCGGGGCCGGCGTATCGCCCGCTGCCGTATCCCGCGTGCTGAACGGCGATCTGTCGCTCGCTGTGGGCGAGGAGACCCGGGCCCGCATCTTTGCCGAAGCGGAGCGGCTCGGCTATAAGCCCGGGCGGCTCAAGCAGATGAAGCGGAATACGGAACGGGCCGGCAGGACCGTCTCCCTTCTGCTATGGTGCTCGCTCGAAGAAGAGCGGGACGATCCCTATTACGCTTCCATCCGCCGGGGGGTGGAGCTGCGATGCGAGGAACTGGGGCTCACCCTGGGCCAGACGCTGCGCGGCCGCCAGCCTGCCGCGGCTGCCCGTAAATGTGACGGCTGGATCGTGGTCGGCGGTTCTATGGAACTCCGGGAACTTCTGGACATTCATCCCGATCCCGGAACCATCGTTCTCGTGGACCGGTATGACGATCTGCCCGAATACGATTCCGTCCGCCTTCACTTCCGCCAAGCCGTCCAACAGGCGCTGCATCATCTCCTGGAGCTCGGCCATGAGCGGATTGCCTTTATCGGAGGCGGAGGCTTCAGCGAAGGCCGGAGTCTCCACTTCGAACGCATTCTCCGGGAGAAGGGGCTCTTCGATCCCTCTCTCGTGCGTACAGGCGGCTGGAGCAGCGCCGACGGCTACCGGATGATGACCGACCTGCTGGAGGAGGGTCCGGTCCGGCCGACCGCCTGCTTCGCCGCCAGCGATCCGCTCGCCATCGGCGCCCTGCGGGCGCTGCATGACCGGAACATTTCCGTGCCGGACGACCTCTCCGTTGTCGGCTTCGACGACATTGACCTGGCGGCTTATGTCCAGCCGCCTCTGACCACAATTCGAGCCTATCCCGAACAGATGGGCAAGGCAGCCGCCCAGCTTCTGATCGAACGGCTCGAAGGGCGCGAAGCGCCCGCCCATACGATCGTCGGAACGAAGCTGATCGTCCGCAGCAGTTCGGGGCCGCCTAAATAACGGCGGCTCCCTCATTTTTACACATAAGAGGAGTGTATGCATTGATGAAGATTCATGTTGACGAAGCGTGCGGCCTGTTCCATCTGCAATCCAGGGGCGCCAGCTATCTGCTTCGGATTATTGAGGGCTATCCGGCCCACTTATATTGGGGTCCCCTGCTGCGCCACGATGCCGGACTTGCGGATGTGCTGGAGCTTCGCGCCCGCTCCTCGTTCTCGCCGACTCCCGACCCCTCCGCCCCGCAGCTGTCGCTGGATGCGCTGCCCCAGGAATATCCGCAGTACGGCACGAGCGACTTCCGCCAGCCGGCTTACCAGGTTCAGCTGGCCGACGGCTCCCGGATCACGGAACTCCGCTATGCCGGCTACCGCATCCTTCCGGGCAAGCCGGCGCTGACCGGCCTTCCTGCGGTATACGCGGAGACGGACGAAGAAGCTCTGACGCTGGAGCTGCTTCTCGCCGACGAATATTCCGGCTTGAAGGCAGCGCTTCTCTACACCGTGTTCGCGGATCATTCCGCCATCACCCGGTCCGTGCGTTTTGAGCATGCCGGGAAGGAGCCGCTGCGGATCGAGGAGGCCGCCAGCGTATCCGTCGATCTCGCGGATTCGCAGTACGAGGCGCTGTATTTGTCGGGGGCCTGGGCGCGGGAACGCCATGTCCAGCGCCGCCCGCTGGCGCCGGGCGCCCTGCGCCTGGAGAGCCGCCGCGGCTCCAGCAGCCATCAGTTCAACCCGTTCCTCGCCCTCCTTCGTCCTGGTACCGACGAGGACCGCGGCGACGCTTACGGCTTCAGCCTGGTCTACAGCGGCAGCTTTGCCGCCCAAGCCGAGGTCGAGCAGTTCGGACAGACCCGAGTTACCTTGGGAATCAACCCGTTCGACTTCTCCTGGCTGCTGGAGCCGGGCGAGTCCTTCCAGACGCCTGAGGCGGTGCTGGTCTATTCCGGCGAAGGCCTGGGCGGCATGTCCCGCACCTATCACCGCCTGTACCGGACCCGGCTGTGCCGGGGCGTCTACCGGGACAAGGAACGGCCGATTCTGGTCAACAACTGGGAAGCGACGTATTTCGACTTCGATGCCGACAAGATCGAAGCCATCGCCCGGGAGGCCGGTCCGCTCGGCATCGAATTGTTCGTGCTGGACGACGGCTGGTTCGGCAAGCGCGACAGCGACAACAGCTCGCTCGGCGATTGGTTCGAAGACAGCCGCAAGCTGCCGGGCGGCTTGGCCGACCTTGCGGCCCGGGTCGGGAATCAGGGACTGAAGTTCGGGCTGTGGGTCGAGCCGGAGATGATTTCTCCCGACAGCGAGCTGTACCGCAAGCACCCCGACTGGTGTCTGCATGCGGCCGGACGTCGGCGGACGGAAGGCCGCCAGCAGCTTATTCTGGATCTGTCGCGTCCCGAGGTGTGCGATTACCTCTACGAGACGCTGAGCGCCGTCTTCGGCAGTGCGCCGATTCAGTACGTCAAATGGGACATGAACCGCAATATGACCGAAATTGCTTCTGCGGCGGCGGCTCCCGAGCGCCAAAAGGAGACGGCCCACCGCTACATGCTCGGCCTGTACGATCTGCTGGAGCGCCTGACGGCCCGCTTCCCGGACATTCTGTTCGAGAGCTGCTCGGGCGGAGGCGGACGCTTCGATCCCGGCATGCTCTATTACATGCCGCAGACCTGGACCAGCGACGACACCGACGCCGTCGAGCGGCTGGCCATCCAGTACGGCACCAGCATCGTCTATCCGGCCAGCAGCATGGGCGCGCATGTCTCAGCGGTGCCGAACCACCAGGTGGACCGGCACACCTCGCTGGCCATCCGCGGCGACGTCGCCATGAGCGGCAATTTCGGCTATGAGCTGGACCTGACCCGCTTCACAGAGGCGGAGAAGCGGCTTGCCGCCAAGCAGATCGCCCAGTATAAGGAGATTCGCTCGCTCGTGCAGCAGGGCGATATGTACCGGCTTCAGAGTCCGTTTGAGGGCCGGGGCGACACCGCCTGGATGTTCGTCAGCGCCGACAAGAGCGAAGCCTTCGTCGCTTACTTCCGCGTCTTGGCCGAGCCGAACGGGGCGATCCGGCGCCTCGCCCTGCGCGGTCTCGATCCGAATCGCGATTACGTGATTGAGACCGGCGCGGCGGATGAGGAAGCCCTTGGCCGCGAAGGGACGACCGCCACCGGCGAATCCCCGGCTGTCGGCGGCGACCGGCTGATGCAGATCGGACTGGTTGTCTCCGATCTGCGGGGCGACTACGCCAGCTGCACCTACCGCCTGCGGGCGGTAACGCGCTGATCCGTCCACCCGGATCATGCGCGGCAGCAAGCGCGGCCTGAAGCAGGCCGCCGCACACCGCAAGAAAGCAAGCTCCCCTCCCGCGTGCAGAATCAGATTCTGGCCGGGGAGAGGAGCTTGTCTTTGTTCAGAGGATGGAATAATAGGATTCGGATTCTTCGATAAGCGCTGCAAGAGCGCAGAGCTCCGGGCGGTCCCGATCGCCCTTGGAGCCGGACGCCCCGCTCCGGACGGAGCCGCTGCTTACAGCCGTCAGCAGATCCGCGCTCCGGGCCAGTACCCAGCCGGACAGGGCGGATTGAAGCGCCTGCCGCTGGCAGGGCGACCATTCCCGTTCTCCTGTCATCAGCAGGGCGAAGGCTTCCTCCGGGGTGGAGAGACGGAGTTCCTTCAGGAAGCTTCCCCACTTGATCAGATCCAGCGCCTGTCCGTTCAAAGGAACGGCGCATTCTCCGCAGCCCGTATAACCGTGCGCAGACAGCCTCAGCACGACGTACCCGTGCCCCGGGCTAGGCGCCAGGCGGCTAAATGAAGGTCTGGAACGAAAGGCAAAAAGTTCAATCCCGGCTATGGCGCCCCGATCCATGATGACAAATTCCTCCTCGCTGTCCGTTTAGACCGAATCATACAAGGACGCGGGCAGGCTTGTAAAAAGCGGCTGCCGCCTCTATTCCGCAGCTATGCACCGTCTGGGAGAGAATGTCCCTCCTAACCGCGCATTCTCCGGTTATCTTCCCGTTTATCGGCCGAAATCTCGCCTTTGCTCTGATTTTAACGGGATATTAACCGGGCAGGCGAGATTCATACGGGATCTTAATCCTCTTAAAAAAGCCGGGCAGCCCGGGGATCATCCCCCGGCTGCCCGGCTTGTCCTGCTTCTATCCGCTGCGCTTACAGCCGGCCGATTCCGGCGTCGTCCGCGACTTCCTCATGGGTGTCCTTCACATACTGCACGATATCCTGAACCGTCGTGTAGGCTACGCCGACATACGTATCGGCCGCGCCGTAATAGATGGCGATCCGGCCGGTATCGGCGTCCTGCAGAGTGGCGCAAGGGAAGACGACATTCGGAACGAAGCCTCTCTCCTCGTACCATTCTTCCGGAGTGAGCACGAAGTTGCGGGACCGGTACTTCACCTTGGACGGCTCCTCCAGATCGAGAATAACGGCGCCCATGCTGTAGACGAAGCCGTTGCAGGTGCCGGTTACGCCGTGATAGAACATGAGCCAGCCTTCGGAGGTCTCAATTGGAGCAGGACCGCCGCCGATCTTGACGTTCTGCCACCAGCCTTCGCCGCCTTTGCTCATCACATGGCGGTGCTTGCCCCAGTATACGAAGTCCGGGCTTTCGCTCAGAAACACATCTCCGAACGGAGTATGGCCGCTGTCGCTTGGACGGGACAGCATCACGAAGTTGCCGTTGATCTTGCGCGGGAACAGCACGCCGTTGCGGTTGAACGGCAGGAACGGGTTCTCCAGCGCTGTGAATGTCTTGAAATCCTGGGTCTTGGCAACGCCGATGGCGGCGCCGTAGAAATCGGTGCACCAGATGATGTAGTACGTATCTTCGACTTTGACCAGTCGCGGGTCATAAGCATAGCGGGGCTGGTACGGGTTGCCGGCTTCGTCCTGGAACTGGATCGGGCTCTCTTCAATCTTCCAGTCCAGTCCGTCTTGGCTGTGTCCCAGGCGCAGATGCGGACGCGTAGTGTCGGTCTCGGTGCGGAATACGCCGATATAACGGCCTTCATAAGGAGCAACCGCGCTGTTAAAGATTCGGGCGATGTCCTTGGCGGGATTGCGTTTGATTACGGGATTGCTGCTGTGTCTCCAGAGCGGCTTCACATGTCCTTCCGGCTTCTCTTCCCAAGGAATGTTCGGCAGCGCTCCTCCAATAATGCGAACCTCTGTCATTGTGGGTTCCCTCCATAGGCTAAAGTTAGGGTCAATTATCGAAAAAGTTATTATAAACTTGCTAACATAAATCGAGTTGCAAACGCATTCAATCAACCCATATCTTTATTATAGACGCTTTTTACCGAAAATACGAGGGGTTTCATCACTTTTTCTTCGTGTTTTTTATATTATTGTTATTGTTTTGTTAGTAAAAAGCATTTCTTTCATATATACCGCGTTTTTCATTGATCCTTCTATTGATTATTTTTCTTTTTATTCTTGAAATCAAGCTGGAAAAGAGTTATAAATAAAGTGTCTTGTTATTCATAACTAACAAAAAGAAAATAACATTATAACAAAGAACGGCCTATACTCTAAGGAAACGAGGAATCCATCATGACTTGGCCTTCTGCTTACATCGCAGGTGTTACCTGGGGAGCCATGGGAAGACGCGGCACCTGGGGCAATGAATCTGCGCTGGAGTCCATGCGCCTTATGAAGGAAGAAACCGGCGCCACCTGGATTGCAATCGCTTTCGGCGCTTTGCAGGACACGGCTCATACGACGGAGATCCGGTTCCGGGAAGCTCCTACGGTTACCGACGAAGAGATTGAATGGGCGATTTCGTCCGCCAGATCGCTTGGACTCCAAGTCTGCCTGAAACCGATTGTCAACTGTGCAGACGGAACCTGGAGAGCGCATATCAATTTCTTCGACAAAGACGTCCCGTGTGAACCCAAATGGAGCGAATGGTTCGCCTCTTATACCGCCTTCATGCTCCATTACGCAGAACTGGCTGAACGGACGGGCTGCGATCTGCTCTGCATCGGCTGCGAGACGGTCCAAGCGGACCGCCGCGCAGAGGAATGGCGGGCGCTGATTGCCGAAATCCGCAAGGTCTACTCCGGAACGATTACCTACAACTGCGACAAGTACCAGGAGGACAATGTGACCTGGTGGGATGCCGTTGATGTTATTTCTTCGAGCGGCTATTATCCGGAGCACGACTGGGAAGAGCAGCTGGACCGCATCCAGGCCGTGGTGGAACGCGAAGGCAAGCCTTTCTTCTTCATGGAAGCGGGATGCCCGAGCCGCAGCGGCAGCGCCGCCATTCCGAATGACTGGACGCTGAACGGACAGCCTAACGAAGCGGAGCAGGCCCGCTATTACCGGGCGATGTTCGAAGCATGCCGTCCAAAGAAATGGATTCACGGTTTCATGCTCTGGGATTGGCCGGCACGGCTGTACGACCGCCAGCACGCTGCGGACAACCGGGATTACTGCATGTACGGCAAGGAAGCCGCCGGCGTCGTCAAGGATTTTTACACCGCACAAACTTCAATCTGAATAAGGAAGTGAATCTCCGATTATGGCAACCCTAACCGAAGACTGGCTGACCCAGCTTCACCATGAACTCAAGGATAATATTCTCGATTTCTGGATTCGGCATACCCTCGATGACGCCCGCGGCGGTTTTGTCGGCGAAATCGACAGCCGGATGAATGTCAATCCCTCGGCCGAGAAGAGCCTGGTGCTGAATGCCCGCATTCTCTGGACCTTCTCCAGCGCCTACCGCCTCTACGGCGATCCTGCCTATTTGAAGATGGCGGACCGGGCGCTGGACTACCTCCGGCAGCATTTTATCGACTCGGAATACGGTGGACTCTACTGGATGGTCGATGCAGACGGGAATCCGTCCCAGACCAAGAAGCAGGTCTACGGCCAAGCCTTCGCGGTATACGCGCTGTCGGAATACAACCGCGCCACCGGCTCTGCCGATGCGCTGGAGCTTGCAACCGAGCTGTTCCGGCTGATGGAGAAGCACGGGTACGATCCGGTCTACGGCGGCTACATTGAAGCGCTGTCCCGTGAATGGGAGAGCACCGACAATCTGACGCTGAGCGACAAGGACCTTAACGAGAAAAAGTCCATGAACACGCATCTGCACGTGCTTGAAGCCTATACCGCCCTCTACCGCGTCTGGAAGCCCGAAGAGCTCCGCTCCCGGCTGGCCGAGCTGATTACGACCATGCTCGATCAGATTGTGACTCCGGACGGCCGTCACTTCCTCCTGTTCTTCGACGAAGCCTGGAACGTCAAGTCCGACCACGTCTCCTACGGACATGACATCGAGGGAAGCTGGCTGCTGGCCGAGGCAGCCGAAGTGCTCGGAGACGAAGAACTGCTTAACCGGGTGCGGTCGGTCGCCATCTCGATGGCCGAAGCCACGCTGGCCGAAGGCATCGACGAAGACGGCGGCATCTGGAACGAAGCCGGTCCCGGCGGGCTGCTTGGCCGCGACAAGGACTGGTGGCCGCAGGCCGAAGCGGTCGTAGGCTTCTACAACGCCTACCAGCTGACCGGCGAACCCCGCTTTGAAGAAGCCGCACGCGCTGCCTGGAGCTTCATTGACCGCTATGTTGTCGACCATGAACAAGGCGAATGGCACTGGGGCGTCGATGAAGCCCGCCTTCCGCTGTGGAATGAACCCAAGGTGAGCGCCTGGAAATGCCCTTATCACAACAGCCGCGCCTGCCTGGAAATGATCGAGCGTCTGGAATCCCAAACCCATTCAAAGGAGCAATAAACCATGACCCCTGTATTTGAAGAACGCAGACAGCAGCTGACCGAGCGCTATGAAGCGCTGATCACCCGCAAGAACGAGAAAGTCCCTTACGGCAACGGCATCTACGACCGCTACCGCTACCCGCTGCTGACAGCGGAGCATGCTCCGCTTGTATGGCGCTATGATTTTGACCCCGAGCGCAATCCTTATTTCGAGGAGCGTCTTGGCGTGAACGGCGTGTTCAATCCCGGCGCCATCGAGCTCGACGGCAAGTTCTATCTCGTAGCCCGCGTCGAAGGCGTGGACCGCAAATCCTTCTTCGCTGTCGCCGAGAGCGACAACGGAATCGACGGATTCCGCTTCTGGGACCGTCCGGTCGTACTGCCCGAGACCGAAGAGCCGGATACCAATGTCTATGATATGCGTCTGGTCCGACACGAGGACGGCTGGATCTACGGCCTCTTCTGCACCGAGCGCAAAGACCCTGACGCCGCTCCCGGCGATCTGTCCAGCGCAGTGGCCCAGTGCGGTATCGCCCGGACGCGCGATCTGAAGACCTGGGAACGTCTCGCTGACCTGAAGTCCCCTTCCGCCCAGCAGCGCAATGTGGTTCTTCACCCTGAATTCGTGGACGGCAAATACGCCTTCTACACCCGTCCGCAGGACGGATTCATCGACGCCGGTTCCGGCGGCGGTATCGGCTGGGGACTGTCGGAGAGCATCGAGAATGCGGTGATCGAGAAAGAAATCATCATCGACGAACGTCATTACCATACCATCAAAGAAGTCAAGAACGGCCAGGGCCCGGCCCCGATCAAGACGCCAAAGGGATGGCTGCATATCGCTCACGGCGTGCGCGGAACGGCAGCGGGACTGCGTTACGTGCTGTACGCCTTCCTCTCCGATCTGGAAGAGCCTTACCGCGTCACGCACCGTCCGGGCGGACACTTCATCGCCCCTGAAGGCGAAGAACGCGTCGGCGACGTGTCCAACGTTGTCTTCTGCAACGGCATGGTCGCAACTGAGGACGGCAAGATCTACATCTACTACGCTTCCTCCGATACCCGCGTCCATGTCGCGACAACGACCGTCGACCAAATGCTCGACTACTGCCTGAACACGCCGGAGGACGCGCTGCGCTCCTACGCCTCCGTCCAGCAGCGTCTGGAACTGATCGAACGCAATCTGCAGGGCTAACTGCCCGGAACGCCCCACGAATCGCATCATCGCACACAGAAGAAGAGGCCGTCCAAGTGACGGCCTCTTCTTCTAGTTGTCCGCATAACCATTTAACTCCCGCTCGGCTTAGTCCTGATCCTCTGTTCCGGGAGCCCCGGCTGAATCGCGGTGCACCACATCGGCCGAGATCAGCAGCTTCATCAGCGGAGCCGCCGGCCCCTGAATGCGGTTCAGCAGCTTGTCCACCGCTGCCCGCCCCATCGCTTCCTTCGGAACGTGCACCGTAGTCAGCGGCGGAACAGCGCGGAAAGCGTCGTCAATGTTGTCAAAGCCGGTTACCGCAGTCTTCTCCGGAATCGACCATCCCAGCTCTCTCAGGACGCCGCCGACGCCCAGGGCGATCATATCGTTGGCGCAGACAAGCGCGGTCGGCATCGTACCCGACTCGATCCGTTCCTTCGCCCATTGCTGGAAGGATTCCCCGAAGATCCCCTCTTCTCCGCTCTCCATCAGGAGCATCGGATCATTCTGATCCTGAGGTTGAATGCCGTTCTCCTCCAGCGCGCTGCGAAATCCGATCCAGCGGTCGCGGAAGCTTCGCGAATACCGGATGTTGCCGATAAAATGAAGCGACCGGTGCCCGATCCCGATCAGATGGTTCGTCAGGCGCCCCATGGCGTCTACGTTGCCGACGAACACCGTATCGCTCGGAATTAGCGGGTCTTCATGATCGATCAGCACCATCGGCACCCCGATGCGCCGCACCTCAAGCAGCATCGAGGTTGAAATCTGCCCGACGCCGATCAGACCCAGAATGCCGTTCGGATTCAGGACATGGGCGAAATGTTCCGGGCGCTGCTCGGAAATAATGACCATTCCCACGCCTTCCGCGTCCAGCGCCAGCGCGATGCCGTCGATAATTCTTCCCCAATAGACGGAGTCCTGGGTCTGCGAACGAATATTGGGCATCAGCACCAGCACCGACTGCCGGCTGCGATCCTCCGGTGAGACGGAAGCGGCACGGACGACAGGCTGCAGGTAGCTGTTCTTCTGGGTAAAATAACCGAGCTGGGACGCCGCCTGAATGACCCGTTCCCGGGTCGCCTCGTTGACACCGCCTTTGCCGGACAGGGCTTTGGATACAACAAACTTGGATACGCCCAGATGATCGGCGATTTTTTGCATGGTAACCTTCTTGGCCATCGACGGAATCTCCACCTTATCCCCTAACAATTATGAATATACCCCCTTATTATATCACTAACTTTTTACTAACAATAGAGGCGGCCGCGTTCTCCTGCTATAATCTTCCTTCTTCTCAAAAGCAAAGCCGCCTCTTCCTGGGAAGAGACGGCTGAATTGGTCATCCGCCCGGCTCCTTGAGCCGGGACATTCGTTTAGACTTTGAACAGGGAGAGCTTGTCCTTCAGCTGCCCGGACACGCTCTCGAGCTTCGTGGACAGCGCCACGAGCTGATCGCTGATGCTCTGCTGCTCGTTGCTGAGCGAGGCGACTTCTTCCGATGTCGCGGAAGACTGCTCCGCTACCGCGCTGACGTTGCTCATGGATTCCGACAGTACCGTCTGCGACTGGCTGAGGGAACCGATGGACTCGGTTACGAGGCCGAGGCTTTCGATAAAGTTCTCCATCTGGTTCTGCACCGATACGAACAGCTCGCTCGTGTTCTTGACAGAGGACATCTGGCTCTCGAACTGCGGCTTCACATTGTCCAGAACGGCCAGCGTTGCGTTCATCTCGTTCATGATGTTGTCGGTAATTTCGGCAACAAGCGCAATCGACTTCTTCGACTGGTCGGCCAGACCGCGGATTTCGTCGGCCACCACCATGAAGCCGCGGCCGGCTTCGCCTGCCCGTGCCGCCTCGATCGTTGCATTCAGGGAGAGAATATTCGTCTGCTGCGTAATGTTCTTCATGACATCCAGCACCTTCATGACCGAGGAAGCGGTGCTCTTCAGATGATCCATCTTCACGGCAAGCGCCTGAATCTCTTCGCCGGTCCGGCCGGTCTTGCCGAACAGCTCCTCGAGCTGGGTCACACCCTTGACGCTGGATTCGCCGACTTCGCGGGCAGCCCCATCCATTTCATGATTGGCCGCAATGACGGCATTCATCTGGCGGGTAATCAAATCGGTCAATTCATTGCCCCGCTCGGCTTCCAGTGCCAGGCTGCCTGCGCCTCCGGCGATTTCTTCCGTAGCAACCGCGATTTCCTTCGCCGAGCTTGCGGTCTTGCGGGAAGCGCCAGCCAATTCGCCGGCCGTCTCCAGCACGTCTTTGGCCGTTTCATTCGTCTGGGAGACGAGCTCTGTAATCCGTCCCATCATCTCGTTGAAAGAAGCGGACAACTGGCCGATCTCATCCCGGGAGACATACTCCGTACGGACCCGAAGGTCGCCCTTCGCTCCTTCAATCATTAGATCCTTCAGCCGGGCAAGCGGTCTGGCAATCATGCGGACCATCCAGAAGCCGAGCAGAGCAGCCAGCAGAGCGGCGGCTCCGGCGGCGATAAAGGTCGTCTGCAGGATCGGCTTGGCCGGTTCAACCAGCTGCTTCAGCGGCACGGTACCGGCCAGCTTCCAGTCTGCCTTCTGCAGCGGGTTAAATACCGCCAGCACGCTGTTGCCCTTCGGATCCTTCTCTTCCCTGCTCGCATTGTCGGCCTTGCTTCCGGCAATGAACGTGAACTTGGAGACCTGCGCATCTTCTTCCGGAACATTGGAAGCCACGACAGTTCCGTCGCCGGACACGAGCTGAATCCGCGATCCGTCGCCGAGGGAGACGCTCTTGAACGAATCTTCAAAGAGCGTGTTGTTCAGTTCGAACAGAACGGTATAATTGGCAGCATCGGCTGTATTCTTCAGCGAGCGCATCATGGCAATGCTGGTGTTTCCCTTCTCGGCCGCGCTGGCCGGGAACCAGTAATACGGGTTCTTGAAATCCTCGCGGAATACAGGCTTGTAATCCTTCACCTTGGTCTGGAGATTCTTGAACCATTCGGCATCCCGCGGATCTTCCTTAAGAAGCTTGCTGGCGCCGCCGCTCATAACGGGGAATTTCGTATCTTCCGGAATAATGGATATTCCGACAATCATTTTATCCGAGGTCGTCTGAGTCACCAATTTCTTCTCGATGGCGTCAATGGCGACGAACTGGTCATACGCCGTTGCAGAATTGCGGAGCGCCGTCAGTTTCTCCTGAACCTGAGGATCGAAAAAGATCTGGAGCGCAAGTTTCTCGTACAGGTTCAACATAATATCCAGCTTCTCGGATGTCTGTACAATCGTCTGGCGGTTGGCTTCCGAAACATTGGCCTTGATCGTATTCTTGGCTTTGTCATAGGAAATGACGCCCAGCAGCAGCACAACGACGACGATCGAACACAAAAAGATGAGAAACAGCTTGACCCCCACCGACTTCACCGGGTTGGCCCGTCTGGCTTGCCGGATCGATCCATCCAGCACTCTTCTGACTGCGCCGCCCTTCCCGGGCATCCGGTTGTCTGCATTCTCTCCGGTTGTCTTCGGGTCGATCGCCCGGACCGGGTTCACCTCATTATCCCTTAGCGGGTGAGCCGACTTCCCTTTACGCTGTTTACGCGATTCCCTTTTGTTGTCTCGTTGAACCCCCACAACAGTCACCTGCCCTATAATATATAATATAGCCATTGAAAGCGTTATAATTATATATCGGCACATCGGGCCACTTTTTTTAGTAAAACGTTAAAAAACTATGCCCAAAGTCCTGTTTTTCTTTACGCCTTTTGACACAAAACCGTAAAGAAAATCGGAAGGAAATAGAGAAAAAACCCGCTCCTTCCGGAGGAAGGGCGGGTGGACTGCAGGACAAGCTTCTTATCTTTTTTTGCGCATCATATCGAAGTAGGCGACCGGGCGGTCCACCTTCATGCGAATCTTCTGCAGCGGATGGCGGGCCGCATCCAGCGGATTCCCCTCTTCATCCGTTAATTCGCCCACTGTCTGCCGGAAGGGCTCCAGGTCAGGGCCGAAGAACTCGATCTCCTGGCCGGGCTTGAAGTGGTTGCGCTGCTGGATCAGCGCGGTGCCGCTTTCCGGATCGTATTCCAGGACGAGTCCCGCGAAGTCGTAGGGCGCCGCTTTTTCCTCCGGCTCATAAATATGGTCTTCATGGTCCGGCGTGTCATAGAAGAACCCGGTATTCAGCGGACGGTTGGCCGCCTTGTTCAGTTCCTGCATCCATTCCGGCTTCATAACATAGTTCTCGGGATCGGCCATGTAGGCGTCTATGGCTTTGCGGTAGGCGTTCACCACCGTTGCCACATAATGAATCGACTTCATCCGTCCCTCGATCTTGAAGCTGTCGATGCCGACTTCGATCAGATCGGGAATCTGCTCCAGCATGCACAGGTCCTTGGAGCCCATCGTGAACGGGTTGTCCTCGGCAACGAACAGCGGCTGCGGCGTCCGGGCCGACTGGTCCTCCTCGGAGACCCATTCTCCCTCGGGGCGGGCCTCTTCGAACAGATCATACTTCCAGCGGCAGGACTGACAGCAGCCCCCCCGGTTGGAGTCGCGGTCGGTGAAGTGATTCGACAGCACGCAGCGTCCCGAGTAGGACGAACACATCGCGCCGTGGATGAACGCTTCAATCTCGATGTCGACATGATTCTTGATCTCGGCAATCTCTTCGAGACTGGTCTCCCGGCCGAGAACGACGCGGGGCAGGCCCTCTTCCTTCCAGAACGAGACGGCCTGCCAGTTCAGCGTCGACTGCTGGGTGCTTAAGTGCACCTCGAGCCCCGGGACCGCCCGCAGCGCCACCTCGACAATCGCCGGGTCGGCCACGATGACTGCCGCGATGCCGGCTTCGTATAATTGACGCAAGTATTCTTCAATACCTGCGATATCTTCGTTATGCGCATAAATATTGGTCGCCACGAACACTTTCGCGCCGTATTTCTTGGCGAACTCTACGCCTTCGCGCATTTCCTCGAAGCTGAAATTGTCGGCGTTCGACCGCAGGCCGTATTTCTGCCCGCCGATGTAGACCGCATCCGCCCCGTAATGCACGGCGAACTTCAGCTTCTCCAGATTGCCCGCCGGAGCGAGAAGCTCCGGCTTGTCCAAGCGGTAACGCTTGCCGCGCCACTTGGGCTTCTCTATTGTACTCACCTGTATTCTCTCCTCCATGATCAATATACCTGTTCCTTATAATAAAAACCGAAGGTCAGTTCCCGCTCCGGGTCCTGCAGGCCGCGCACTTCGTCGAGCCAATCCTCGCGGTAACTGTAGCCTTCCGGGTCCGCTCCGAAGGCGTCGATGGCCTTCCGGTAAGCCCGGACAGCCGCGGCGTTGTAGGCAGGCGGCTTCAGCAGCCCCTCGACCTTGAAGCTGTGCACACCGGCTTGCATCATGAGATGCAGATCCTCCAGAATGCAGATATCGTCCGAGCTCATAATATGCGTACCGTTCAAATCTTCGTATATCGGGAATTTCTCGTTCGGCCGCTCGGCCTCCACGAGGAACAACCCCCGCTCCAGGCCGTTCTGGCCCTTGGCATGCGGGCGTCCCTGATGATTCATATAGCTGTCCACCAGCATCCGCTTCGAGTGGTAAATATTCGTCATGCCGTGCACCTGAACCTGGGCTTCCACCTGAAGGTTCGGAATCATTTCCGTGATCTCATCCATATTCAGCTCCCGGGCCAGCACAGCGCGCACAGCGCCTTTGCGTCCCCAGTAGTTGGCGGTGGCATAGTTGGTGGAAGTCATCTCGGCGTTCCAGTGCAGGCGAAGACCCGGCGCTTCGGCACGCACGGCGGCCAGCACCGAAGGATCGCCGAATTCGGCTCCGTCCACGCCCATCTCCGCAATGCTCCGGACATATCCGGGCAGTTCGTCCAGCAGCCGGTTGGGCATCAGTCCCGTCATGCTGACGTAGACCTTGGCGCCGCGTTCATGCGCCAGCCGGACAACCTCCTTCGTCTCCTCCAGGGTGAAATTCCCCGAGAGCCGCATTCCGAACCGTTCGTCCCCGATCAGCAGCGCATCGGCTCCCGCGTCCAGCAGCAGCGACGCTTCCTCGAGGGAACCCGGCGTCGCCAGCAGCTCCGGCAGTCTGTTCATTGTAAGTCTCCTCCTGTCCTCTCCCCTTCAGGGCGAGGTCTGTTTGCTTCTCTCAATATTGGCCAGGTGCTCCTTATACGTCTTCGCGAACAGATGCGTCCGGGACCCGTCCTTCTTCGTGACATAAAAATAATAATCCGAAGCTTCCGGCGACAACGCCGCTTCGATGGATTTCAGGCCCGGGCTGCAGATCGGCCCGGGCGGCAGTCCTTCATTCCGGTACGTGTTGTACGGACTGTCAATCTCCAGATCCTTGTACAGCAGCCGCTCCTTCTGCTCGGGCAGCGCATACTGCACCGTCGCGTCGATCTCAAGCTTCTGTCCTTTGTTCAGGCGGTTGTAGATCACGCCCGCCACAAGCGGACGTTCGCTGTCGGCCACCACCTCGCGCTCGACGAGCGAAGCGACCGTCAGTAGCTCATGCAGCGAAATGTTGCGTTCCTGCAGCTTCCGGTCCAGATCCGGAATCTGATCCAGCTTGCCCCGAAGCTCCTCCATCATGGAAGCAATAATCGACGAAGGCGTCGCATTCTCCTTGACCGTCTCATAGGTCGCCGGGAACAGATAGCCTTCCAGCCGGTGGCGCAGCTTCCCATTCTCCGGGATCTTCAGGGCCGCCGTCTCTTCAAGGCCCGCGCCCGAATTCATCACCTTCAGAAAAGCGGCGGCATCCATCCCCCAGGCCTCCGCCAGCTTCGCGGCAATCTGCTCGGCCGTATAGCCCTCGGGAATGGTGACCGTAACCGTCTCCTTCTTCTCGACGTCGCCAGCATTCAGCCGGGCGATCCATTCATCGTAGGTCGCTCCGGGCGCAGCCCGGTAAGTGCCCGCCTGGAAGCTGCCCCCCTCGCCGGTATATTTCAGATAGCCTTTGAACAGCAGCGCATTGCGGATCAGGCCCTTCTCTTCCAGCAGATCGGCAATTTCGGCGCTCCCCATTCCCTTCCGCACCTCGAAGGTAACGGCCGGCCCCGCCGGCTTCACCGGCTTCATGCCGTTCCAGATATAATAGGCGCCGCCGCCGGCTGCCAAAACAAACAGCAGAACCAGCACCAGCGCAATACGGACAACGGACTTCACACGGTCTCCTCGCTTTCCGAACATTATAACTATAGAATTGGATTACCTTAAATTCAAGGTTTTTTTGCAGCCGGACGAACAAAAGGAGCGCGGATTCCTCCGCCCTCCTTCCTGCCGAATCCGGGCCGGCTCCTGCGCGGCCATCCCTCAGGTAGCGACAGCCGAGACCGAAGCAACCGCTAGATCCCGTCTTCCTCTTCGGGGAAAGTCAGCTCGTCGTACAGCTCCGAGACTTCTTCCCATTCATCGTCGTCGTCGATGGTCTCCAGCTCCGGAATCCCGCCGGGCGACAGGGAGAACTTCAGAACATCCGGTTCTTCATCCTTGCCTTCGCCCTGGAGAACCACATAGCCCTGACCTTCCACCTCGAACTCCGCCGCAATCCGGTAAATGGAGGAGACGCCCTGCTCATCCTCCAGCTCGACCGTCTCGCCGAAGGCTTCCTTCAGCCGGTTCGTCCACTTCACATTGTCCGGGGTAAAAGAGGTCATCGCTGCGCGCCTCCATCCAGCTCTTCGACCAGCGTGTTGAAGGTCTCTTCCACAATCGCCCACTCTTCGTCGTCCTCAATCATGAAGAGCTGCAGGTCGTCGCCGTCTTCCTCATAGCGGAACGCGTAGACCTCGTCGGCGTCATCCTCTTCGGAGTCGAGCGGCACCACCATCATGTACTTGGCATCGGAACCGTCCACTTCAAACTTCATGATGACTTCGAATTCCTCTTCATTGCCCTCGTCGTCGGGAATATAAATAATTTCCGGTTCTTCTTCCATGCCAATCTGCTCGTTTGTCATATGCGCGCACCCTCTCACCTTGTACTGTTAGCATCCAAATAATTCTGCAGAATCAGAGCCGCGGCCATCTTGTCCACGACCCCCTTCCGCTTCTTCCGGCTGACGTCTCCCTCGATCAGTATCCGCTCGGCGGATACTGTCGTCAGACGTTCATCCCAAAGGTGCACGGGCAGGTTCAGCATCTCCCGCAGCGTATCGGCAAATTCGATGCAGATCTCGCCGCGCGGGCCTACAGTGCCGTTCATATTCTTGGGCAGGCCGACCACAATCTCGCTGATCTCATACTCCTTGACCAGACTTCGGATGACATCCATCTCGCTGCCGTCCCGGCGGCGCTCAATGGTATTCACCCCTTGGGCCGTCCAGCCGAAGACATCGCTTACGGCAACACCAATTCTGCGGTCACCGTAATCCAGACCGAGTTTCCTCATGTGACTTTGTCCGCCTGTTGATTGGCTAGATAGAACCGGACCAGCTCTTCAATCAGCTCGTCACGTTCTTTCCTCCGGACCAAACTTCTCGCATTGTTGTGGCGCGGAATGTAGGCCGGGTCACCGGACAGCAGATAGCCTACGATCTGGTTGATCGGATTATACTCCTTCTCGACCAGCGAATCGTAGACCGTGAGCAGAATTTCCCGGGGAGAAGCTTCTTTCTCGTCGCCCTTCACGTTAAACTTGACCGTTTTGTCCATGGAGTCCATCTGTGACACCTTCCTTCTGTGCAAACTGCCGGAAGAGAGGCCTCTTCCACTTTGCGCAGCCCAAGTCTATTGTTACTGTTTCATCATAACATATTCATGGCCCGACAAGAAAATCCTGCTCTCCCAAATGGACAATTTCCCGACAAAAATCACAAAAACCGCGCTTTTCGGCTGGTTCCGCCGGCCGTTCCGGGCAGCGGACCCGCTTCCCGGAACCAAAAAAACCGGCGCCGGACCTTCATCCGGCGCCGGCTTAGACCGGTGCTTGGCGGCTGCCGGTTCCCCGGCGCCGCCTTCATGCGGTTCCCTGGCGATCCGCTCTAGGCCTGGGCGGAGACCAGCTCTTCCGCCTTAGCGAGCGCTTCGCCGAGCTTGGACGCGTCCTTGCCGCCGGCCTGGGCCATATCCGGCCGGCCGCCGCCGCCGCCGCCGCACACGGCGGCGATCTCCTTGACGAGCTTGCCGGCGTGGAAGCCCTGCTTCACCAACGCCTGCGGCACCGCAACGACAAAGCTCACCTTGTCGTCCATCGGCGCGCCGAGCGCAATGACTGCCGTCGGCAGCTTCGTCTTCAGCTCATCTGCCATCGAACGCAGCGCGTCCATGCTGCCCGCCTGAACTTCGGCGGCCAGCAGCTGCACGCCGCTGCCCACGGTCTTCACGCTGCTCGTCAGCTCGGCCGCCGCCGAGGCGCTCAGCTTCGACTGCAGCGACTCGTTCTCGCGGGACAGCTCGCGCACTTGGGCGTGCAGTCCTTCGATCCGCTTCGGCACGCCGTCCAGCGACGACTTCAACAGGCCGGCGGCCTGCTTCAGCAGGTCGAGCTGGGTCTCGACGAACTCATAGGCATAGCGGCCGGTAACGGCCTCGATCCGGCGGACGCCGGAGCCGATCCCGCTCTCGCTCACCAGCTTGAAGATGCCGATCTGTGCCGTGTTCCGCACATGACAGCCGCCGCACAGCTCCAGCGAGTAGTCGCCGACCTGAACGACGCGGACCACATCGCCGTATTTCTCGCCGAACAGCGCCATGGCGCCCATCGCTCTGGCTTCGTCAATCGGCTTGCTCAGGGTCACCACGTCAATTCCGCGCCAGATCTGCTCGTTGACGCGGCGCTCGATCTCCGTCAGCTCTTCCGGTGTAATGGCGCCGAAATGCGAGAAGTCAAAGCGCAGCCGCGCTCCTTCAACCAGGGAACCCGCCTGGTTGACATGGCCGCCGAGCGTTTCCTTCAGCGCCTTATGCAGCAGATGCGTAGCCGTATGGTTCTTGACGATGTCCCCGCGCTCCTTGGCGCTGACCTCGGCGGTTACAGAATCGCCGACCCGCAGGGAGCCGGACTCCACCGTCAGCAGATGGACATGCTGGCCGCGCGGCGCCTTGAACAATCCGTTCACCCGCGCGGTCACGCCGTTTCCGGTGAGGACGCCCCGGTCGCTGACCTGGCCGCCGCTCTCGGCATAGAACGGGGTGGAGGCCAGAATAACCTGGGCTTCCGTGCCTTCCGGAGCCGACTCTACGAGTTCGTCGCCAACGATTATGGCAGCGACCTTCGTCTCGGCTGTGAGCGTGTCATAGCCTACGAACTCGCTGGCTTCCGTCAGGTCGGACAGAACCCCGCCCTGCACCTTCATGCTGCCCGTATCCTGGCGCGCCGCTCTGGCCCGGTCGCGCTGCTCCTGCATCGCGGCATCGAAGCCCTCGCGGTCCACGCCCAGACCCTGCTCGGCGGCAAAGTCTTCCGTCAGGTCGAACGGAAATCCGTACGTGTCGTACAGCTTGAACGCGTCCGCGCCGGCGATGAGCGCCTGTCCGTTCTCCTTGGCCTTCGCGCTGATCTCGGCGAGGATGGCCAGGCCGTCGGACAGCGTTTCATGGAAGCGCTCCTCTTCGGTGCGGATGATTTTGGCAATATAATCGCGGTTCTCCACGATATTCGGGTAGTAGACGCCCATTACGTCGCCGACCACGCTGGTCAGCTTGTACAGGAACGGCTTGTCCAGACCCAGCGTCTTCCCGTAGCGGACCGCGCGGCGAAGCAGACGGCGGATAATATAGCCGCGTCCTTCGTTGGACGGCAGCACGCCGTCGCCCACCGCAAAGGTCACCGTGCGGATATGGTCGGCAATGACCTTGAGCGCCACGTCCTGATCGTTGTTCACTTTGTACTCGACTCCCGCCAGACGGCAGGTGGCCTGGATAATCGGCTGGAACAGGTCGGTGTCGAAGTTGGAATCGACATCTTGCAGGATCGAGGTCAGACGCTCCAGACCCGCCCCGGTATCAATGTTCTTATTCGGAAGCGGCGTATAGCTGCCGTCCTTGTTGTGGTTGAACTGGGAGAACACCAGGTTCCATACTTCCAGATAGCGCTCGTTCTCGCCGCCCGGATACATCTCGGGGTCGGACATGTCGCTGCCGTAGGCTTCCCCGCGGTCGTAGAAAATCTCGGTGCACGGTCCGCACGGGCCTTCGCCGATATCCCAGAAGTTATCCTCCAGCTTGATGATGCGCTCTGCGGGAAGACCGATCTTCTCATTCCACAGCTTGAACGCTTCCTCATCCTCGGGATAGACCGTTACCGACAGACGCTCGGGATCAAAGCCGATCCACTGCTTGCCGGTCAGGAATTCCCATGCCCATGTAATCGCTTCTTCTTTGAAGTAGTCTCCAATCGAGAAGTTGCCGAGCATTTCAAAGAACGTATGGTGCCGGCGCGTCTTGCCGACGTTCTCGATGTCGTTGGTGCGGATACATTTCTGCGAGTTCGCGATCCGCGGATTCTCCGGTTTCACCCGGCCGTCAAAATACTGCTTGAGCGGCGCCATGCCCGCATTGATCCACAGCAGCGACGGATCGTTGTGCGGCACGAGCGAAGCGCTCGGTTCGATCTTGTGGCCCTTGCTTGCAAAAAACTCCAGCCACTTCGACCGGATCTCACTTGCCTTCTTCATAATGGGAACACTCCTGTCTCTTTATAACTTGAGTAACCATAAAAAACGCCCCTGATCCAATGGATCAGGGACGATTGTTATCGCGGTACCACCCTGGTTATCGCCACGGTGCTTATCGGCCCTGCCCTCTCGGGCATTGCGGTCAAGCTCCTGTGCAGGCGATCGCCTTGCTTCAGCCGGTAACGGGGCAACCCGGCGGGCTTTAAACCCGCGCTCCGAAAGCAGCTTTCCGCCGTCCCGGTCCCGCGGATTCTTCCAGCTCCCGGCGGCGGGCCGTCGGGGAATCCGTTCTCTGGTCAAGCCTTGCGGCCGGCGTACTTCTTTTCATCATCGCATTTGCGCTATATTGTTCCTTATAACAGTACAAGTATATCCACTGCCCCCGCCCGCTGTCAATCCGCAGGGCGCGTCCGGGTGCCCTTGAACCGGCCGGCCCGGATGCCCAAAATCACACTTTACAAACAAATCTCATGAGCGTATAATCAACTATTGTTCGGGCGATATACAACCGAATTTAACAACGAGACGTGGCTCAGCTTGGTAGAGCGCTTGCTTCGGGAGCAAGAGGTCGCAGGTTCAAATCCTGTCGTCTCGATTTCGTTATTTCCAGGAGTTATTTAGTTCCAAATCGTCACAAAGACATCGCCTTCCGGTTAGCCGGAAGGCGATGTCTTTGTGTAGGGGTTGCGATTAGAGCGGCGGGATGACGCTCACACCGCCGCTCCGGCTAACCGAACCTGATGCAGCACTGGCACCCGCGCCTGACCCGCTTCATCCACATACATGGAAACGACAGACAGGGTATCCAGAATGAACTCTCCCGGAACTTGGAGTCTGTAGATCTCCTCCGCCTTCGATTCGGACACGGGCGAGCGGCTGGACAACGTGCAGTGAGGCGTATAGGGAAAAGGAATCTGTTGAAACCGGAGTCCTGAATCGGCAATCCGCTGATGCAGCAGACGGAACGGGCCTTCCTCCTTCAAGGTGAACACAAAAATATCCGTACCCGGAAACCGCAGAACGCTGCCGAATGCGCCCGTAATCGGCGCTGTCTCCGCTCCGATAGCATCCAGGATCGAGAATACTTCGCCCGGGTCCTGGCCGGGCTCCAGCACTCCGATTCCGCTGGAGCCCGCCAAGGTGATTTCTACGGGAAGCGATGCGCGGAATTCATCCCGCAGCCGCTCTCTGATTCGCTTGATTTCCTCAGCGGCAGGCGAAGGCATATCCAGAATAATATGCGCATTGTGAAATTCCGCAACAGGCTTCAACGTGATCCCTCCGGTAATAAACCATTTGCTGCGGATTATACCATAATCCTGGGATTCGCTGCTATCTTAAAACGCCCCGCACCAGCCCCATTGCCAGCGGCTCCGGCCGCTCGCAGGAGGTCTCAAGCTCTGCATACCGCTTCGTATCCGAGCTGGTGTGGAAGGCCTGCATAATTTCCAGCACATGGTCTGCCAGCTCGCCGCTTGCTCTGGGCTTGCCGCCCCGGAGCACGCATTCCGCCATATCGGCAATCCCAAGGCCGCGGCTGTTGTCGCTGTAGCCGAACAGCAGCGGGATTTCCTTGAACTCCGCTCCCCCCGCCGGCTTGAACAGAACCGGACCGCCGAAGGTATTGGGATCGGGAACGATCAGCGTTCCCCGGGACCCGTAGATTTCAATCCGCGGAAGCGTGCTGTCCCAGACGTCGAAGCTGGTAATCATCGTCGCTATTGGACCGGAAGCGAACTCCAAGGTCCCGGCGACATGCGTCGGCACCTCCACCTGAATGCGCTCTCCGAATTTCGGCTCGCTGGTAATGGTCCGTTCGGCAAAAGAAGTCCGGGCCATGCCGCATACTGTGCGGACCGGGCCCAGCAGCGAGACAAGCGCGGTCAAATAGTAAGGCCCCATGTCGAACATCGGACCGCCGCCCTTTTGATAATAAAAAGCCGGGGCCGGATGCCAGCTCTCATGCCCGTGGCAGACCATAAAGGCGGTCGCCGCCACCGGCTCCCCGATGAAACCGTCGTCGATCAGCTTGCGGCACGTCTGCAGGCCGGCTCCAAGGAAGGTGTCAGGGGCGCAGCCCAGCATAAGTCCCCGCTCCCGGGCCAAATCCACCAGCTCGCGTCCCTCCTGGGGCGTGAGCGAGAGCGGCTTCTCTACATAGACATGCTTGCCCTGAAGCAGCGCCTGCCGGCAGATCTCGAAGTGTCCTTCCGGGGTGGTCAGGTTGAGAACAATTTGGATCTCCTCCGAACCCAGCAGTTCTTCCGTACTCCACACATTCGGGATACCGTATTCCTGCGCCGCAGCTTCCGCCCGCTCGCAGTTTCTGTCGGCACAGGCATACACCTCCGTATGCAAAAACAGCTTCGTCAGATTCTCGAAATAGATCCCGCTGATGTTGCCGCAGCCGATAACGCCGATCCGGATCTTGTTCATGCCTGCTTCCTCCCCTCTCCCGCCGCCCAGAGGAATCCGCGGCGCATCAGCTCCTTCGCTTCGGGAATGTCGAAGATATCGGCATGGTGTCCAAGCGAGTTGTAGAACACCCGCCCCTGTCCCCATTTCTTCGTGTAGACGACCGGCATGGTGATGGCTCCGTTGGCCGAGTGCGGCCCTTCGCTGACGGCAAAAGTCGTCGTTGCCAACACATTGACGCAGGGGTCCACATGCAGGTAGTACTGCTCCGAGACCACTCTGAAATCTCCGATTCCTTCCACAATCGGGCTGGAACCGTTACGGACCACATTCACTTCATATTCCACCCCGTCGTTGAACGGGTGGGCTACCCACTGGGAACCGGTCATAAATTGCCAATCCACGCTGGTACGGAAGGAATCGCACATCCCTCCATGACAGCCGGCGATTCCTACGCCCGACTCCACGGCCTTGAGCACCGGCCGCAGCTGCTCCTCCGCTATTTCGCCCATCGTCCAGATGGGGACGATCAGATCGAGGTCCATCAGCTTCTCTTCGTCCCGGAAGCTGTCGAGCGTATCGGATATCTCGGTTTCAAAGCCTTCGGAGCGAAGCAGTCCGGCAAAAATTTCGGATACCTGCACCGGCTCATGCCCGTCCCATCCGCCTCTTACGATTAATGCTCTCTTGGTCATTTGTCTTGCTCCTTCCCGGTTGTCGGTCTGTCCGGCCTTCCGCCGTTACACTCTTATTGTAGGCGGTCAGGAGCTCATGCGGCTCGCCAATTCAGTTGCGAGACCGGTCATTTTTTGCTATTATCCAGCTTATGAAAGCCTATCACGAGAATCGATCCTATAATTCCACTCTGCCGTTCACGCCGATGCTGCTGCGCAACTTCAGCTTTCTCGCTCACTGGCATAACGACCTGGAGTTCATGTATGTGGCGGAGGGCTCCATCCGGGCAGGGGTCAATTCGGAGAGCCGGCTGCTCCGCCAGGGAGACATGGCGATCAGCTGCAGCGGAGATATCCATTACTACGACAGCCGGGGACTCGAATCGACGATCCTCATTATTGTGTTCAATCCGCGGCTAATCGGGTATCCGGGCGGCTGGCCGCAGGAGGTTCGCCTGTCGTCGCCATTTGTGGAGAGCAGCGGCAAGCCGCCGGAGAGCCCGGAAGCCCTGCTGTCGGCCGCCGCCCATGACCGGATAACGCGCATGAAGCTTGAAGCCGAAGAGCGGCCCCCGCATTATGAGCTGCTGATTACCGGCCTGCTGTATGAATTGTGCGGTCTGATTCTTCGCAGCATCGGAAGCAAGCCGGCGGAGCCCGGCAGGGACCGGCGGCTGGGAACGGGACTTACGGCGATGCAGGGAGCGCTTGATTATTTGGAGAAGCATTATTCCGCTCCCGTCACGCTGGACGAGGCGGCCCGGGAAGCGGGAATGAGCCGGTTCCATTTCTCGCGCTTCTTCAAGAACGCCACCGGTCTGAGCTTCGTGTCCTATCTCAATCATATTCGGGTGAACAAGGCCGAAGAGCTCATTCTTCATACGAACCGGACCTTAACCGACATTGCGCTGGAATGCGGATTCACGAATGTGCGCACTTTTAACCGCGTCTTCCGGCAGTTCCGCGGACAGACACCTTCCAGTCTGCGCCGGTAGACGGACGAAGAGCCCGGACCATCCGCCACCAGGACTTATGTACAAAAAGCACGAAAGGGGCTGTCTCAAAAGGGTCATAAAATGACCTGAGAGACAGCCCCGTTTTTTTGCTGGTGGAATACAAAAAGAAACC
>NZ_JAVFHT010000028.1:0-31187 GCF_031470375.1 Paenibacillus glufosinatiresistens
TGCCCGTTCGTCCAGCGCCTCGCGCAGCGCCGCCGCCCACTCGGAAGCGGAGCGGCCGGCGACGAACAGACGGAACGACCGGTGATCCCGGCGGCGGGCGGCGTTGTAGCCGATGGCCCCGATGGAAGCCGGGGCCGTGTCCAGGTAGCCGGCGTAGCGGCGGGCCATGTCCGCGAGCGCGGCCGGCGAGTGCGCCGACAGCGGCAGCGGGAGAAGCGGAGCGTCCGTTGCCTCCGGCGTACCGGCGTCGGAAGCTGCCGGCTCGCCGCTTTCGATACAAACCGTACGGTTGACTTTCCCTCCGGTGTGCCGAGAATCGGAAGGCTCCGAAGGGGCGCCAGGAGCCGCACCCTTTAACAGATGCCCGCCGTTCTCTTCGGAGACGGCCGCCTCCTTCCAGGCCGCCTGGAGCACGACGTGGGCGTTGGTGCCGCCGAAGCCGAAGGAGCTGACGCCGGCCAGCGGCGCTTCGCCGGGCTCTCCGACCGGCCAGGCCGAAGGAGCGGTCTGCACCTTCAGCGGCAGGCGGTCAAACGGAATGCGCGGGTTGGCCTCGCCGAAGTGCAGGCTGGCGGGAAGCTCGCGGTGCCACAGGGCCAGCGCGGTCTTGATGAGACCGGCGACGCCGGCGGCCGCTTCCAGATGGCCGATGTTCGTCTTCACCGAGCCGATGGCGCACAGCTGGCCTTCGGGGCGGCCCTCGGCCAGCACGGCGCCGAGCGCGGCGGCTTCGATCGGATCGCCGAGCGGCGTCCCGGTGCCGTGCGTCTCGATGTAGCGCAGATCGCCGGGCGAGACGCCGGCCCGGGAATAGGCGCTGCGCAGCACGGCTTCTTGAGCCTGGCGGCTGGGAGCGGTCAGGCCGTTGCTGCGGCCGTCCTGGTTGACAGCCGAGCCGCGGATCACGGCATAGATGCGGTCGCCGTCGGCGCGGGCCTGCTCCAGCGTCTTGAGCACCAGCAGTCCGGCGCCTTCGCCGCGGACATAGCCGTCGGCGCGGGCGTCAAAGGACTTGCAGCGGCCGTCGGGAGCCATGGCGCCCATCTTGGCGAAATTAATCGACAGATCGGGCGCGAGAATCAGATTGACGCCGCCGACGAGCGCGACCGAGGCTTCGCCGGCGGCCAGCGCGCGGCAGGCGAGATGAACGGCGACGAGCGACGAAGAGCAAGCGGTATCGACAGCCAGGCTGGGGCCGCGCAGATCGAGCAGATAGGACAGGCGGTTGGCGGCGATGCTGAGCGCGCCACCGGTGCCGGAGTAGATGTCGATCCGGTCGGGATCGGCAAAGAGGCGGCGGGAATAATCGCTGGCGCTGATGCCGACGAAGACGCCGGTGTCGGAACCGGCGAGGGAAGCGGCAGGCAGCCCGGCGTCGTCCAGCGCCTCGGCGGCCAGCTCCAGCAGCAGGCGCTGCTGCGGGTCCATGCTGTCGGCTTCGCGGGCGGAGAGGCCGAAGAAGCCGGGATCGAAGGCATCGACGGCGCCGAGGAAGCCGCCCCAGCGGGACGAGGTTTTGCCGGGGACAGCGGCGTCGGGATCGAAGAAGCGGTCCAGATCGAAGCGGTCGGCGGGAACTTCGCCGACGGCATCCAGGCCCTGGCGAAGCAGGGACCAGAAGGCGTCCGGGTCCGGGGCACCGGGGAAGCGGCAGGCGATGCCGACGATGGCGACCGGACCGGCGACGCTGTCTGCCTCATCGGATCCGGGATGTTCCAAGCTCTCCCGGATCGGAGGCTGCCCGTTCTCCTTCCGGTCTGACCCCTGCTTGTCCGCTGCGCTGCGGCCTGGAAGGTCTCCCGTTCCGTTCGCGGCACCGAAATGACGGGCAACGGCGGCGATGCCGGGGAAGTCCCAGGCGAGCGTGTCGGAGACTGGCCGGCCGAGCCAGTTCTGGAACCGACCGGCCAGCTCGACGGCCTGGACGGAGTCGAGGCCGTAGTCTGAGAAAGGACGCTGCGGGTCGATCCGGGCGGGGGAGAGCCCGAGCGTGCGGCTCAGCTCGGCGGTCAGCCAGCGTTCGATGGCTGCCGGGGCGGGGCCATTCCCGTTCTCCGCTTCGCTCCGGCCGGTTTCGCTTCCGGGTCTGCCCGCGGCCGGAGCTGCCGGAATTCCCATTCCGGCAGCGGCTTCGGCTTGTTCAGAGCTGGAGGTCTCCTCACCTTCGCGCCACTGAGCGACGACGGTAAGCTGGTCCTCCAGAAACTCGGCGCGGGCGGCGCGGCGCTGGATTTTGCCGCTGGAGGTCTTGGGCAGGGAGCTCTGGCGGATGAGGACGACGGCGTAAGGCGAGACGTCATACTCCTGAAAGACGGCCCGGCGAATCGAGGCCATGGCCTCGCCGGTGTCCTTCGTATGCCGGGCGACTTCCTGGACCACCACCAGCCGCTCCTCCCCGGCGATCTCCACCGTAAAGGCGGCGGAGGCGCCGGGCAGAAGAGCGGGATGGCTGCGTTCGCTGACCAGCTCCAGGTCCTGCGGGTAGAGGTTGCGGCCGCGGATCAGAATGAGATCCTTGATGCGGCCGGTCACGAACAGCCGGCCTTCATCGAGGAAGCCGAGATCGCCGGTGCGCAGGAACGGCCCGTCGCCGGAGCCGGCGAGGGTCGCCTGAAAGACCTCGGCGGTGACGTCGGGCCTGCGCCAGTAGCCCAGCGCCACGGAAGGGCCGGACAGCCAGATTTCGCCGACGGTGCCGTCCGGGCACACTTCCCGCGTCTCGGGATGAACGATGGCCATACGGGTACGGTCGGAAGAAGGGCCGCAGCTGACGAGCTCGGCGGCGGAGGCTTTGTCGGACGGTTCCTGCAGCTCGTGGCGTTCCAGAGCGACACGGTCGGCGCTTCGCAGCTCGGGAACGCCGCTGTGGCCGGCGACGAGGAGCGTAGCTTCGGCCAGTCCGTAGCAGGGAGCGGCCGCCTCGGGCGGGAATCCGGCGGGGGCGAAGCGCTCGGCGAAGGCGGCAAGCGTGGAGGCGCGGACCGGCTCGGAGCCGTTGGCAGCGACGCGCATAGAGGAGAGATCCAGGGAAGCGGCAGCTTCATCTGTAATTTTTTTCACACAGAGTTCATAGCCGAAGTTCGGAGCAGCCGTGAAGGTGCCCCGGTAGCGGGACATGGCCTCCAGCCAGAGCAGCGGGCGCTGGATGAAGGATACGGGAGCCATAAGGACAATGAACGCACCCAGATAGAGGGAGGTCAGGATCATGCCGATCAGTCCCATATCGTGGAACGCCGGCAGCCAGGAGACGCAGACTTCCCGCTCCGTAAGCCCCCACTGGGAACGGATCATATCGCAGTTGCAGAGCAGGTTATGATGGCTGACCATGACGCCCTTGGGCTGGCCGGTCGAACCGGACGTGTACTGCAGAAAAGCCAGAGTATCGCCGGTCAGCGGCACCGGGCGGAAGGCATCTTCCTGCGGCAGACCGCCGCGGTCGGTGGCCCGCCAGGCCAGCCCGGCCAGCCGGGGATGCTCGTCCAGCCCGCGGGAGACGCGTCCGAGAATATCCCCGGTGGTCAGCACGGCGCAGGCGTCGGCGTCGGCGACGATGGCCTGGAGACGGAGCAGATGCCGGTTCTGTTTGGGCGGATAGGCGGGGACGGCTACGACGCCGGCATAGAGGCAGCCGAAGAAGGCGGCGATGAAGTCGAGTCCCGGCGGATAGAGCAGCAGGACCCGGTCGCCGGGAGAAGCGATCTCCTGGACCAGGGCCGCGACAGAGCGGATCTTTCGGTCCAGCTCGCCGTATGTATAGCTTCCGTTCTCCAGCCCGGAGTCAAGCAGGTACAAGCATGCCCGAGCTTCCGGCTGCTGCCGGGCTCTGAGGCGGAACATATCGGTCAGCGTCTCAATCTGGAGCGATTCAAAGAGCATGGTCATCCTCCTCATACATAGTTATAAGCGGATTTGGCCTCCCAGGGAGTCAGAATGATTCGGCCTACCCGGTTGTCGCTCTCGAACCGGCTATGCGCTTCGGCTGCATGTTCCAGGGGAAGAATGCGGTCGATCAGGGGCTTGATATGACCGGTCTTGACGAACTTCCAGCCTTCTTGAACTTCATACTTGTTCATGGAGTGACAGCCGAGCAGACTGAGCTGCTTCCAGAAGAGAACGCGCAGGTCCAGCTGGGCGTGGAATCCGGTCGTATTGCCGCAGGTGACGAGTCTGGCCCCGTAGGCCATGCACTGGATGCTCGTATTCCAGGTGTTGACTCCTGTATGCTCAAATACAACATCCACTCCGCGCTTGTCGGTCAATTTGCGGACCGTTCTGAAGACATTCTCGGTTCGGTAGTTGATGGTCTCGTCGGCTCCAAGCTGCCTTGCCGCTTCCAGCTTCTCGTCGGAGCCGGCCACGGCGATTACGCGGGCATTGAAGAGTTTCGCAATCTGGATGGCGGTCGTTCCGATGCCGCTGGTCGCTCCCCAGATGAGAACGGTTTCGCCGGGCTGTATCCGGGCGCGCGTCACAAGCATATGCCAGGAAGTGCCCAGGCAGGCGGTGAGGGAAGCGGCTTCCTCATAGGTGACCGTATCCGGAATGGGAAAAACATTGGCTTCCGGCAGGTTCGCGTATTGGACGTATCCGCCCATGCGGGGGCCGGTCTGAAACCCCCAGACCCGGGTGTTTCTGCAGAAATATTCCCGGCCGGATGTGCAATCCGAACAGATCCGGCAGGACAGAATGGGATGCACGGCCACGCGGTCGCCGACCTTAACCGTAGTCACCCGCTTGCCGATCTGCACGATCTCCCCCGCGGCGTCGGTTCCCGGGATATGGGGAAGAGTGAACTTGATGCCGGGCAATCCCTGCCGGGCCCAGATATCGTTGTAGTTCATGCCGACCGCCTTGATCCGGACTACAACCTCGTGTTCTCCCGCTTCGGGTTCCTCCATCTCCTCATAGCGTAGCACTTCAGGACCCCCATGCTCATAGAACAGAACACCTTTCATCGCCGCATCCTCCATTCACTAGTTTTAATTTGAAAGAGAAAAACGAAAGTAATTAAGTAGATGAATTAAATGACACTTTAATCAAAAATTGTTCTATTTTGTAAAAAAACCGATTGTCAGATATTACAATAATATGTTAACGTACTTTTTGTAAAGAAAAAGTTACAAATCTATAATCTCCCAAAATCCTGAAAATTTAGGATAAAAACAACCCGCTGTCATCGGAATTGGGACATGAATTCCATGATATGGTAAAAGGAGTGTAAAGACTTGATATTGACCGATTCTTTGCCCATTCATGATCTGTTCTCGGAAGCGGCGGCACGTTGGAAAGATCGCACAGCGGTTTGTTTTGACGGCCGGGAGTTGTCTTACTCCGAACTGGACGCCGAATCGAACCGACTTGCGCGGCTGCTCAGGCAGGAAGGGGTATCCCGGGGAGAGCTGGTTGGAGTCCTGATGGACAAGTCGGAATTCCTCCCCGTGGCTCTGCTGGGCATATTGAAATCCGGCGCGGCCTACGTGCCTCTCGATCCGCTCCAGCCGCTGCTTCGGCTGAAAGAGATCGCCGTTCAGGCCCGTTTGCGAACGGTTGTCATTCATTCGGGATCGGCCGGCAAAGCGAATCAGCTTGCCGAAGGAACGCCTCTGCTGAAGAAGATTGTTCCTGTAAATGAAGGGCTCTTCAGGTGCTCCTCCGAACCTCTGGAAAGCGTCAACACGACGGAAGATCTGGCCTGCGTGCTGTTCACTTCAGGCACCACCGGAGTTCCCAAGGGCGTCATGCTTCACCACCGGGGCCTGGTCAACTCTCTGGCCTCCAACTACCGGGAATTTGGTCTCAATGAGAACGACCGGTACCTCAACGTCTCGCCTTACGGATTTGATATGTCGCTGTTCGAAATCTTCAGCCCGCTGCTTGGCGGCGGCTGCCTCTGCCTTCTCCCTTCATCCGATGTCCAAGACCCCTGGATTATTGCCCGATCTCTTGAACAGTATCGAATCACCGTATGGAATTCCGTTCCGACGACATGGTCGCTCTGGACGAATCTGCTCGGTCCGCGCCTGCGCCCCGACCTTGGGTCGCTCCGTCTGGCTTTTCTCGGCGGAGAGCGGCTGCCCGTTGCCTTTATTAACCGGGCTGCCGAGCACCTCCCGAACACGCAGCTTGTCAACGTCTATGGCCCCACGGAAACCTCGATCTGGATGAGCTGTCATCCCGTTGAAGTCCCGCTTCCGGAAGGAACCGAGCGGGTTCATGTCGGCAAGCCAATTGCCAATGTTCAGGTCTACATTATCGACCCCGACGATGCAACCAGACTCTGCGGTCCGGGAGAAGTGGGCGAAATTTGCATTTCGGGCGTGGGCGTCGCCTGCGGCTATCTGCATGACGAGGCAAGAACGCAAGCCTCCTTCATTCCGAATCCGTTCGTCGCTGAAGGCGGCCGTCTGTACAGAACCGGGGATCTCGGAACCTGGCTCCCGGGCGGCAACCTGGATATAGTGGGCAGGCGCGATATGCAGGTCAAGATCCGCGGCTTCCGGATTGAACTGGGCGAGATCGAGAGCCAGGCGCTGACCTGCCCGGGCATTGTACGGACGGCTGCAGCGGTCCGCGAGACTTCGGACGGAAGCAAGGAAATGCTCTGCTTCGCAGTCAGCGAGTCCGAGAAAGATATCGACGCGCTGCGGGCCCATCTCAAAGAACGGCTGCCCGCCTATATGCTGCCGCACCGGATATGCCGGGTCGATTCCATTCCTGTCAATGGCAACGGAAAGACCGATCGCACCGCCCTGATTCAGCAGTGGCAGCAAGCGGATAAGAGTCCTTCTTCTTTGCCGGAGGCTTCTCCGGAGTTCTCCCCTGCCGTTTCGGCGGAAGAATTGAGAAGAACGGTCGAAGAGATTTGGACGTCCGTGCTGGAACACAGCGATTTTCAGGGAGATACGTCCTTCTTCGATGCCGGAGGAGACTCGATCAAGGTCGTCAAGGTCAAAATGTCGCTGGATGATAGCTTCCCGGGTGCGGTTGATGTCGCCGATCTGTTCACCCATCCGACCGTCGACAGCCAGACGCGCATGCTGGCGGACAAGCTGGGCGGATCGCAGGCGGAGGCGGCTGCCGCACAGGCGGAGGAGCGTCCGGCTGCGAATCGGAATGCGGCTTCTCTGCAATCCGCAGGAGCAGACAGGAGAGAATGGGCGGAGGCCGCAGGCGAGAACGACGTTGCCATTATCGGTCTGGCCTGCCGCCTGCCGGGAGGCGAGTCCCCTGAAGCGTTCTGGAGAATGCTGGAGGGCGGTGAAACGCCGATCGGCGTTATGTCCGAATCGCGGTTGAAAGCGATTCATCCGATTGGAGCGGGCATCCGGCCGGAGCAGGCGTCCCGGGGAGCTTTTCTCGAAGAAATCGACCGGTTCGACGCCCTCTTCTTCCATATGTCACCGAAGGAAGCGGGACTCATTGATCCGCAGCAGCGGCTGCTGCTTGAAGTGGTCCAGGAGGCCCTCGACTATGCCGGATACGGCGGCAGCAAGCTTGCAGGAAGCCGGACGGGCGTCTTCGTGACGGCGTCGAGCAGCGATTACATGGCTGCAATTGCCCAGAGCCCCGCCGCCAAGGAACCGTTCGCCCTGCTCGGCAACCAGCCGAATATGGTGGCGAATCGCATCTCTTACTTCCTGGATCTGCACGGACCGAGCGTCTTCGTGGATACCGCATGCTCTTCGTCCCTGGTAGCGGTACATCAGGCCTGCCGCAGTCTGCTTGCCGGCGAATGCGCAATGGCGCTGGCCGGCGGTGTTGCGCTTCATCTCAGCCCGGAACGCTTCTCCGTGGTGAATAATCTCAACATCACCTCCCCGAGCGGCCGCTGCCTGCCGTTCGATGAGAAAGCCGACGGCACCGTGGCCGGCGAAGGGGCTGGAGCTGTGCTGCTGAAGCCGCTGCAGGCGGCAATCGAGGACGGGGATTTCATCCACGCCGTCATCAAGGGAACAGCCGTCAACCACGGCGGACGGGCTGCTGTACTGACTGCGCCCAACCCGGCCGCGCAGAGCGCCGTAATCCGGGAAGCGCTGGAGCGGTCCGGCTGCGAGCCCGGCAGCATCTCCTACATCGAGACCCACGGGACAGGAACTCCGCTTGGCGACCCGATTGAAATTCAGGCGCTGGAGAAAGTCTTTGCTCCGGCAAGCCCTGTGGCGGACATCCATATCGGCTCGGTCAAAGGGGTGATCGGACATCTGGGCGAAGCGGCCGGAATTGCCTCGCTGGTGAAGACCGTGATGGCCCTCCGCAGCCGAACTCTGCCGGGACAGCC
Source organism: Paenibacillus glufosinatiresistens (assembly GCF_031470375.1). Classification (NCBI taxonomy): domain Bacteria; kingdom Bacillati; phylum Bacillota; class Bacilli; order Caryophanales; family Paenibacillaceae; genus Paenibacillus; species Paenibacillus glufosinatiresistens. The sequence goes on from NZ_JAVFHT010000028.1 coordinate 8,279, forward strand.
TCAATTTGACAAGCCGAACCCCGAGCTTCACCTCGGACGGACGCCGTTTCGGATCGCCAAAACCTTTGCCCCGTGGGAGACGCCGGACGGCGTCCGCCGCGCAGGGATCAGCTCCTTCGGTCTTGGGGGCAGCAATGCGCATCTCATCGTGGAGCAGGCTCCCGAGCGGCCCGCAGTCCCGGCAGGGACCGAACGGCCCGCCCATCTGCTGACGCTCTCGGCCTGGACGGCGGAAGCGCTGGAGGAACAGATTCGGCAGATTGCGCGCCGCTTCCAATCCGATCCGGAACTGTCTCTGCCGGACGCCTGCTATACGCTGAACACGGGGAGAATGCGGCTGCCTGTACGCTACGCCGCTGTGCTGAGCGATGGCGGACAGTGGAGCGCCTGGCAGAACGAAGAAGGCGGAGAACCGAGAGGAAGCCGTCCGTTCTCGGCCGGCGGGAGCGTGCCCCCTGGTGCAGGGAAGGCCCATGTATTCGTAATCGGCGACGGACCCGGAATGTTGCGCTGTGCGCGTTCGCTCTATGAGTCGAACCCGCGGTTCCGCGAAGGGTTCAGCCGCCTGCTGAACCTGCCGCCGGGAAGCGATGCGGCGGCCCTGCTGACCAATCCGCAGGCTCCAGATACAGTACGGTTCGCCGCCGGCTGCCTGATAGCGGAACAATGGAAGACCTGGGCGCCGTCCTCCCGTATCGCCGGGTTGGGAACCGGGGCTCTGGCGGCCCGCTGTGTCCGCGGCGAATGGACGGCGCAGGAAGCGATGCTCCGGCTATGGGGAGGAGAGAAGACACCCGAGGAGAGCGGCGATCTCAGCGTCCTGACCCTAACGGAGCTCCTAACCAACGAAGCGGGTCCGGGAGCGGCGGTGGCTGGAGTAGGGCTGGAAGAACGCCGGGCCGAGCTTGCCGCTGCCGTGGAACTCGGCTTTGAACCGGTCATGGATCTCTCGGACGAGGCCCCGGAGGATGAGGTGCTGCTGCGTCAGTTGGCCCGCCTGTTCGTTCAGGGAGTGGAACTCGACGGGGAAGCCTGGGACGCCGGTTATTCGCGGAGAAAGGCCTTGCTTCCTTCCTACCCGTTCCAGCGCCGGCGGCACTGGTTCGCGGAAGCTCTGGAAGATGCCGAGCCTGCGGCGGCTCCGGCTGCCGTTGCTCCGGCCGAAGTTGCAGTTTTGCCGGTGAAGCCGGCAGAGCAGAGAATTTTAAATGAAGAGGAACTGGCTGCGTTTCTGGTAGAAGCGATCCAATCCCTGCTGGTTGAACCGGTGGAGTTCGGAGTCGATACCGATTTTGCGGACATTGATCTGGATTCACTGATTCTGGTGGAGTTGAACAGCATGATCCGGGAACATACCGGGGTTGCTGTCAATCCGCGGCTTCTGTATGAATATCCGTCCGCCCGCCTGCTGGCGGCAGCGATTATGAGCAAGGCGCAGGAAGAGACGTCCGAAGAGACAGAGGAGGTTAACCATGTCCATTGACCAGCAGCATCTGCCTGCACAGATTGAGAGCATCATTCCGCTCAGTCCGGCTCAGAAATGGTGGAATTGGGCCCGGCAGCCGATTCTGAACGTGGAGGTGCACGGCGTTCTGCATTTTCCGGTCAGCAAAGAGCTGTTCGGGCGCACCTGGGAAATCCTGCTTGAACGCCATCCTCTGCTGCGCGCCGTCTTTCCGCAACGGGAACAGAGCGAGCATATGCAGATTCTGAAGCTTCCGGGTCCGCTGCCGTTCATCATGGAGGACCGGACGGAAGAATCTGAAGAAGCATTCTGGGATTCACTGAAAGACCGCACGGCTGCGCTCCACCGGAAGGTAGATTTAACCCGCTGGCCGCTTATTCAGGTTGCGATGTACACCAAGGGCAGCGAATCGCATCTCCTTCTGGCTCTGCCGACGCTGATCGGCGATATCCTGATGGTGAAGGCGCTCAGCCGGGAGTTCACGGTCATTTACCGGGCGCTGCAGCTTGGGATGAATCCTCCGGCGGCCGGAGCGCCCGATGATTACGGCGATTATATCCGGTTCCTGGACAATTTCCCGCGGGAGAAGCTGAATACCTATGTGAATAAATGGACAGACGAACGCTCGCCGGTCCGGCTGGAGCTGCCGTATGACCACAGGCAGGGCGGGAATACCTTGGAGACGGAGCGAATGCACTTGCTGGCCTGGCCGCTTCCGGCGGCTATTGTACAGCAGGAAGGCAGAACCGGAGCGGCGGTCGCTATTTACTCTTATATCTGGCTGGCGCTTGTCCGGGTGCTCGGAGAGTGGACAGGCAGGGAAGACATTACGGTCTGCGAACGAACCATTGGCCGAAATTTGCCGCTGGACCGCAATCTGTTCAAATCCGCAGGCTTCTATGCCGTCGATTACCCGGTTCGACTCTCGTTTGAGCCCGATATGTCGATCCGCGACCAGCTGGAGACGGTATCCCGCCATCTGGAGGACGGCTCGCTGCAGGGCGCGCTCTATAACTATGCGTATGGATTGGGCTTGAATCTGCCGCTTCCGCATGAGCAGACGTCCGTACGGATCGACTTCTTCGGCCGCGCGGATTCTTTCCGCGCTACCGGCGTAGAACTGATTGACGGAAGGGCCCGCTTCGGGTTCAACGGGAGCGAACCGACGCTGAATTACGGCTTCGAGAATGTAGGTCCCTACTATACCAAGTTCTCCCGCAAGGGCGACCGGCTGTATGAACTGGATCTGTCGGGGCTGATTGCGAACGGAGAACTGTTGCTGGGCATTTACTACAGTGATTCCCTATTCAGACTGCGGACGATCCAGAAGTTCGCCGATTCGCTCGGAGCAGAGCTGACCCGGATTGCGGAGGATGCCGCCCGAGCAGGCATCCGCTGCGTTTATTGAGGAGGAAGAGCGATGAATATTCTTGGGCTGGAGGAAGCCTCTGCCCGCATGTTGGGTGAAGTCGGGGGAAAAGGAGCGAACCTGGGGGAAATGCTGAGTCTCGGTCTTCCGGTTCCTCCGGGCTTCTGCGTTACAACGGGCGCTTATCGCAGGGTGATAGAGGCATGCCGCCTGATGGAGCGGCTGGAAGAGCCGCTTCGCCGCCGGAACTGGCGCGCATGCTCCGAGGCGGCGCAGGAGTGTCTGGCAAGCGCCGGGCTGCCGGAAGGTCTGTCCCGGGAACTGCTGAATGCCTACCATAGGCTGGGCGGCGGAAAGGTCGCCGTCCGCTCCTCGGCTACCGCGGAGGACCTGTCGGGCGCTACTTTTGCCGGCCAGCAGGAGACCTTTCTGAACGTGGAAGGCGAAGTTCAACTGCTCGACGTGCTCCGGAGCTGCTGGGCTTCAATGTGGAGCGAACGGGCGCTGGATTATCGGGATCGTCGGGGAGTTCCGCATACGGAGACGGCCATCGGCGTCGTGATTCAGCGCATGGTTCCCGCCGAATCGGCGGGCGTGCTGTTCACGGTGGACCCTGTCCGCAATGACCGGGGGCATATGCTGGTCGAAGCTGCGGCGGGATTGGGCGAGGCGCTGGTCTCCGGGCAGACGGCCGGTGAGGTGTTCCGGCTGGACCGGCGCGGCCATGCGCTGAAGATTGCCGAGAGAGGGGACGGCGACAGCGTGCGTCCGGTTATCGGGGATGCTGCCGTTCTGGAGCTGGGAAGGCTTGGGCTCCGGCTTGAACAGCATTTTGGCTGCCCGCAGGATGTGGAATTCGCCTGTTCGGCGGGCCGCGTCTATCTGCTTCAGACCCGGGCCATCACCACGCTGTCCGGAGAAATCCGTCTTCCTGCGGAGAAACGGCTGACCCCCATTCAGAAATTCGTCATGGGAAAGGTGACGGAGCGCTTTCCGGTTCCGCCGAAACCGCTCGATGTCATTACCGCCCGGATTTTTATCGGAGGTTCGGTTCACGTCTTCCGCCAGTTCGGCTTCATCTTCCCGGGAACTTCTTCCGGAAGCGAGCTGGAGCAGTGGGCCGAGGCCTTCCGGATTCCGAACCCCCGTCCCAGCGTGAAGCTGCTCGGCCTTCCGGCCTGCATCTCGGAGATGCTGAGCCGGAACTGGGCGGCATGGTGGGAGAACGAATACCGCCGGAAGCTGGAGGAGATATGCGCTCCTGTGCCGCTCGGCGGCATGCCGGAAGCGGAGCTGCTGGCCCGCTTCGAACGTGTGACCGCAGCCTGGACGGAGACGATGGAGGAACGCGCCAAGGGGACTTTTGCCATGAATATCGCGGAACGGCTGCTTAAGGTTCACCTGGTGCTGGCGCTTGGTCCCCGCAGAGCCGATGAAGCGCTGGGAGATCTGCTGCAGGATCTGGGCACGCGGACAACCGATGTTAATCAAGCGATGTGGGAATTGGCCGAGGCGGCGAGCCGTCGTCTGGAACTGCTGGAGCAGGCGTCGGAAGGGACCGGCGAAATCGCGGATGAGGCCTTTCGGACCATGCTGGAGACGTTCATGCAGGAGTACGGCCACCGCGAGGGCATGACCTGGTATCTCTCCACACCGGTCTGGCGCAAAGACCCCCGGCCGGTCTACAGCATACTCCGCGGCCTGGCCCGGCTGGATTCCTATCCGTTCGCTGCCCGGGGAGAGCAGTATCGCGAGACCCGCGAACGGGTCAGACGCAAGCTGCGCTATCTGCCGGGATTCTCCTCCCGGTTCAGCCGGTTGGCCGATCGCTACCGGGATTTACAGGTATTCGAAGAGAACAGCCATTTCGACCTGACGCGTCCTCTGGCCGCTCTGCAGGAGATCGCCGGCGAGTGCGGCCTGCGCTTTCACCGGACAGGTCTGCTCTCGGAGCCGGAAGACATCTATTATCTGTTCGGGGAAGAGCTGACCGCCTGGCTGTCGGGGAAACTTCTTGAACCGGAAGAGGCGCGGCTGCTGCTGGAGCGCCGCAAACGGATCTACCGCGAGATGAACAACCGCTGGCAGGCCCGCTTTCTGGAGGAGGGCGGACGGTCCGCCGGCGACAAGCTGGAAGGCAAGGCGGCCAGCGCCGGCATTGCCCGCGGAAGAGCGCGGATCATTCTTTCGGAGAAGGATTTCCACCTTATGGAACCCGGCGATATCCTCGTCTGTCCGTATACGAATCCTTCCTGGACTCCGTTGTTCGCCTCCGCGGCGGCCGTAGTGACCGAGACGGGCAATGCGGTCTCCCATGCGGCGATTGTCGCCCGGGAATACGGAATTCCTGCGGTGATGGGCGTGCCCGGAGTCACGCGCCAGATTGCCGACGGCCAGGAGATCGTTGTAGACGGGAATGCGGGTACGGTCCGCCGCAGTGCGGCGAAGGTGCCTGTCGCTGCGGCGGGCAAGCAGATGACGGACGCATGAATGCAAAGGCGCGCAACCTGACCGGAATTCTGCTTGCGATGAGCCTGACCGGATTGACCCAGACGATGGTGGCGACAGCGATGCCTTCCATTACTGCCGAGCTTGGAGGAGGCGAGCTGTACAGTTGGGTATTCGGCGCCTATCTTCTGGCGATCTCGGCTCCGATGCTGCTCTACGGCAAGCTGGCGGATGAGATAGGCTGGAGGCCCGTGCTGATTGCGGGCATCGCGCTCTTCCTGACCGGCACCGGGCTTGCGGGAACGAGCCGGACGATGGGGCAGCTGGTAGCTTACAGAGTTCTACAGGGAGTGGGAGCAGGACTGTTAAGCACCTCGGTCCTGGCCGCAGTCGGCGCTCTGTTCGAGGGGAAGGAACGGGCCCGGCTGTTCGGGTATCTGGGAACGGTTCAGGTTCTCGCCAATCTGGCCGGCCCTCTCCTTGGAGGCTGGATCACCGATACGGCCGGCTGGCGCTGGTGTTTCTGGCTGGTGCTTCCTTTTGGTCTTGCCGTCGCTTCTCTCCAGCTGTCGGGACTCCGATCCGAGGGAAGAGTGCCGCTTGGCCGGCTTCGGGGTCTGGATTGGCCTGTGTTTGCCGCGCTCAGCGCAGGTCCGGCCGTGCTCCTGGCCGGCATTCAGGCGTGGAGGAACCACCCGGAGACCTGGGAACTCTGGCTGCTTCTTATTGCCGCTTCGGTTCTGTTCATGGGATGGCAGTTCTCCAGGCAGTCTGCGAAGGAAGAGCCTGTTCTGCCGCCCGCAGTCTTCCGTCACCCGGTTCTGCGCAATGTTCTGCTCGGCGCCTGCATGGCAGGTCTGATTCAGAATGCTTCCATCAGTTATATTCCCTACGTGGCTCATGCGGTGTTCGGCGGCGGTTCGGCGACCCGCTCCGGTCTGATTCTCTTTCCGGTGGTATTGGGCGCAGGGGTATCCGGAATTGTCGGAGGCCGCCTGGCGGGAAAATGGACCTATGTCCGCATCGCGACCTTTGGCTGGTCGGTCAATGGGGCCGGGTTCTTCCTGCTGGCTTACCAGTTGGGCGACGCCAGACAGCCTTTGATGATCGCAGCATCGCTGCTGATCGGGCTGGGCATCGGCTTCCAGCTGCCTTCCTTGCTGCTAGAAGCCCAGGATGCGTTGGGACCTGCAATGCGGGGCATGGCCGGAGGACTGATTCAGATGGCGCGCAACCTGGGCGGGGCCACCGGCATCCCGCTGCTGGGCGCATGGCTTCCATCGGCTGCCGGAGTCTACTCGCTAACCGCCTCCGCTTCTTTGCTCTACACTATGGCTGCCATAGCCGGCGTCAGTCTGGCGGCAAGCCGCGTGTTGGGAACAGCCGGCAAGAGAAGGGATGAGGACGTCGGACGCCCTGGACAGGGCGGTCAAACCATGAAGGAAGGATGATATTAGATGAAGGAATTGATTCGCTGCGGCGGACTGGGGACATCGGCGCATAATCATCAGCCGTGGAAATTCATTGTCGGCGAAGATTATCTCGAGGTTGCGCTTGCTTCCGAACACCTGCTTCCGCAAATGGACCCCAGCGGTCATCAGGCCTATATGGCGCTGGGAACGGCAGTGGAGAATATCCGGGCCGCGGCCCGGGGGATCGGTCTTATGCCGGAAGTAGAACCTCCGGCCGTGTCGGAGGACGGAGCTGTCATCCGCATCCGTCTTCAGCCGGGCCCCGCTCCGACGGATCAGGAGAAGAGTCTCCATCAGGCGGTGACGGAACGCTTCACCAACCGCAATCCCCACGACGGCCGTCCTGTAGAGCCGGAAGTCTGGGGAGATCTGGAGGAGGCGCTGCGCCCCTTCGGCATCAAGATGCACGTCGTGTCTTCCGCGAATGGGGTCAGACGGGTCTCCCGTCTGATCGGGTCGGCGGAACGGTTCGGGCTGGAGCATGCCGGAACCGTGGACGAGACCTACGATTGGCTTCGCTTCTCCGACCAATCCTATGCGGAGAAGGGCGACGGCCTCTGGATGCGCACCATGGGATTTGGACCGGCCGTGGCGCTGGCGGCGAAATTCGTGTTCAAATGGAATCGGATTCGGCTGCTGAACCTGGCCGGATTCAGCCGGGTATACGGTCTTCGGTCCCGGCGGACCGCCTCCAAGTCGGCGTCATGGGTCTTGCTGACGGTAGAGGACAGTTCTCCGGCAGGTTTTATTGTCGCCGGCGAAGGTTATCAGCGCTTCCTGCTCCGGGCCCATGAGCACAATCTGGCCATTCATCCGATGACTTATCTGGTCATGGTCTGTATTATGCTTGCCGAGCGCCCTGACTGCATGACGAAGAGCCAGCGCCGCCGGGCGGAGGCGTTCGACAGGGAAATGCGCGCGGGCTTCGGCATGGAAGACCGGGAATACCCGCTGATTGCCATGCGCATCGGATATGCGCCGCCGCCGGTCTTTCTGGCAAGACGCCGCAAGCCGGTCGTTGAGTACGCTCCTGCGGCTTCGGTCTCTCCGGAAGACCGGCCGACAGCCGTTCTGGAAGAGGTCGGCGTATAAGCCCGAACCGATGCGGAGGCAACGCGGGCGGGCAGGGCGAAGAACAGGAGGAGGCGGATGAACCGATGGTTCCTGGATATTGCCGTTTACCGAAGACGCCTTTTTGACAGCGCGGGAAGCGATGAGCAATTGACGGACTTCATTCTCGAGCTTCTTCCGCTTCAGCGCCAGATGAGAGATTCCGGCCAGGTGGTTCTGATCATCGAGATGCTGCTGTACACCGCGTTCAGCCTGTACCGGCAGCGGGACAGGCAGGCTTATGGCTACCGCTGTCTGGACAAGCTGCTGACCGAAAATCTGTTCCGTCTTTCGCGATGCCAGCTGCTGGATATCGGGATGGTGCTCAGCGAATTGGAGCAGAGAGATCCGGAGACCTGCTGGCTGAAGCGAGCCTGGCATGAGCGCCTGGAGAGCTGCCTTGGCTGCGGCGATCTCACGGCAGCTTCGGGTGTACCCGCTGAGCCGGCTCCGCTGTCGTCGGGAGTCGCCGGCCAACCTGCCGAAACGATCGGGCGATGAGGAATCGCAGCATATGGAATGGACGCGAAGCGCCGCTTGTGCGGCGCTTTTTCTGATGGATCTCGAAAAGAAGGCGCAATGATCTGGAACCGGACGGCCAATCATGCGTAAAGGGACGGTAACCCTTTCATTTAAAATTTAAAATGCTTACGAACAGGAGGCGCTGACCTTGTTAAGAAGAATTCTTCACAAAGTGCTGCATTCTCTGGAACATTCGCGTCACGGCAGTCACCGCAGGCATTCGAGCAGTGCGCATCGAGGCCATCCTACCGGACATTACGGCAACCGGTATTCTTCTTCGGACCGGCCCCGCAACGGCGGACACGGACACGGCTACTACAAGAACCGTTACAGCAGCTCTAGCTGACCGGAGAGCACAACCGGGTTAATTTCCATCCGTCTCCGACGCTGCTGTGAACGGGAATTGAATGAAAGTCAAGAACCCGCCAATCGTTAGTACCTGGCGGGTTCTTTGGCCGGACGGCGCCTCTTAGTCGCTCTTAGGGTCCGGGTGTACGGCAATCTGCCAATATGCCCGTCAATTCGGCGATGCAATCGGCTGTCCCCGCGTACGGCTTGCCGCTGCCGAGGAGTCGGTGCAGAACAGCGTGCAGGGATGAAGACAGATCCAGTTCTTCTTCCCAGACCCGCTCGGGCGCTCCGTGCTCCGGTTCATAGGCGGAGTAGAGCATGAACAGCATCATATGCCCGATATCGCACAGGTCGGATTGAATGCCGGGCGGCCGCAGGGAGCGGGGCATTCCTAAGGCCTCCGTATCGTACTCTTCCCACAGCGGACCCGACCCTCCTCCGATGGGACGGGCCAGTCCGAAATCAATGAGATAAAGGCCGTTTGCCTCAAGCAGGACATTGGGGATGCGCAGGTCCAGATGCACGAAGCCCCGATCATGCACATGGGATACACGCTCCAAGAGCTCAAGCGCCCATTCCAGACACTCCCGTTCGCCGAACCGGCGGCCCTCCGCGAAGATCAGGTCTTCCAGCGTGCGGCCTGCGATATAATCCAGCGCCAGCCAGCTACCCCTGCGATTCTCCCCATAAGCCCGGATTGCCGGAATAAAAGGGTGATCCAGCCCGGACAACACCTCTCGTTCCCGGGCCAGAAGCCGCCGGCCGGCGTCGGCTTTAGTCGGCTTGGCCACTTTGACGGCGACGGCGCCTCCTTCTTTCTCGTCCCGGCAATACAGCACAATTCCATAGCTGCCGATGCCCAGCACACGCTCTGTGCGAAACCGTCCCCCGATCAAGGAGCCGGCAGGATGGCGGTAATCTCTCCAGGCTGCGGCGAATCTTCTCAAGCGGTTCAGCATCTGTCTCCTCCCTTGTCGTGGCGCATGATTTCATTGAAGATTATAGCGCGTGCTCCGTCCCGGGAGAACCGGTCTTCGGAATGTTCCCGCTGCGGCGTTCACCCAACGGGCTCTGCCCGCATAAGCTGTAGCAGGGCGTTTGAGCAAAGGAGACTTGAGGGTGCACAATCACGTTACGAACATTTTGCAGCATATGGCCCACACCCATGAGCAGATGGCCCGGATTCTGGACGCCGAACGCCATGTGGCGGTCCGCCTCTCGGGAATCGTCCACGATTTGCCGGATGCGGAGCCCGACTTCGGCGATATTGCCGGACTGATCGAGAGCGCGGGTCAGGTCAACAAGAACATTACGGCCTATTTGAATGCATTCGCAGATTTACAGGAAGCGATGGCCGAACAGGTCGGCCGGGTTATCAAGGAACTGAACGGCCAGGAAGAAGAGTAGCGGGAGGCCAAGGGTGATGAGCAGAGAACAGGCATATTTAAGAATGCTGGAATCGACGGCGGCCATCCAAGGCAACATCGCGTTGATTCTGGAGGCCAAAGCGGCAGAGGCGGAGAAAGTCCGTCATTGGGCGAATCACCATATCCATTCCAGCGCCTTCGACACCCACGAAGAGCAGTTAAAGGAATCATTGTCGTTCCATGAAGCCATTGTGGAGATGGTCGAAAGTCTGACCAAGCTGGAGAATGGTCTGTGCAGCAATCTGAAGGCGGTTCTCGATACCGGCGGCGAGGACGGCGGCGAGGAAGGCATGGGCGGCGGATTCGGCGGAATGGACGGCGGATTCGATTTCGGGAACACGGACAAATGAGCGCGGCGCGGCTGTCCGAACATGAGGTCAAGCTGGAGATGATCCGCTCCATTGCCCGCAGCCAGTCGGCGCTGGCCGCCATTCTGGAATCGGTTGCAGAGGTAGCCGGAGAATCCCCGCTCGCTGCCCGCAGACTGTGCGACAATGTCCGTATTCTCAGCGAGTATCAGAGTGCCATGTGCCGAATGATGTCGGGCATCTCGCTTGGGCCTGTCAAAACGGGCATTCCCGCGCCTCCCTGGCTGAAGCGTTCCTGCGGTGCGGGCATATCCCGTCCGCAGCCGCGCACCGTACAGAAGGAGTGATGGTTCCATATGAAGAAGAGAGGAACGGCTGGAAGCCGGAAGGCTCTGGTATCCCGCAAAGCCAAAATTCGCAAAATCCGCAAGATTCGTAAAATTCGCAAGGGAACCGGGAGAGCGGTCCGATCCCGTATTCGGCGGCGGGGAAAGAAAGGCTCTCTCCGGAGAATAACCGCGCTGCGGCGGAAAAAACGGCTGCGGCGACGGAGAATATCCCGCAGCATCCGGCCAGTGGAGGTCATTCCGGGACCGCCGGCGGAGCCCGCTGCAGAAGCGGCCCCCTCAACGGTAGAAGTGCCGCTGCCGCCGGATCTGGGCGTTCCTCCCGAAACGCCGCCGGCCGATGCCTTTCAGCAGGGTTACTCGGAGGCCTATGACATAGGCTTCGATGCCGGATTTGCCAAAGGCTTCGAGGATGGACATAAGCTCGAATTTTCTTAATACAGGAGGCGCGCGGCTGCGCAGCCGCCGGGACTGCTCGATCAAGCCGAAGACGGCGTTCGACAGTCCTTTTTTTGTATGTTTTACAAATATAGGGGATGACATGTCAAAAAAAACCTACTATAATAGAAGATAGAAAGAGGCCCTGAATGGCGAGGTGGACGATGTGACGATAATTTACAGCAATACCGGAGCCGGGCTGGAAACGCCGGATTTGCGGGAAATGATCGAAGCCGAGATGGCCCGGCAAGGAATCGGGTTCGGAGAGCTTGCGCAGAGATCGTCCATCAACCGGGGAATATTCAGCGCTACTTTTAACCGCAATCCTCCGAAGCCGCTCTCCATTCGTCAGGTCGATCTGATGACGGAAGCGCTGGGACAGCCGGAAGGCTGGCTGTACGATCTGTTCGCCCTGGAATGCTTTGAGGGGGGAGGCGGCCACTGGAAGCGTATCAAGTCCTTCATGGTCCGCTGTGTGGATCTGGACCGCGAGGATCTGATTGAGAGCGTGCTGTCTCGTCTCATGGAAGAGCCCTCCCATACCGTGGAGGTCTTCGAGCTTGCGGAGAACCTGTTCGAGGAAGGTAGAAGAAAGGCATCCATCCCCTTCTACCGCTGTGTGGCAGAGAATGAGATCAAGCAGCATTCCGAACGGCTTGCGGTCAGCCAGTACAAATGGTTCCGGGCCCGGCTGGGTTCCGATCTTCAGTTGAACCGGGAAGCTGCGCTGCAATATGCTCCGTTCCGCCGGCGGGTTCCCGAGAACTATCAGCTGGACGGGCTGCTTCAACTGGCGAACATCAGCTTCAACCTTCACCAATGGGAAGATGTGATCGGCTATGCCGATGAGCTTCATGCGCTGATGAAAGCGATGATGGCGAACCGGCAGCATCTGGCAGGAATCAAGAGCCGCCGGCCGGCCGAGCCGCTCCGGACGGAGCGCCATCTGGTGGTCTATTACGGTCAGAGTTATCTGCTCAAGGGCAATGCCCTGGAATGGCTGGGAAGATTCGAGGAATCGCTGGCTTACATAGACGGTTACGAAGATCTCGGCTGGTTCCCTGAACTGGACGAGACCGGATGGCGAGAAGTAGAGAAATTCAAGCTTTTTGCCGAAGCGAACCGGTACAACTTATATATTCTGATGGGTCATACGGCCTGTCTGCCCGATTACGTCCGTTTCCTGGACAGACACCCGCAGGAATGGCTCCCCAGCCTGCTTACCATTATGGGCGCGGCGAACCGCTATCAATTCGATGTGGATGCTGTTCTGGACCATTTTGACCGGAGACTCCATGATTTATCGGACAGCTTGGCATCGCCGGGAAGCGCCTATTATCAGCCGACCTTTAACCGTGACCGTCAAGCCCACTTGTGCTATGAGCTTGCCGTCTATCACGCATACAAAGGCCGCTCCGACACCGCGATAGACTATGCGCTTCAGTCCTTGACCTATGCCCTTCCCAGCAGCAACCACTCGCTTGCCATAACCTGTATGGCCTGGTTCGAGCAGTTCCGCGAACAAGCCAGTCAGGGTCAGTTGGCTATATACCAAGATTTAATGAAAGGAGTGATTGGACATGCGCAAATACCTGAAGCTAGTACTGGCCATTGGTCTGCTGGCGGGCGCAGTCCAGCTTGGAACGTTTAGCGGCGCTTCCACGCAGGACAGCCTGATTAAGCCGTTCTCCAATGGCGAAGGCTCCTGAGTGCAGAACTCGGAGGAGTCGGACACCCCTCGCATCCTTGAGATGCGGGGGGTGTTTTTTTGCTGCCTCAATAGAAATAGGAGAAGTATGTGTTAACTAACATAACATAATTATTGACTTTGCAATAGATAGACGCATATGATAAAGGAAATTAAATAATTGATGTGATATTTTCTTTCGTATATCCTTAATAATCGGTTTAAGGGTCTCTACCGGGAACCGTAAATTTCCGGCTACGAAATATGCCACCGGCATGTTGTCGCAGCCTTTTTGGCGTTCAGGCAGAGCAGAGAAGGGAAGATCCATAAGGGAGGAATCGGGCATGGGCAGCTATCTGATCAAGAATGCGGAGATCGTCACGATGAACGCAGGGGAAGATATTTTTACAGGGGATATTCGGGTTGTAGGGGACCTGATTACCGAGATCGGACCGAACCTGCTGCCGCTGGTGGATGAGACGATAATTGACGCCACGAACCGGACGGTCATTCCGGGCTTCGTGCAGACGCATATCCATCTGTGCCAGACGCTGTTCCGGGGGAGGGCCGACGATCTGGAGCTGATGGATTGGCTGCGCAGACGGATCTGGCCTCTGGAAGCGGCGCATGACGAAGAATCGCTCTACTATTCCGCCATGCTCGGCATCGGGGAGCTGATCTCGAGCGGAACGACGACGATTGTGGATATGGAGACCGTGCACCACACGGACTTTGCGTTTCAGGCGATTGCGAAGAGCGGCATCCGGGCATTGTCCGGAAAGGTCATGATGGACCAGAAGGGCAGCGACGTGCCTCTTGCGCTTCAGGAGGAGACGGCAGCCTCGCTGCAGGAGAGCGTAGATCTGCTCGAAAAATGGAACGGATTCGCCGAGGGACGCATCCGTTATGCTTTTTCTCCGCGGTTTGTCGTCTCCTGTACGGAGCCGCTGCTGAAAGAAGTGCAGACGCTCTCCGCCCGGTACGGCGTCAAGGTGCATACCCATGCCTCCGAGAACCGCGGCGAGATCGAAATTGTGCAGGCCATGACGGGGATGCGCAATATCGTCTATCTCGATCATCTCGGTCTTGCGAACGACCGTCTGATTCTGGCTCATTGCGTCTGGCTGGATGAAGAAGAGAAGCGGATTCTGCATGACCGGGGCGTTCATGTCAGCCACTGCCCGGGCTCGAATCTGAAGATGGCCTCCGGGATATCGCCCACCCACGAGCTGCTGCATCAAGGCGTGTCGCTCAGCCTCGGCGCCGACGGAGCCCCGTGCAACAACAATCTGGATATGTTCAGCGAAATGCGGCTGGCTGCGATTATCCAGAAGCCGCTGCATGGTCCGACGGCGATGGATGCCCGCTCGGTGTTCCGGATGGCGACAATCGGGGGAGCCAGAGCGGTCGGCATGGAGCGGGAAATCGGCAGTCTGGAAGTCGGCAAAAAAGCCGATCTGGCGATTTTGAATCTCGTTAATTTTCATACCTTTCCATCCTACGACCTGGACCCCATTGCCCGGATTGTCTATTCCGCCACCCGGGCCGACGTGGAGAGCACGATGATCGCAGGCGAGTGGGTCATGGAGCGCGGGCAGATGAAGACGATTGACAAAGGAACGGTGCTGCGCGAAGCCGACCGCTGTATCCGGCGGCTGGTGGGGAAGACGGCTTTGGTATAACCGGAGAAGAGAGTGTTAAACCGCCATTGAAAGAGAAGAATGGCGAGCAGTCCGGAAGCCCCGCGGCAGCGGGGCTTTTTGAATTTACAGGGGCCTCTTGCTATACTAGACGAATCGTTAACTTACATTTATAAGGAGATTGTCGTTGTGAGAAGCCAAAAAATTAACGGGCTGTCGTTCTATACGGTAGCCGCTCTGCTGCTCTTAAAGATGGTGCTGCTTCGGGATCTGTTCTATAACCGGGTTCTCTGGCCGATGCTGCCGGGAGATCTGGCGCCGGTGCTGCTGCTGCTCGGATTGCTGGCGCTGATCGTTCCGCGGCGCTGGAAGACGGCCTCGTTCTGGGCGCTGAATGCGCTGGTGTCGGTCATTCTGTTCGCTTCAAGCGTCTATTTTAACCACTTCGGCTCGGTTCCGACCTATCTGGCCCTCTCGGAGCTGGATCAGGTCTTCCAGGTCAGAGACAGTGTGGAGTCGACGGTGCAGCCGGTCGATTATCTGTTCCTGGCGGATCTGGCGGCCGGATTGATCTGGCTGATCGTGCGGGCGGTGTTCCGCCGTTCGCGGCGCGGGCGGTATAGCCCGGACTTCTCCGCAAGCCTGGGAGGAGCGGCGGTGCAGAGCGCCGGATGGAGAGGGAAGGAAAGCCGGGGGCCGAGGCTCCGGGGCGTTTTTCGGATTGTCGTAGCGGTGTCGGTCGTAGGCGGGGGACTGCTCTCCGCCCATTTCATCCGGGACTCCAAAGGCATTACCAACGAGCTGATCCAGGCCGAAAGCGCAGGCTTTCTGAACTATGAAGTCGTCGCGGCTCTCAAAACCCGCGAGGAGAACAACCTGGTTGGCACGGGCAATATTAACGACACGATAGCGGCCTGGAAACAGCTGGAGTCGTCCTATCCATACGGAGAAGCTAAGCCGGGCTCGCCTGCCTACTTTGGCTCCCAGAAAGGCAAGAATCTGATTGTTGTCCAGATGGAGGCTTTCCAGAACTTCCCGCTGCATCAGAAGCTGAACGGGGTGGAGCTGACGCCCAATCTGAACAAGCTGGCGGATGAATCCTTCTATTTCCCGCAGGTGTTCCAGCAGATCGGCCCCGGCAATACATCGGACGCCGAATTCATGAGCAACACGTCGATCTATCCGATCGGTTCGCTCGCGATGTCTTCGGGCTTCGGCAACCGGACTATTCCCAGTCTGCCGCGCCTTCTGGAATCCAAAGGATACGAAGCGTACACGTTCCATGTGAACCGGGTAGGCTTCTGGGACCGCAAGGATTTGTATGCAGCGGTAGGATTCACGGGTTATTTTGACCGGCCGTTCTTCAAGGATGATCATTTCGGCCGTTTCGGCGCATCCGATGAGCAACTCTATGTAACGGGAGTCGAGAAGCTGTCGGAGCTGGCTGCCAAGAAGCAGCCATTCTATGCACAGTTCGTGACCGTGTCCAGCCATCATCCGTTCGACGTTCCAAAAGCATTCCGCAAGATCGAGGTTCCGGAGAAGCTTCAGGATACCATGCTTGGCGATTACCTGACCGCAATTAACTACACGGATTATGCCATCGGCACCCTGATCGACGGGCTCAAGAAGAACGGACTGTGGGAGAATACGGTCATCGCCTTCTACGGGGACCATTTCGGCCTTCAGCCGCAAAATGTGGCGCCGGAGCAGGTGCAGGAGGCGCTTGGAATCCCTTATGATTCGCGCATCAGCCGCTACAATATTCCCTTTATTATCCATGCGCCGGGGATATCGCAAGGCCAAGTTATTCATACAACCGGAGGTCAGGTGGATATTCTTCCTACAATCGCTAACCTATTAGGAATTTCTCTTACAGAAGAGAAATTCACAGCTTTTGGACACGATTTGATGAATATCCAGAATAATGTGGTGGGTATGCGTTATTATTTACCGACAGGTTCTTTCTTTAATAACGATATTATGTTTATTCCTGGGAAGGGATTCAAAGACGGAAAAGCTGTCTCATTGAAGACTTTCGAGACGGTATCTGATTTTTCTAAGTATGAGAGAGACTATAATTACATTTTGAAGCTTTTGAAGGTTTCCGATGATTATGTAAAATTGCTTCCTGAACGGTGAAAGGTCTACAGAGTGGGGGGAGACGGAATGCGAGAGAACAGAAAATGGCCTGCACTTCTTACAGTAATTATCGCTGGAGGTATTCTAATCGGGCTGGTTTTAGTCGGCAGATTTCTGGGCGTTGCAGATAACGGTGATTTTGCTCGTATGATGAATACGGTAGGATTAAATTATTATGCCGAAGAGTCATATTCAGATCGTTTTTTTCATTACAGTCATTCGCGATTTGCCTATGACAGGATATTTAGCGGATTTTATCCATCTTCTCAAATTCTAGTCATCCTTCTTCCACGTTTACTCTTTTGGCCTTTTCAGACGCACTACTTCGACATTCGTCTGGTGGGCGTTGTATATTCGCTGTTGCTTACGACAGCAACTTGGATACTCGTTCGTGAAGCGTCCAAGCGTTCAGCCTTGACGGGTCTTTTAACCGGAGCTGCGTTGCTGTTTGTTTTCTATGACATAGGGTATACGGCTTACTTCAATTCTCTATTTGGAGAGCCGGTTTCCATGACATTTCTTTTATTGACTTTTGCTTTTGGAATAAGATTAACAGCAGCAGAGCGCCCTTCCAATTTTAATCTGTCAATGTTTTTTATTTCGGCTTGTATGATGATTGCATCTAAGATACAAAATGCCCCATTAGGGTTGGCCTTCGCCCTTATTTTTCTTCGTATAATAGGATTAAAGAGTAAAGATAAAGGATGGAAAAAACGATGTCTGGTCTTCGCGGTATCCACTTTGGCGTTATCCGTAATTCTATATGCAGGAGCTCCAAAAGAGCTGAAACGTATTAATATTTACCAAACCGTATTTTTTGGAGTACTAAATGGATCGGATAATATTAAAGGCGATTTGCACGATCTTGGACTCCCGGAAAAATTGAGTGTTTTAGCAGGAACGAACTACTTTCAGACTGATACGGTAATTAAACAGGATGATCCATCACTGAATGCAGATTTTTATAACCGAATATCGCATGGAGATATAGCGTTGTTCTATATCAAACACCCCCACCGGTTATATGAAAATATGAAGTACGCTGCGAATAATGCATTTTCAATTCGCCCGTACTATCTAGGTAACTATGAGAAAGGTGAAGGTAAGACTTCGGGATCGGTATCTTATCTATATAGCGGCTGGAGTGAGTTTAAAAATGGTTATGTGCCCCATACAATAATGTTTTTAGGCGTATTTTACTTGCTGTATTGTGCTATATGGGTCTGGGAATACATCCGCACCTCTTCGATAAAATACCGAACGGCCTTGGAATTAATGGCGCTTTTGGGGCTTATAGGGCTCTTCTCTTTTCTTGTCCCTATTCTTGGTGACGGAAGAGCCGATATAGGCAAACATCTCTTTTTGTTTAATGTTAGTTTTGATCTTATGATGTTGGCAATTCTTATTTGGTTGGTGCATAAATTTCAGGCATGGTTTCGACTTCGCTGAAACTGTACGGTGTTGTTCAATAAAACAAAGACAAGCCTTCTTTGAGGAACCTCCCCCGCTAACGGTGGGGGTTTTTGCGCTGTGCGGACGCAGCAGGCCCCGGGAATCCCCGCTTGAGAGTGCTACTCCTCCGGCTCGGACAGCAGCTCCCGCAGCATGCCCTCCCGGTCGTTCATGAAGGCCCGCGTAATGACAAAATGCTCGGTCTCCTCCAGAGGCACGCTGCGGATACCGTCCTCGTCCAGCAGGCAGATGTCCGCATGGGGGTAGGACATAAGGATCGGCGAGTGCGTGGCGATGATGAACTGGGAATGCCGGCCGACCAGTTGGTGCATCCGGGCAAGCAGGGTCATCTGGCGCATGGGCGACAGCGCCGCCTCGGGCTCGTCCAGCAGGTAGAGGCCCGTGCCGCGGAATCGGTTCATAAAAGCGGCGAAGAAGGATTCACCGTGCGATTGTTCATGCAGCGACTTGCCGCCGAAGGCGGTTCTGATCAATGGACCGGCCTCCGGCTCTTCGTCAAGCTGATCGATATAGGAGGCGACATTGTAATAGCTCTCGGCCCGGAGAAAGAATCCGTCTTTCGGCCGGTGAACGCCCCTGGCCAGCCGGAGGTGGCGGTACAGCGCAGAATGCGACGCCCGGGTCTCGAAGTTGAAGTTCAGGGTACCGCCCTCGGGGTTGAAGCCCCAGGCCGCCGCCAGGCCTTCCAGCAGAGTGGATTTGCCGCTTCCGTTCTCGCCGACAAGAAAGGTAACGGGCCGGTGAAAGGTCAAGCGCTGCAGACTCCGGACCGCCGGCAGCGAGAAGGGATAGGACTGAAACGAAGGAACCCGGTCGCGCAGCAGTTCGGCGTGGCGCAGGAACAATGAAGCATTCATCAAGAACATCCTTTCCGCGTAGAAGACTCGCCCCTATTATAGTAGCGCGCCTGAATGTTCGCCAGCCTATGGGGCAAATGCCAATTTGTTGGAAGCTGCGGACAGCAGTCTATGAGGCGAAAGCCGTCTCCGCATACTGTGATAAGGTCTGGAGAACACACAAGAGCAGGGTGAGGACTTGAAAATACAACCGAAACCAAGCCGAACACGCGAATACCGGATCGGATACCGGGCGGGCTACCACCAGGGAATGTGCGAAGCCGTCCGGCAGATGAATCCCGAAGCCCCGGGAGAGCGGCGGCCCCTCCGTCTGATGTATGTGCCGCAGGGCTTTGATGCCATTGATGCGGGCGTCATGGCTGCCCTGGGGGAGCTGACCTCCGAACTGATCGTCAGTCCTCCGGAGCGCATGCTTGCCGCTGCGGAAGAGAGCGCCCCCGACGCTGTGCTGGTGATGAACGGACTGCATGTTTTTCCGCCCGATCATCTGGAACAGATGGATGCCATTCGGTCCCGGGGAATCCGGACCGCGATCTGGTTCGTTGATGATCCCTATTTTACCGAAGACACGTCCGTGATCTGCCGGCACTATGATCATGTATTCACCCACGAGCTGGGCTGCGTGGACTTCTACCGCTCGCTCGGAGCCGATCATGTCCATTATCTGCCCCTTGGCGTCCATCCGGGAATGTACTATCCCAGACGGACTGCCCCCCGCTATGAGTACGATGTCGTCTTCATCGGCAACGCCTTCTTCAATCGCACGGAGCTGTTCGACAAGCTGGCGCCCTATCTCCGGAGCAAGAGGACCTTTATCGCCGGGGGCTTCTGGGAACGGCTGCAGACCTACGGCGAGCTGGCAGGCTGTATTCACAGCGGCTTCATCCCGCCCGAAGAGACGGCCAACTATTACAGCTCGGCGAAGCTCGTCATCAACATCCACCGTCCCTGGGAAGGCGGTCAGGACAACCGCAACGCATTCCAGATTCCCTCTCTGTCCATTAATCCGAGAACCTACGAGATCAGCGCTTGCGGCACGATGCAGCTGACTGATGTTCGAGAGGATCTCACCCGCTACTACCGGCCCGGCTATGATCTGGAGACCTTCGGTACGGCCGAGGAACTGCAGAGTAAAATCGAGTATTACCTGACCCATGACAAAGAACGGCGCCTCTTCGCCCTCAGGGGACTGCGGACCACGCTTCGCCGCCATACGTTCAAGGCAAGGCTGCCGGAGCTTCTGGATCTTCTGCAGAGCTGAAGGCTCTGCCATAAGGCCGCCGTACCTCAACGACCGACCAAAGGAGCGAATCAAGAATGAACCAGACCTATGTTATGCCGGTGCCCCCGTTCCCGCTGGACCCCGCCCAGGAAGCGAAGCTGCAGGGGCGGCTCAGCGGCTTCAAGAGCGGATACGATGAAGGATATCTGCGCGGAAGGCTTGCCATTCTGGACGGCCGGCCGGAAGAGCCGCTGCCGGTTCGGGACCTGCATGTCATGTATGTCGCCTCGGGCAAAGGCTATCCCTACTCGCCGCTTGACGAAGCGGTACTGGCCGCGCTGCAGACGCTCACGACCCGGGTGACGGTGACCGATGTCCGGCAGAATCTCGTTGAGCTGGCCGGCCGGGAACGGCCGGAGCTGATATTTGTGCTAGATGGCATGGATCTGCCGCTGGAGCAGGTTGACGCGCTGCGCGCTTCGGGCATTCGCACGGCCATATGGCTGACTGACGATCCGTATTACACGGATTTCACGATGAAGATCGTATCGCATTATGACTATGTGTTCACGCTGGAGCGCAACTGCATCGAGTTCTACCGCCAGCTCGGCTGCCGGGAAGTGCACTATCTTCCGTTCGCGGCGTTCCGGCCGCATTACCGGCCGACGCTGACCCGCTCGCCCATCCGGCGCGACGTCAGCTTCATCGGGTCAGCCTACTGGAACCGCGTCCATTTCTTCCGGGGCATTATGCCGCAGCTAATGGAATTCAATACCGTCATCAACGGTATCTGGTGGGACCGTCTGCCCGAAGCCCCGCTCTACGGCGAGCGGATCGAGATCGGCAAATGGATGTCTCCACAGGAGACGGCGGCCGCTTACAGCGGGTCAAAAGTGGTGCTGAACGTTCACCGTTCGCATATCGACGATGTGGTCAACAACAACACGCTGCAAATTCCCGCAGCATCGCCGAATCCCCGAACTTTTGAAATTGCGGCCACCGGCACGGTGCAGCTGATCGATTCGCGCGAAGATATTGCGACCTTCTACACACCGGGCGAGGAGATCGACACCTTCGCAAGCCCCGAAGAAATGCTCGACAAAATCCGCTTCTACCTCACGCATGAGGAAGAGCGCCGGAATATGGCTATCAAGGCAATGGAGCGTACGTTGCGAGACCATACGTACACGAAACGGATCCATCAGGCGCTGACGATTATATACGGGGAGTAAGCGGAGGCTGCTCTGCAATCACGGGGAGGTGAAGGCGCTCCGCCCGCAGCATACGGCGGAGGCGCCGCTCGAATTCATGGCGGATAAAGCGACGATTATCCTGTTTTCCCATGTATCCAACCAGGCGAGCATTACAGGGGCGGAGAAGCTGTTGCTGCTCCTGGTCCGGGAACTCGCGGCTGGGTTCGACTGCATTATGGCAGCGCCGCAGGAAGGAATTCTGACGAGGCAGGCGCACCTCGCCGGAATCCGTACGGAGCTGCTGCCTCTGCCCCTGCTGTACGGCATGTATACGCCGTATCCGGGGCTGGAGCAGGATGCCGAGCGGCTGCGGAGCGACCGAAGCTACGAGCGGCTGACGGAATGGCTGAGTACAGCGAAGCCTTCTCTGGTCGTCGTCAATACCTGCGTCCATGCGCTTCCGGCCATGGCTGCACGGGCGCTTGGTATTCCGGTAATCTGGCTGATTGCCGAAACGCTGGGCGGAGGCGGCTTTGCGGAGATCAGCACCGGGTTGATCGACCGGTACAGCGACCGCATTCTTGCCATCTCGGAGACAGCGGCTTCACCGTTCCCGCCCGAAGTGCGCCAGGCGAAACTGACGATGCTGCCGCCGACCTGGAGTGCGGGCGAAGCGCCGGAAGCGATCCGGAGCAAGCTGCGGAGCGAACGTCGGCGGGAATGGTCCGTGTCTCCGGAGCAGCCGCTGATCGGATATGCATCTTCCTTTCTGACCCAGGAGAAAGGACTCGAGCATTTCGTGCATATGGCGGCACTGGTTGCGCAGCAACGCCCGGATGCCCGCTTCATCGTAGCGGGCGCCATGCGGGAGGCGAGCTACTATAAGCGCTGCCTCCGCAAAGTCAAAATCGAAGGGCTTCGCAGCCGATTCCGGTTCATCGGCTACGAACAGCATCCGGCGGAGTTCTACTGCGCAGTGGATATCCTCGTCGTGCCGAGTCTGATCCGTGAAGGATTTGGGATGACCGCGCTGGAGGGTCTGGCTTCCGGCAAGCCTGTGGTCGCCTATGACTGCGGAGGACTCGGCGAGATTCTGCGCACAGCCGGCCGGGAAGACTGGCTCGCCGCCCGCGATCACATCGGCGAGCTGGCCGGAAACGTGCTGCAGCTGCTCGCCGATCCCGGAGCCGCCGCCGCGCTCGCGGACGACGCCAAGGCCCGCGTAACAGCGGCTTACGGCCCCGGCGCGCACCGTGCCCGCGTAGCCGCGCTGGCGGCGGACTGGCGCGCCGCCTGGGTGCCCGTGCCCGGGCCGACGCTGCCGCCGCCGGCGGCCCGGGCGCCGGACGCGCCGCCGCCAGACGCGCCGGCGGCATCCGGCGCCGAAGCGGAGCTTCCGCCGCCGGACCCGGCGGCGGGCAGCGGGCCGGGCCCGGCG
>NZ_JAVFHT010000029.1:0-25635 GCF_031470375.1 Paenibacillus glufosinatiresistens
GTTCCTGGCTTGCTTGATCCAGCGGTCTAAAGCAGAAGCCGTGAGGTCATATTCCTCCACAATGGCTGCTCTGGATTGGATTGTCAACAGTAAATCAGACAACTTTTTTAAGGGCTTCTTGGCGATACTGAACAGGCGTCAGGTAACCGAGCGTTCCATGAATACGGTGTCTGTTGAACCAATTGACGTAATCGTATAGCTCGATTTGCAAGTGCCGAAGACTCTGGAATTCCGTTTGATTCACAAACTCCGTTTTTAAGATTTTGTAGGTCGCTTCGGCCACGGCGTTGTCATAGGGACAGGCCTTCTTGCTGAGGGAACGTCCGATTTCAAAGGTTTGTAGAAGCTCGTCCATCGTTTCACTTTTAAACTCACTGCCACGGTCGGTGTGGAACCACTCAATTTGACGCAGATCGCCCTTTACTGTAGCAAAGGCGCGGGAAATCAGAGCCGCATCCTTGTTTGGCCCTGCGCTGTGTCCCACGATTTCGCGATTGAACAGGTCGATAAGCACACAAATATAATGCCATATGTTCCGAACCTTCACATACGTCAGATCGCTCACGACAAACCGCTTAACCTTCTTCTGCTCGAATTCACGGTTTAGTACATTCGCTGCAGCTGCCTCGTTACAGGCTGTCTTACAGGGCTTATACTGAGCGATGGTGTAGGTCGAAACTAGCCCCTGCACCTTCATAATTCGTCCAATACGACGCCTGGACACGACAAATCCCTGTTCCTTTAGTTTCACTTTAATTTTGCGGGTACCGTAGGCTTTACGGTTCTTGTGGAAGATCTCCACAATCGCTGTCGATAGTGCATCTTCTGTCGTTCGTTCCTTTGCTTCATAGTAGAACGTACTTTTTGCGATTTGCAGGACGCCGCACATTGCTGATACCGAGTATTTATCACGGTTGTTCTGGATGATAGCTACTTTCGTCCCATGATCAGCGCGGCTTGCTTTAGGATGTCTACCTCCATTTGGAGACGTTGGTTTTCTTTTCGTAGTGCGAGGAGTTCATTTTCTTCTGGAGAGCGGTTATCCTTCTCCTTGAAGGAGCCTGTTTTCTAGGATTGCTTGATCTAGCGGTCTAAAGCAGAAGCCGTGAGATCATATTCCTCCACAATGGCTGCTCTGGATTTTCCGTTTTCATAGAGCTGCACCATTTGTTTTTTGAACTCGCTTGTAAACGTTCTTCGTTGTTGTTTGGACATTGTAGAGATCTGCTCCTTAGCTTGATAGGTTTATTCTACAAGCCCTTATTTTTTCTGTCCAACTAAGTGTAGACGATCCAAGAATAATCCTTTCGTTTTGCAGGTGGATATTCGCTTCTTTCATTGCTTGATTCGAATATATTAATTCCTTGATCATTTAGATACTTACCAGTGACAATACCAGCAACTACAGTTACAACTGCCGCCGCTGTAGCATACGCAACCGCTCCTTCTAATATACACGCATCCCAAAAACATTTGCCACTCGGGTCTACATACCTCAGCGGATTATTCACCACATACACATACGGATTCTGACTATCCGGATGGTTTATCCGGCCTTCCCAGGTATCTTCCGTAATAAACCGTCCTGTGCTGGGGTCATACCATCTTGCTCGAAGGTATTGAAGCCCGGTATCCGAATCCCAGTATTCGCCTGCATAGCGGAAGGCATTACGGAACGAGTCCGCCTCTTCCGTCATTTTATGAATTCACTAACTAATTATAATTGGTAATCAAATTCCAAGCG
This sequence comes from Paenibacillus glufosinatiresistens, assembly GCF_031470375.1. Classification (NCBI taxonomy): domain Bacteria; kingdom Bacillati; phylum Bacillota; class Bacilli; order Caryophanales; family Paenibacillaceae; genus Paenibacillus; species Paenibacillus glufosinatiresistens. The sequence continues at coordinate 1,745 of NZ_JAVFHT010000029.1, forward strand.
CTTTTGCGAGATTAAGTATGCCATAACCGTAATCGACTGCGTCTCCTTTGGGTGTTGCCGTTTCCAATAGTCTATTTTTAAGTTCATCATTAGTCATGTTTTTATTTGAAGACCATACAGCAGCAGCTGCCCCGGTAACATGTGGAACTGCCATCGATGTACCTGACATATAACCATATTTGTTATTTAATGTCGTACTCAATACATCTGTACCAGGAGCTACAATATCCAGAGCAGCACCTCTGCTTGAGTATTGAGCTACATTTAAGCTTGAATCAACTGCTCCAACAGATAGAACTTCAGAATAGATTGACGGATAGTTGATATTGTCGTTTCCAGTATTACCGATGCTGGAAATTAAAAGAATTCCCTTAGAATAAGCCTTTTGTATTTCGGAATGTAGTGCATCACTTTCGGAAGTACCGCTAAAACTCATGGATATGATGTTAATTTTGTTTTCGATGCACCAATCAATTCCTTGTATTATTCGAGCATAATCTCCGTTACCGTTAGAGTCTAAAACTTTCACTGCGTACAAATCAACCTCTGGAGCGGCTCCTACAACCCCATAGAGGTTATTTTTTGCAGTAATTGTACCCGCAACGTGCGTGCCATGACCATTATCATCTAGATATGAAGAAGTATTATCCAGAATGTTGACACCGCCCGCTACTTTTAAATCTTCATGAACTGATACTCCTGTGTCTAGCACAGCAACTTTTATATTTTTACCTTCCTCTTTTTTTGAATTTGTTAGGTCTGCCCCGATAGCATGAATTCCCCAAGGGATGACTTGGGTATTGGATATTTCTTTGTTTTTATATTCGGTCACTTGTTTGGTTATGGTATCTATAGTTACGACATTATTACTTTCAATATATTTAATTGTCTCATCTTGTTTCATTCTTTCTGCTTCATTTAATGTTAGTTCAACAGACATGGTTTTAGAGTAGGGTCTTTTCTTTTCCTTATCTAAATTATATTTTGATACGAAATAGTCAAGGTTCTTGTCATCTTTAATTGTAATGAGGTAATTATTCTTGCTCGAAACTTGAGTTGCATTAGCTGTTGCTGTTATTGTATTGGATTGAAAGGACATTGCACTTAGCAACGTTAGTACAATAAAAAGTTTATTTAATGACTTCAAAAAGGGTTACCTCCACAATTATATAATTTTAAAAGAGAAGTTCGCTTTGTTTTCTGTTGAACTGAAATATCTTATGTGAAAATGGAGCGTCGGACGTGTCCACTTATAAACTTACCCAGAATGAGTGGAGTTTTAGTGGTTCAAATTTAGGGATTAAGAAATAAGAGTCATTCTCCAGATTTGTCAGCGAGAGTAGGAGCTTTAGTTTCAAGAAAATTTACAATGTCTTTGAGCACCGCTTCATTTTCTCTTACATAATCTCCGGGGGACGGGCTTGAAGGGAATAAACGTGTTAGCTGCACATGAATTAGAATGTTTTTGTATGAGAGAATCGAATTAAAATCACCCGTATTCCCTTGAATATCTGGCTTTAAATAAAGTAAATTGCTCCCTTGGTTTGAATTGGTATAAATCCAGCCAGTAATTACCTTATACCCATTTTTTTCGTCTTCGTAGGTTAAAAAATGCTGTGTGGAATCCCTAGCCTCATCATTTAAAGTCAGGTTAATCTTTTTACCAAAGGCAATTGCCTTATTAACCATAATTATGGTGGGGTTATCGAGGGTAGATTCGCTTAATTTCATTGGGACACTTGTAAAGTGTAGTTGGTCTTTAGTGGAACTCAGTATTTTTACATATTGATTGTAGGAAAGAACGTCCTGTGTGGTTATATTAACGTTTTTGCTTTTGCAGGCAGTTACCGTAAGCAATAGAGCTATAGTTACAATAAAATGGAACATTTTTCTCATTATGAGCCCTCCCATTTATTGAAGAACACTAATGGAATAAATGTGGTGTCTTAGACCCATTCATTCCATTAGTGTTTAAATTAATTATTTATTATTGCACACGACCGTACGTCTCATGCGTGTCGAAGTGCAAAGCATATATGCTACTATTACTTACAGGAGACCATCCGCCTTCATTCGAATTTGAAACTGTATTGCCAGTCGCAATAAAAGTTCCTGTGCCGTACGAATACATATATTCTTTATATTTTGCAGTTCCGTTTGCATAACCGCCAGGCAAACATGCATCAATAAAACCTGTATATCCAGGAGTAACATAAAGTGTATAGGCTATAGAAGAGCTGGATTGGGTAGCATTACTATAGGTATAAGAACCTCCTAAAGTAAGTCCAAGCTTTGTAAGATAATTAGTTTTTAGCTCAGCTGTCCCACTAACTTGAGTGGTAACTGACCATGTTGAAGTAGCTTGTTGCCCTTGAGTGTAATTTAGTGGCGCGGGAACAGTGCCTGCATTGTAAGCTTGAGTATGACCTACTTTGTAGTGATAAGAATCTTTAGAGGAGTAATCTATAGTGTAACTCCCAGGAATATATTCATAATACAAACTGTTGTTGCTATTCCAATAGTTATTCGTACTGACTCCACCAGTTTCAGTGGTAGTAATAATATTATTCCCGGTGAATGGAGAAACATCCAATGGTGTTACATTTCCATTTGCATCAGTTTTATAGCCTTTGAATGGTTTAACAGGATCTTGGGTTATTTCTCCTCTCGACCATATCCCCTTTAATTCATGTACAGGTTTATCATTTGCTGCAAAGGACGGAACGCACAGGAAACATGATAATACCGTTGTCATGTTAGCACTCTACTTCTTTTTTATTCCAAATTTATAATAATATTGGAACTTAAAACAAGAATACTCCCTATGGGCAATTATGTCAATTAATCTTTTTTTAAAATCACTTTGGCACTTTCATTGAGAATCAGTAGCATGGGTGATGGGTTGAATTGTACTAGTACTCCATCATTCTAAAAATAGTTAAAATCTGGAATCTATGATATAGTCAGAGTAAAAGAGGTGGACCGAATGAAACACCGGAACTATATCGTAGAACTGAACGCCGAGCAGCAAAAGGAATTAACCCAGATGTGCAGCAAGGGAAAACAGGCGGCGCACTCCATACGGCGAGTTCAAATCCTGCTATGGGCGGATGAAATCGAAAAGAGGGCAACCTTTCAGACGTAGAAATAGCCCAGCGCCTGAACGTACACACCAACACCGTTCATCTCGTGCGAAAACGATTCGCCGAGCAAGGAATGCAAGCTACGCTGGAACGAAAAAATGCGTCTGACCCCTCCCAGTCCTCCAAAAATTACCGGAGAACTGGAAGCGCAAATCATTGCGCTGAGTTGCAGCACGCCTCCTGAAGGAAAAAGTCGGTGCGGCATGGAACGTGCAGCATTTTCATCTTTAACGAACCGCTTGGCGGTTGGCGGCATGTGAGCGTTCGTCCGCACCGTGACTATGTCCTATTAACTTAATGGGTTCTGAAGGATCTGCTAAATAATTATTATAAATCCTAGGGGCTATATCATTTGCGGCATTATTTCTGGCCTCTTTATTGTTCCCCCCTCCACGCCACTGTATCCACGCGTTCATTATTGATACCAGCAATGTAGCTTCTTATTTCCGGTGTCCAGGTGGAAGAATCAGAATTTGTACCATGATTAAGTACACTCGATGCCCGCTCGGATTGACCCGTCCTTCCCATATATCGACTCCGCTTCCTCCGTCACTTTCGGGCTGCCCCAGATGTCGCAGTCGTGCGTGTACAGCAGGTAGGTACAGCAGGTAGTACCGCGTAAGCCGGTCTGCCAAGGGTCGGGTTCACCTACTGACAACTCTCTTGCTGCATCTTCTCAAAAAGAAGCCTCGAAGAGCATAAAACCAATTAAGGGAAAAGAACAAGTAATTACAAGCTATATTCTTCTTGCATTACGGAGAAAAACTCCGAAAGATATTTATATACTGTTCTAAAGAGATTATATCGAGTTCACATTCCTCTGAAGAACTTCCCCATCTAAACACAAAACCTCCCTCAATACATGAAGTTAACACCACTTTAAAGCAGTTAACTTCTTTGCCGGTGTCGTCTAAATATACCTTTTCTAATATAGACTTAATATAATCTTCAGTCATAATATCGTGCCTCTTGCTACAAAATATGGAGTATTTTTTAGGATTGCTTTTTACAATCTGCAATACGTTATAAAAGCTGTCGACTTTAAATTTTGCAATACTAGAGTAGCCCAACTTTCCATTCACCCTATACTCGATTTCAGGACCAAGATTAAGATTAGTTAGGGTTAACTCTGGTGCCACGCTCTTCCATAATTTTTGGTGTCTAAATATTCTTGATTTAACATCCGTTGTCTCAATAACACCAAACAAATAAAATCCATACTCTTCGCCAATGGCTTTCTTCCAAGTTATTTTGCTCAAAGTCTCACTGCAGACCTGCATAAATTGTTCCAAATCCTCAGAGGAAAAAATCATTGATCCTACAATACTGAACACACTCAATTGAGGCACATATCCAAGTTCCTTTTTGGCCTCATCTTTAGAAAACCATGGGAAACATAAGAATGCATCGTTTATAAGTTCGGTCCAATATTTCATAGATACCACCCTATTTCACCTATCGTAATTGGTCCCTTAATTCTAATTAGCCCCCATTATATCGACTTGCTTGACTCTCTGGTAAGTCAGCCGCCGGCGCTAAAGGAAGAACAGCCGCCCCCCAAAAGAAAACCTTGAAAGGCAGGTTGCCAATCAAGGTTACTCTACCAACATAGCATTTTCTATATCTACGTCAGTACCGCTATGAAACTACCACATTCCATCCTCTGCATCGTGTGATACAAATAAGATTCCTCTCTTAGTAACAATCACTTCTTTTGTTGTTAAAACCATTGTGTTAGGCAAATCTTCAAAGACCTTTTTCTTACTGAACACGGGTGTCCAACCTCACCCTTTTGACTTTTGATGCAGAACGTTGTTTTTTAATCTATGACACCTGTAAATTTGCAAAATTAAAAATTGTATAGAAGCGCCGATAGCATAAGTACAGCGGTAGCACCACCCAATATTCGTACGATAATAACTCCACTTTTATCTAAATTATTTCCTAAAAGCCCTTTTCTAGATGGATATATTAAACTCTTCAACCCAATTAAAAGAATAATAATTTCAATTAAAACTAACCAAATATCATTCATTTCCTCACCTTACTTTCAACTATTATTCATATTAGATTGAATAAGTTCTCGAAGATGCTTTTGATTTTTTAGCAATGTTGGAAGTCTAACTTCTGTTCCCTCCCTAGTTATAATATTCATTTCTTCTTCTCTAAAAGAAGCTATATGTGAATATAAAATAACCTCTTTCTTTCTATAAGATTTGTACTCTAACCTATCGTTATAAACTTTAATTTCGATGGTTTTTTGCCAGAAAACAAGTAAACTGGCTAGCCCTAGTGGCATTATCATTAGTACTTTCATTAAAAGCGGAGACTCCGTTTGATTAGAGAAAAAAAGTAAGATTAGCGCTAATAGAAAGTTGCCAATTACCAGAACATAAATCCACCTAGTTATTTTAAAAGACATTTAAGCATCACACTCTTCTTTTATAAAATATATACAAATACGTACAGATCATGAATTTTAAAGTTTCTCTACCGCTATATATTGCGGTCTAATGCTTTATCAAAGAGTTTTTAATCAGAAAAAGAAATATGATAATCCGTACTGGGACGATGGCTATACTATATAGGAACTTAAGTAGCTTCAAATAGACAATTAAACTTTGCCTAAATATTTAAAAAATGCCCAAGTATACTAGTAAATCTTTACTCGGGCATTTCTCGACTTACTTTTTAATTGTATGTTTCATATAGATCTTTTAAAAGCCCAAAGGTGTCGCCTAGGCCTGCTGTTGCTCCCCCACTGGCACCTTCGAGTAAGGCCTCTTTTTGACTAACCTTTCCTGATGAAAGATATTGTTCTGTTACACTTCCTAAGTATCCTCCAAGTGCTCCCCCTTCTACCGGCCTTCCAAGGCCAGCCCCTAATCCAGATATTGCACCATCAACCATCCCTCCTGCTATTGCTGCCCCAACATTCTCACCTTTTATCGCTGCTTTAACTCCATTAACAACAGCTCCATATAGCGCTCCTCCGGCAGCTGCAGCCAAAGCAGCAGGATTTTGTCCACTAGAATCGATATACCTCAGCGGATTATTCACCACATACACATACGGATTCTGACTATCCGGATGGTTTATCCGGCCTTCCCAGGTATCTTCCGTAATAAACCGTCCTGTGCTGGGGTCATACCATCTTGCTCGAAGGTATTGAAGCCCTGTATCCGAATCCCAGTATTCGCCTGCATAGCGGAAGGCATTACGGAACGAGTCTGCCTCCTCCGTCACTTTCGGATTACCCCAAATGTCGTAGTCATAGGTACTCAACAAGGTTTGGTCCTGTTTGTACAGGCTTACAACATCGCCATGTCCATTCAACAAATAGTATCCCTGTCCGCCCGACTGATTGGTCATGCTGATAAGCTGCGATCCCCGGATGTATCGAGTCTGGAAGCTTACGCTATTGCCGGAGACTGATCCTTCAGCGATGATATTCTGCCCGTCATAGTAGAATCGAGTGGTCTTCCCACCGCTAGTTCTTTCTCGCATCAATCCATCGCCGTCATATTTGTAGCTGGTGGCGATACCGTTGCGAGTTACGGACTTCAATTGATTGGCTTTATCATAAGTGAAGTTAACGGAGTCCGTACTAATAGACGTAGCTGTAGAAAGTTGAACGAGACGATTTCCTTTTTTGTCATAACTATACTGTTCATTACCCTCCGTGCTGGAAATTATGCGATCAAGCTCATCGTAAGCAAAAGTTTCTGTCTTGCCATTGCTGGTGCGCTGTGTAATATTCCCATTCCCATCGTAGGAATATTTGTATTCATTTATCACCGAAGAACCCTTAAGATGCTGGACCTTCGTTAATCGTCCAAATCCATCCTCATAGAAATACTGCGTCACTAATCCATTTCCATACGTAATCTTATCAAGCACACTGCCAGAGTATACGTAAGTGGCCTGCGTACTTTCCACCGCGGAAGCATTGGCTTTGAAGCTCACTTTAGTCAAACGGTTATCATCATCATACGCATACAGAGTAATTGCCCCAAAGGGATCGGTCATCTTCGTCCGATTCCCGGCATTATCGTATTCGTACTGAATCGTTTTGCCGTCTGGGTAAGTAACCCCGCGCAGTGTCGAATCCCGGTTGTATTGATACTGGGTGGTACCCGTCTCATCGGTCATCGACTTGCGCAGACCGTTCTTGTAGTAGGTGAACGTGGCGGTCACTGCACTGCCGACAGAGCCGTAGTCCCAGCCGGTCAGCTGGTTGCGCTCGTCGTACGTGTGCCGGGTCGGGTTGCCGAGCCGGTCGGTGCCATCCGTTAGGTTGCCGTTGTCGTCGTAGTTGTATGTCTCAATCCCGCTTGTCGCATCCGCCTTGGATACGCGCTGACCAAGCTCATTATAATCATAAGAGGCGAGGATCTGTCCATCGACAGATTTGTTCGTGATTTTTCTGAGTTTGTTATAGCCATAGGTAGCAGTCTGATTGATTCCGTTTATGTTTTGTTGAACTTCTGTTACTAATCCCAGTCCATTTCCTTTATAAGTTGCAGTGTTGTTGCGACCGTCTATGGTTTGAACTTGAAAAGGATCTCCTCCTACTTCATAGGCGATTGATCTTTGCAATACCTCACTCTTGGTTGGATCGCTGTTTAATTGTTTGATATTAGTCATACGTCCTAATTCATCGCTTGTAATTTCAGTAGTTGCAGTGGTAGATGACGTAATAGGACGTGTTGTAGTTGAACTGCGGAGCACGTCATTATAGGAATGCCCCAGAACTTGTCCAAGAGAAGTGGTCTCTTGCTTGACTCTTCCTAAATTATCGTACTCGTAAGTAATCGTATGATTGTTGCCGTCCTTAACGCCAATCACTTCCCCCAGCCCGTTATACGTAAACGTCTGCTTGGTCACCGGGGTGTGCGACGCGGTCGTGCTGTCCATCACGGTATTGGCCGCCGGAGCCTTCACCTCGCGGATGCGTCCGAGGCCATCATAGAGGCTGACCGTCTTGTTGCCTTCCTCATCGACTCCCTGCACGGTATACGTCTGGTTCGCCGTGTCGTAGGTGTAGCTGAACGTCCGTTCCGGCTTGGCCGATTCGCCGCTCACCATCGACGATTTAATCTTTGTGACCCGGCCGGTCAGGTCATATTCCGTTTCGTATTTGCGGCTGGAAGCCGCACTCGTGCCGGCCTTGACGGCATTGGGATCCAGATAGCCCTTTTCCCAGCCGGTGCCGGAGGTGAACTCATACTTCTCCTCAATAGTGCGCGTCGTTCCGTTCTTGGTCACATTCTGCTTCACGCTGACCGGGAACAGGCTGTTGCTGTCATAGGTATAGGTGGTCAGTTGGCTGCGGTTGTTCTCCAACAGCCGCTTGGTCGTCAGTACGTTGCCGTAGGCATCGTAGGTGAATTCCGTGGTATCCGTCTGCTCGGCGGTATCCGTCGGCTTGTTCTTGTACTTCTGTTCCACCTTGCTGACTTCCGGTTTGGTCGGGGAGACGGTCTGAATAATTTTCTCCGTAACCGGGCTGCTGCCGGCGGAACCGTAAGCCGTCGTCTTGGACACCGGGATGCCCCGGAAGGTGCTGTGATAGGCATAGGTGGTCTTGTAGTTCTTGGGGTCGGTCTCGGTCAGCACATTGCCGTAGGGGTCATAGGTGTATTGGTACTCGGTGTAGGAAGAACCCTGACTGCCGTCGATACTGTAAAAAGTATCCCGCACCGCTGTAGGCAGCTCCACCTGCGCATCATAGCTGTACGTTGTGGTCTGCTTATATTCGCCCTGCTTCTCTGCCGTATAAGAGGTCAGTAAATACTTGCTGCTATAGGTCTTGCTCTCTACGAGCCGATCCTGGGAAGGCGAAGCCGTATCCGGATCGGTGAATGTCCGCATGCTGTTGGTCACGCTGAAACTCGCGGTCCGGTTATCCGGGTCCGTCTCACCGGAGACCCCGTAGCCGGAGAAGTTTTTGGCATCATAGCTATACTTGGTATATCCGGTTCTCTGGGCCGTACCGGCCGGCCCTTTCAGGCTGTCATACCGCTCGGACAACCGGTAATACTCCAGATACCCGGCTGCGCCGAGGAACTTTTTCTGCGGAGTATTCTCGTAGCTATAGTTGCTGGATGCGCCGGTCGGATAGGTCACCTTGTTCAATAGCGCATACACGATCGAGCCGTTCGCTTTTGTCGTATCAGCCGTTTCGTAATCGAAAGCCGCCGTCTTCGGACTGTACGTATACGAGGTCGTCAGCTTCTTGCTGTTGGCGCTGTTTGCACTGTCGATCGAGGTGTAGGTGTCTACAGAGGACAGCACCATTTCATTCGTCTGCCCCGCAAGGGCCGTCTTGTTGTAGACCAGCTTGCCGCTCTTCGTTCCGTCAATGGGGTACGTAACCGTTACTGTATTGGCATCCGGATAGTCAAAAGCAATAACCCGGCCGCCGGTACTGGTGATCGAGGCAATGAGCGGAACACTGGTTCCGCCGAAGACCGGTTTGGTGACATAAGCTACTGCGACTTCGTTGCCATAGGCATCACGGGTACCGATCCAGCGTCCGCTGTCATCAAAATAGACGGAGGTCTGGTCCAGGTCGGTCAGCTTGTAGGCAGCCGTCATTCCTCCGATCGTCCCGGAGGCAGCGGAGAAGGTCTTGTCCTGGAGCGGGTAGCCCTCAATGATACGGGCAGAGCCCGTTCCCGCGATGCGGTAGACGTTGCCGTCGGTCATATGCAGGAACGGCTCCGTTCCTCTGAATTCCACAGAGGGGAAGGCGAAAGACCAGCCCGCCCCCAGGTTGTAACGCTTCTCGTTCCAGGTGTACTTGTCCCAGGATGAATCGTTGCTGTAATAATAAGGCGCTGAAGTATTCGAGGTAATGGCCCTCGGATTGCTCAAATTACTGTCGCGCGTGCTGTAAACTCGGGTAAGCGATACATCCAGGCCGTTACGTCCCGGGAAGACCAGATCCGTTGCCGTCAAGGTCATCGTCCCGGTCAGATTGGATACCTCCTCCCCTCCGGCAATGCCGTTATTTGGCGTATTGACCGCGATATCGTAGATGGCCTTAGTCGTCGCCAGATTGTTCAGCGCCACCGAATTGTCGGCAGAATCGGCATAGACGCTGCTTCGCTCTGCGGGAATCCCCTGCGTAAGCAGGGTGACCGATAACAGAGCAGCCAGCACTCGTGCAGAACCCCTTTTACCAAATCTACGTTTCTTCAAACTGCTTCCCCTCGCTTCTCATCGAATATGAAATCGGAGTCTCTCAATTTGGTGTAATGTTCAAGCTGGCCTTATCGAAGTAGACGCTGCCCTGACCGCCTGTGCCCGTTCCTTTGATGCCGGTCATGATCTTGATCGAGACCGCCCCGTCGGGAGCATTGCCGCCCAGTACGAGACTGCCGTAGTTTCCAGCCTGATTGCCGGTCTGTTCAATCCAGCCCAGACTGCCCCCATTCTCGTCAAAGAACTGAAGGGCCAGTACGGCAGCAGCGTTCGCCAACCCGTCCGCCCGGTAAGCGACGCTTGCCGTATAAGGCTCGCCCGCACCGATTCCGTGAGTCTGATGAGCGAAGGAATAAGCTCCCGCTCCTTGGTTCTGAGTTGTAACCCGAATTGCCCTTGTTCCTTCAAACGCTTCGGTAACGGAGCTGAAGCTTGCCGTTGCCCCCGTTGCTGTATAGGTAGACCAGGCATGCGGTGCACCGTCGTCCGTTACCTCGAAGCCCGGATTCCACACTTGGTTGCTGTCCTCGTATTCCAGCTTGATCTGATCGGCGAACACCGTTCCGGCTGCCCCTGAACCGGTCGATTTAATCTTGACGTAGACCTTGGCAAATACGGTCCCCTCCGGAATCCAACCTTTCTTGAGCAGCGTCTCATAGCCTGAGGATACCCCTGTAGAGGTCTGCTCATAGCTGCCGAGCACCGTCAGATCTCCTGCCAGAAATTCAACGGATAGGGCGGCCACTGCCTGATTCAGGCTTTGCTTGTTGATCTTGCCGCTTAGCCGGAACGGTTGTCCCGCATTGACCCCGATCGTCTGGTAGACAAAATCGCTCTTCCAAGCGGCAAGGCCGCTTACCGTCAGTTTCATGGCTTTTGTTCCCCGGTCAACCGGCTGATCGACAGGGGTATACGTTCCCGTACTGCCGGGCTCCGTATACGTTCTCCAGCCATAGTTCGGATCGGTCGGATTATCTGCGCCCGGAGTCGTCTCTGTGACCTCAAAACCGCCGTTAATCAGCAGATTGCTGCCGTTCGTATCCGGCTGCTCGTCAAGCTCGCGTCTTGTCAGATTGCCGGCCGCGTCATACGTGAACTTGATGCCGTCGCCGCTCTGCATCAGGATATATTTCAGCCGGGAGGCGGCATCATACGCATACTGGGTGAACTGGCGTTCGACCGTATCCAGAATGACGCTGTGCTCCACTTCATATACCCCGGCCTCCGAGCCGGAAGGATGGCTCGTCGCCAGCTCGATCCGGTTAAAGCTGTCTCCCCGCTTCATTACCGCGTAAGCTGTTCCGCTTGAAGCCATCAGCGTCTTCGGCAGGGTGAGGGCCGTGCTGGCCCTGAGCCATTTAAAGGTGATGAAGTCGCCTCCGGACTTGGACAATCCGGTAAAATACAGATTCCCCTGCGCATCATAGCTCCCCGAGCCATACAGCGCCTGTTTGCCCTCGCTTACGCCGGTGACAAGCAGATTCTGTACTTTGCCCGCTTCCGTGAACGTATACGCCAATAAATTCTGTTGATCCGAGGTGCCCCGCAGCGCCCCAAAGACCACGGACCGGCTTCCGTCATAGACACTCAGGAACCAATCGCGATCCGACAGGGTATAACGGCTCTCATCCACTGCCTGTTCGCTTCCCCAGCTCCAGCTTCCTGCGCTGTACGCCGCCTGTTTGTAGCGAATGCCCAATCCGCCGCCGGCATTGCCCGAGTTCCAGGCGACGAACAGTGAAGGCTGCCCATCCTTTACAGCCTTGCCGCGCTCGCTCGAAGCCGGCGTGTGCTGAAAGTCAATGGAGGGCCAGGTCGGCACTCCCACAGCGCCGCTGTCCAGTACGGTTGCAGCGCCCGGTGCACCGGCGATGCCAGAAGCGGAGATATCCATCCGGTTATACAGGGTGCTGTTGGCGGACGCATTGTTCTTGGAAGTCACAATGTGCACATTCCAGCCCCCGCCGGCGAGAGCCCGGTGGACGACCAGATCCGGATAATTGACCGAGGGATCGGTCGAGACCGTCACCGGTGTCCCGAATGTCCAGCGGTGAGAGGTTGGGTTATAGTTAGCCCGGACATACCTGACAGAGCCATCAGATGCCTTATAGACCACATGTCCATAATCATCCTGATCGATATAGAAGGATGCATTAGCAGCTGACAATTCGGAGCTTCCGGCCTTGAACCAGACGCTGTCATCCGGGCTTTTGCCGACAATCTTGAGATTCTTGCCGTCCCGGACCAGCAGCCATTCGTAACCGTCCGATGTATAATCAATCTTCTTCTGGTTGAAGCTTCCCAGAGCATCGGCATTGGCCGTCGTACTGCTCCAAGTCTGATCGGGAAGAACGTACTTCAATGTCAGAGAAGGATAGTCGCTCTGGGCGGTTGTATTGGAAGACACGTACTTCTTGACATTCGGGGCGGCCGCATTGTCGGCATGAAGCTCAATCCCGTAGTTCGGGTATAAGCCGTTCAGCCACTCTTCCGCCAGATCTTTAATCGCAAAGATCTGCTGCCCCTCGCCGTAGACCGGCGCACTGGCATAAGGATGTCCATCGGCATCCGGTGCATAGGCCGGCTGGGTATTCCAGGTCACTGCGCTCTCATCCCACGCGCTTGTAATCCGTTGCAATTCTACATTGGTGTAGGCATTATATTGATACTCTGCCGTCTGATTCAGGATCAGATAGGCCTCCAGAACTTGATACTCGCCTGCCGGAATCTGGCTGAGATCAAATTTCAGCAAAGTGCGGAACTGGTTGCCGTTCGTATCCTTACCTGTATATAGCCTAGGCTCGGAGCCATAATTGCGGTCCGGTTCATGGGCGTTTACCGTGGTATCCATCATGTTGTTGTTAACCCCGGTTAAGCGAATGGTCGGGTCAATGCGAACCGGATAGGCCAGGCCGCTAAGATCAGGGCGGAGATCCAGAAAGGTTTTTCCGCTTTCCGTACGTATGGTCTGGGATACTTCCCGATAGACGCCCTTGGCATCGATCAGCCAAGCGGGATCAATTTGCAGATTCCCCCATTTCAGGTCTTTCCCCAGTCCAGAGGTTACTTCATAGGTGAAGGAGGAAGGCGCGCTTGCGGATTCGAGCACAATGGTTTCTTTGAGCCCGCTCGGAATCAGCTGCAGGTCCACATAGGTTGCCGACCAGGCAGACGCATAGCGAATATAAGCACCCCCATTTTCATCCTTCTGGCGGACAGCATGGCTCGGATTGGCTCCTACGGGCACAAAGCTCAACCTGCTTTCTCCCTTGCCGATCTCATAGCCTTGCTTGAACTGCTTGCCAATCCGGATGTCGAACGGCACCTGAAGAGCGCGGAAGGCGTCTTTCGTCAGCTTCTGAAGATTGGGAGCCGTCCGCAGCTTGCCGCTGCCGTCCTTTAAGACGGGAGCCGGCACTTCAGGAAGCGCATCTTTGGACCACGGCACCTCCTGGGTCGCCGTCAATTCATTCTCGTCGGCGATCGACAGTGAAATGTCCTGCCAGTTGCCCTCTTGGTCCTGATAATGCAGAGGCTCGCTGCTTACAACCGTTTCATAGGTGTCTTTGCCAAGGAGGTAGGTCTTGGTGTTGAGGGTGCGCTTGTCTTTGAGCTCAAGCGATGAAGAGGGTTTATCAGGCGTTGGAGCTTTAAGATATACGGAGGAAGTAACGGATGATTTGGAATCGGCGTTCTGACTGTTTCTAAGCAAGGCATCCGGCTTGGAAGCAAGAGCTTCCGAAGTCGGCGGCAGTGAAGGCCGCGGCTCATCAAGAGACGATCCGGAAGTATACCCGGCCCGGCCTCCATATCCGGCCCCCCATACCGGAGTCGTTAAAACGAACGCCAGAACGAGCAAAATCAGGACTGTCGAATAGGCCTTTTTCTTACGATGCATGCTGTGCATTCCCCCCAAGTTAGAATAAATACCAAAAACCTGCCAAACGCTAGGTTTATACACAGATATATCTAATTCAAAACAATTTCGACAAAACTTCTGTTTTCATGTTAAAACGCCTATAAAATGAAATAAAAAAGCCTCCTATCGTTCGTATAAGCGAACGATAGGAGGCGAAGTTCAACCGTTTATCTATTCCGTTCTCCGGAGAATCCAAGAATTGAATCTTAAGATCGGGCCAAATCTATCTAAAGAGAGATTTACGGTATAGAAAGGTCGAGTTCCGCGTGGGTCTTTGGAACAGGAACGGATAACAGGCAAGAGTCCGGGCACTCAGGAAAAGCCCTCTCACGCCCGCCCCATCCACTCGCCAAAATCCCGGCGGATGCCTTCGGACAGCGCCGTCAAGGCGGCCAGCTCTTCCAGACCGGACGGATCGCGCCGGCCGACTTCCATCGCCCGGAGCACGCGGCGGACGGTGACGCCGCCCTCCCCCCGGGCGACCTTGACGATTGCCGAGTTCGCGGCAATCTCGCCTTCGCGCAACACGCGGAAGTAGAAGCCGCTGTACCCGGTCTCGAGCACCCGGGCCGGGAACTCGGCAGGCCCGTGCTTCAGCGACAGCTTGAAGCACGGATAGCGCGGCTGGCTGACCTGAAGCAGCGCGGTGCCGACTTCGTACAGGTCGCCGATGCACACCTCGGTCTCCAGCAGACCCTCGGTCGTTACGTTCTCGCCGAACGCCGCGCTGCCCGGCGGCCGGCCGAGCCATGAGGCCCAGTAGGCATAATGCTCCGAAGGATAGGCGCAGACCGCCTTGTCGGGTCCCCCGTGGTGGACAAGGTCGCCCTGACCGTCGCCCGTGATGCCATGAAACGCCACCCGCAGCGGCCCTTCCACCGGCTGCTTGTAGATTCCGGTCTCCACCGGCTTGCCCCGGTACTCCACCGGCGCCGGCTGGCCGACGCTAAGCTGGATCACTCTCATTGCTGTCCCGCCTTCCTCTCTTGGTTCGGTCCGCTCTCCAGACGGTAAGCCAGGAACACTTCGTCCACATAGCGTCCCTTCAGATAAAACTCCTCGCGGAGGCGGCCCTCTTCCTCAAAGCCGCATTTGGCATAGAACCGCAGAGCCGGCTCATTGCTCGACAATACCCGCAGGCGAAGCTTGCGAATCCGCCGCTCGGCGGCAAGCTCCTTCATCGCGTCCATCAGAGCGGTCCCGAAGCCGCGGTTCCGCAGCTCCGGATGGACGGCGATATGGATTTCGTAGACATGCCGGTTGCTGGCCGTTCCGCTGGGACAGCCGAAGCCGAGGTATCCGCAGATTCTTCCCCGGTCCACGGCGACAAGCTGCGAACCCGGAGGCGCATGGAAGCGAAAATCCTCCGGCGACTGCCATACCAGCGGCGCAGGAGCGGTCGAATCGTTCCAGACGGCATGGTCAATGCCGATCAGCTCCCGGGCATCGCGGAATTCGGACAGCCGGATGCCGGCGGTTAGCGGTTCAGGCAATCCTGGACGTTGACGCATCATGAGTATTCTCTACCTGCCTCTCTTTATGCTGCTTCTACCAAAATCCCCGGGGAAGCAGCCGGGCCTCCCCTTGGCATTCATCCTTATCCGGACGTCCGTTCCGATCCGGCCGCCACCCTGCGGCTCCCCCGCAGCCCCCGATTTACCCAGGCATGGAGAGCAAAGAATCCGACCGACAGCACCGCCATCGCGCAGGCCAGCCACGCTGTCGGCGCGAGTCCGCCTTCATCGTACAGACTGCCCATGAAGAGCGGTCCAAGCACCCGGCCGACCGCCCCAATCCCGCCGCTGAGCCCGAGATAGAACGGCGCGCCCTGGTCGGCGCGTTCCGAGATAAAGGCCGGCATCGCGGGAGAGATCAGCATCTCGCCAAGCGTCGCCAGCACCATGGCCAGCAGCAGTCCCGGATAGGTCGGAATCGTCAGGATGACGACATAGCCGGACAGATAGAAGACGGCGCTGGCCGTCATCTGCGCAGTCGAGGTCGAAGCGCAGAGACGCTTGATCAGGCTGACCAGCGGCTGGGCAACGAAGATCAATACGCCGTTGAGCGTCCACAGCAGACCGTAAGCCCGCTTCGGCCAGCCCTCCGATATAATGAAGGGAGAGACGCCCGTGTTCCAGATCGAGTTGCCGACCAGAAGGAACAAGGAGCCCAGCGACATATACAGATAGAGCCGGGTGTTGCCCATCAGCGTCCAGGTCGAGGCGGTACGCGGCTTCGTCTGCGGACGCGGTTCATCTGCCGGTGCCTCCGGCTCCGCCGAACCCGGACCGATCCGCCGCAGGTAGAAGAAGAAGAATGCGGCGAAGGCAGCCGTGGTCACCCCGTTCAGCGCAAAGCTTGCCAGATAGGACACATCGGCGAGGAAGCCGCTGAGCGCCGTTCCGATGGCCACGCCGATATTGTTGGCGACATAGATCGTATTGAACAGCTCCGCCCGGCGGCGCGGAAAGCGAAAGCCGATAAAGGCTTGAATCGCCGGCATCGACAGCCCGTTGAACAAGCCGAACAGCCCCATCGCGCCGACCATGAGCGCCCAATGGCCGCTGACCGCCGGAATGGAGAACAGCGACAGGGCGGTCAGCGACAGGGCGCCGACGATCAGCCGGTTCACGCCAAGCTTATGATACAGCGAACCGCCGAGAAGCTGGCCGAAGATTCCGCCAAGCGATTGAATCAGAATAATGAACCCGGCGTCTTTCATGCTCCGGCCGAGTTCGTCGAAGACATACATGCTGACCAGCGGCCACATCAGCGAGCTGCCGACGGCGCTGATCAGGCTGGCGAGCAGAAACAGCTTGATCTCTTTAGGATAGTCATTCAGAAACTTCATTTGGCTGGTGTCCCCTATTGGTTGGTCTGTCATTCTCAATCTATCCAGTATTGCTTGATCGGAAGAAGAGGGCAAGCCTTTACATTGACGCTGTGAAGCAGTACATCCCATTCATTGTATAATCGCCCGGCTTATGAAGCAAAGACTTCTAAATTTGCTGTGAACCTCATGTTTCAGCCAAGACTTGCCAGGGTAATAAGGAATGAAGCAAACCCTTTCATAGTCGCCGTAACCCTACCGGTTTCGTTCCCCCGAGCCGGCTGAGTTCGGCGATTTTTTTGCGGGTTCATATTCTTCCGGTATGCCAAAAAGCTCTATCCCGAATCCCGGGATAGAGCCGTATGTCCATTTCGCCTCTCCTTGAATCCGAGGGATTAGGCGTGCTTCTTGACGCTCGCCGGCGCCGAGCCTTCTACCGGCTGCAGCGTTGCACCGTCCTTGCGCAGATAGGCGTTCCAGTAGGCCGCCGCTACGAAGATGGCCCCGCCTGTCAGGTTGCCGAGCCACACCGGCGCGAAGTTGCCGAAGTATTCGCCCCAGGAATAATGGCCCTCGAAGATGGCCGCCGGAATCAGGAACATGTTGGCAACAACGTGCTGGAATCCGATGGCGACGAACGCCATGGTCGGGAACCAGATGCCAAGGATTTTGCCGCTGAAGTTATCGGCGCCGTAAGAGAGCCAGACCGCCAGCGCTACCAGCCAGTTACAGCCGATGCCGGATACAAATGCCTGAAGGAACGTGGCGTCCAGCTTATGGCCCGCCATATCGACGACTTTGTCCAGATAGACGCCATCCGAGGTCAGGCCGACGACATGGCCGAAGAAATAAGCGACGAACAGTGCGCCGGCCAGATTGGCCAGCGTAATCAGCACGAGATTCTTGACGACTTCCAAGAGTGAGATCTTGCGGGACATCCAGGCCAGCGGCACGGCCATCATATTGCCGGTCAGCAGCTCGCCGCCTGCGAGCAGAACCAGGATCAGACCGACCGGGAATACAGAGGCTCCGATGAAATTCGCAATCGAGCCCCATTCCTTCGGCGCGCCTGCAATGACCCGGATATCGAGCAGGAAGCCCAGCGCAATGAACGCGCCGCCGAGAAAGCCGAGAATCAGGACGGTCAGGAGCGGATTATGCGCCTTCTTGATGCCGTTCTCAACCGTCACTTCCGCAATTTGCTGCGGTTTGTTGTAAGCCATCGTACTATCCCCTTCTATAATTACTTAAAATTTTTCCTTTTATGCCTTCTGCCTCATTTTAACCCGGAGCCTCATACAATAACGTGATAAATATCACGTTCAGAAAGAGTAAGTGAAAATTTTCACCAACACGTCAAAAAAGCACAGCGCCTGCCCGCACATGCCCCGCTTCGCCTTGTTCCGATCTGCCTTCTTCTCGGCTCGGAGCACCTCCGTCAACGCTCCGTCCGGGCACGACGCCATAACAAAAGGCCGTCCGGCAGGTGCCGGACGGCTGTGGTTAATCGTCACTTCTCTCGCTTATTTCGTTCCGACAAGCTCTTTGGTCTCGGTCTTCGCGCCCGTCTTGGGCAGCGCCTGCAGCCCGGCCGTGTTCAAGAAGTTCCACGGCTTGTTGTAATGCGGCTGGAAGAAGAAGTCGATGAAGGCGAGCTGGTCTACGGTCATTCCGTTCTGGATGCAGACGGACACGGTATTGATCGACTGCGTCAGATCCATCTTCGACATGATCTGGGCTCCGAGAATGCGGCGCGTGGACCGCTCGAACACGACCTTGAGCTGCACCTGCTCATGCGTCGGCATGAACTCGGGCCGGTAGTTGTCGGTAATCATCACGGCTTCGGCGTCGATGCCTTCCGCCTTGGCGGCATCTTCCGTAAGGCCGGTGCCGGCAATGTTGTCCTCGTAAATCTTGATGCCCGATGTTCCTTGAGTGCCCATATAAGGAATGGTCTCCGCAACAAGGTTGCGGGCAACCAGCGTACCCATCCGGACAGCGTTGGTCGCAAGCGGGATATAGGCGCTTTTGCCGGTCGGGTTGTAATGGATGGCGCAGCTGTCGCCGGCGGCGAACACATCGGGAGCGCTGGTCCGCATGAATTTATCGACAAGGATTGCACCGTTCGGCAGCATTTCGACCTGGCCTTTCAACAGCTCCGTATTTGGGCGGAAGCCGATGCAGAGAATAACCAGATCGCTCTCGTAGCGTCCCTTGTCGGTCAGGACGGTCGTCACTTTGCCGTCCTTGCCTTCAAATCCCGTCACTTTCTCGCCCAGCGCAAGCTTGATGCCGTGATCGCTCAGGCTCTGCTCAATCGGGCCGGTGAACTCGGCGTCCAGGTATTTGCTCAGAATCCGCTCTTCGGCGTCAACCAGCGTCACTTCCTTGCCGTTCATCTGGAAGGCTTCAACCAGCTCAACGCCGATATATCCGGCGCCGACTACCGTGATTCGTCTGACGCTCTGCGCTTTTTCAATAATCGTATTGGAATGGTTAAAGTTCTTGGAGAGCAGAATGTTGTCCAGCTCCATCCCCGGCAGCTTCGGCACAATCGGCCACGAGCCGGTTGTGACAATCAGCTTGTCGTAGGTATCGCCGAATTCTTCCCCGGTCACCAGGTTCTTGGCGCGAAGCGTCTTGGCCTTCGTATCGACCATCGTGACTTCATGCCGCATCTTGGTCTTTACGCCAAGCTCGGCCAGCTTCTCCGGCGAAGAGTAGAACAGCCCCTGCGGGTCCTGAACGACGCCCCCGACGTAGAGCGCGATGCCGCAGGACAGGAATGAAATATTATCATTGCGTTCGTAGACCGTGATCTCCGCTTCCGGGTAGAGCTGTGCTGTATTGACAATTGCCGCGGTGCCGGCATGGGTACATCCGATAACTGCTACTTTCATGATTTCTTCCTCCTCCAAAGGGTTGTTTCGTGTCTGATGTGATATTTTTCACTTTATGCACTTATTATATTGTGACATATATCACAAAGCAACTGTTTTTGTGCTTGTTTTCACAATGTTCACATTTACGCAAGAAATCTGCAAGCTGCGGAACCCTTAGAGAAACGACCTGAAGGATAGCGTTCCCCGAACGGCCGCCAATTATGAAGAAGCACAAAAAGCCCCGCAGCGCGCGACGCGCCGCAGGACTTCCCGATTGCTGCTGATGCAGAAATTGCCGCTTCTCCTAAGACAGACCGGCGATCCGCCCGTTCTCATCCACATGCACGGCTTCCGCCGCCGGCTTGGCCGGAAGACCGGGCATCGTTACGATGCTGCCGGTAATGACTACGGCGAATCCGGCCCCAAGCGACAGCGTAATATCGCGAACCTGGACCGTGAATCCTTCGGGAGCCCCGAGCAGACGGGGCTGATCCGAGAACGAATACGGCGTCTTCGCCATGCAGACCTGCAGCTTGTTCAGTCCAAGCCGCTCGATCATGGCCAGGCTGCGTTTGGCCGCCGGACTGAAGGCCACCGAGGACCCCCGGTAAATCTCTGTCACAATCTTCGTGATCTTCGCCGGAATGTCGAGTTCGTCTTCATACAGAGGAGCGAATGCCGCCGGCTTGCCTTCATCCAGCAGCTTCATTAGGGCCGCGGCCAGCTCCTGGCCTCCGGCGCCGCCCTCCGCCCATACCCGAGAGAGCGCCGCCGGGACGCCCAGCCGGGCGCAGGCTGCCAGCACTTCCTCCACCTCGGCCGGATGATCGCCCTCGAAGTGGTTCAGCGCCACCAGCACCGGAACGCCGAACTTGCCGAGATTCTCCACATGCCGCTCCAGATTCGAAAGTCCCGCCAGCAGCGCCGGCCGGTTCGGGGCATACAGCTCTTCCTTTCCCGCTCCCCCGTTGTACTTCAGGGATTTCACCGTAACTACGAGCACCGCCGCCGAAGGCGCAAGACCGGCCTGACGGCATTTGATGTCCATGAATTTCTCGGCGCCAAGGTCGGCGCCGAAGCCCGCTTCGGTTACAACGACATCGCCCAGCTTCAGCGCATAGCGGGTTCCGATCACGCTGCTGCACCCGTGGGCGATATTGGCGAACGGCCCCCCGTGCACGATGACGGGCGTTCCTTCCAGCGTCTGAACGAGGTTCGGCTTCACCGCTTCCTTCAGCAGCGCCGTCATGGCATCCACCGCACCCAGCTTCTCGGCCGTTACCGGACGCCCGTCCCGGTCATAGCCGACCAGCATCCGGCCGAGCCGTTCCCGCAGGTCCGCAAGATCGCTGCACAGACACAGCACCGCCATGATCTCCGAGGCCGTCGTAATCTGGAATCCGCTCTCCCGCACCGGCCCGTTGCCGTCTCCAAGTCCGGTGACAATGCTCCGCAGACTGCGGTCGTTCATATCCATGACGCGTTTCCAGACAATCCGCTGCGGGTCCAGACCGAGCGCATTACCCTGGAACAAATGGTTGTCGATCATGGCCGCCAGCAGATTATGCGCCGACGTCACCGCATGAATATCCCCGGTAAAATGCAGATTGATCTCGTCCGCCGGCACGATCTGCGCCCGGCCGCCGCCGGTTGCTCCGCCTTTCATGCCAAGACACGGACCGAGAGAAGGCTCCCGCAGCGCCGCCACCGTCTTGACCCCGCAGGCGTTGAGCGCCTGGGACAGCCCGATGGTAGTCAGGGTCTTGCCTTCGCCGGCCGGGGTCGGATTGACCGCCGTTACCAGTACCAGCCGTCCGTTGGGCCGGTCCTTCAGCTCTTCCCACAGCGAGGGCGCCAATTTGCCCTTGTATTTGCCGTACAACTCCAGATGTTCCTCCGAAATTCCCGCTTGCGCGGCCACTTCCGCAATTCGCTTCATCGTCTGCTGTTACCCTCCTGCCGCCTGATCCGGCGTCCTTGTCTTACCCGATCTTCCCCGAAGAGGACGGTGGGCGTCAAGGTTTATTTTCATAGACGGACCGGCTCTCCCTGCACCGGCCAGCGCAGCAGACCCTTGACGCACAAGAAAGAGGCGCAGACCAGCTGCGCCTCTCTCCTTCTGCCCAGGATGCCTTGGAGCATCCGAATCGTACAAGTCCATCCATCAGGAAGACTGGGCCAGCTTCACCAGCAGGTGAGCCAGCTTGTGCCGCTCTTCCTTCGTGCCCAGCTTCCACAGCTCCAGCAGCAGCTTCTCTTCACTGTTGCGGGGCTCCTCGTGGGCCGCCAGATAATCGGCTACCTTCTCCGCCGCCACGGCGAGCTGCTCCTCGCCGAGTCCGATTTTCTCCGCGAGGTGAATGCGCTTGCTCAAATATCCCTTGAAAGACTCGAAGTTCTCCAGAATCGCATCCCGCTGTTCCGGCTCAATCCGGTCCAGCGTCTCCTTCACCCGGCCGACTTCCACGCTGCCGTCCTTGCTCACCATATGATTATGTTCGGACATTGTGAACTCCTCCTTCCGGATTAACATCCGTAGTTGTCCACTACTTAACCGGAGGAGAAGAAGGTGAATCAGACCGGCTCCTTAAGCGAACAAAAGGCTCCGCCTCTGGGGCGGAGCCTGGCTCGTCCCGCTACTTGCTGGCCGGGACCGCATTCTCGTATTCCTCCAGCGTCAGCCCGCCGGAAGCGATGATTCCCGCCGCCTCCGTGCCGACATACCGGATATGCCAAGGCTCGTACTTGTAGCCGGTGATGCTCTCCTTGCCCTCGGGGTAACGGATAATGAAGCCGTATTCGGAGGCATGCTCCGCCAGCCATTCCGCTTCCTTCGTTCCGGCAAAACAGCTCTCGGCTGCGCACTTGCCTTCGCTTCCCGACACGTCAATGGCAAGCCCCGTCTGGTGCTCGCTGTACCCGGGAACCGCGCTGTAGGTCCGCGCCTTCTCTTCGCCGTCGCGCGCCGCATAGGCGTTGAACAGACTGCGCTGCGTCTTCTCCGAACGGTAGGCCGACACGCCGGCGAGGTAGACCCCGTCCTTCTGCGCCGCGCCGAACATCCGCTCCAGCGCCTCTGCCGCTTCCTTGCGCATCATCCGCTTCTCGATCTTCTCCTTGAAGAGGAACCGGACCTCGGGATAGACCAGATCATCCGGACGGTATTGGCCCGGCAGGCCGTACTGCTTGTTGACCATCACCGTTACGCTGTCCGGATCGGTAACGACCGACTGCGCTCCTCCGCCGGCGGCGGAAGAGGGCTTGGACGAAGGAGAGGCCGCGGGCACCCCGGCCGGCGACGGAGCGGGCGCCGCCGTCCCGTCCGGTCCGGACGAAGCAGCCGGGACCGCCGAAGCCGGAAGCGGCGATAAGGACGCTTCCGGCGGCTGGGTGGATTCGGCGCCTGCGCCGGTCTGCACACCGGTTCCGCCGCCGCCGTCGCGGTCTGCCCACTCCGACGGAAGGCCGTATCTTCCGAATCCCCAGCCGATTCCTATCACCACAAGGATCAGCAGGGCCATCACCAGTTTCTTATTCATGATGCAGGTACCTTCCTCTCTCAAAATACCGGCCCGGTTCATCTGCCGCCGGGCCTCTGCCGATCCGGGACCCGGGCCGGCTTACCGGCCGCTGCGCCCGCCCGGACGGCCGCCACGGCTGCCGCCGCTGCGTCCCTGACCCTGGCCGCGGCCCCCGAAGGAGCCGCCTTGGCCCTGACCCCCGCGCGGCCCCTGGCTCGCGCGGCCCGGCTTGCCGCCGCGGCTGTCCGCCGCCGGGCGTCCGCCCTGGCCCTGTCCGCCGCGCTTCGCAGCGGCGGGACCTGCCTGCGGCCGGCCTCCCCGGCCGCCGCCTGCGGGCGCTCCGTAGCCGCCCGCGTCCTTGCCCCGGCTCCCCGGCCGGGAGCCGGC
>NZ_JAVFHT010000003.1:0-346123 GCF_031470375.1 Paenibacillus glufosinatiresistens
TGGGGTGTTCTGAAGGAAAAATACGAAACCGCTTCAATAGAAGGGGCAGCGGAAATTATCGATACCAAACTTAAAAACAGTCGTCTGCAAAAAGTAAACGTACTTTGGAATTACTCAGATGCACCAAGTGTCCAAGTCGAACTCGATCAAGTAATTAATTTTATAGATGATTTTATCACGGTAGGATCGGATACCTGGATAGTAGGTTTAGATTTCTCGTTTGTTATTGAATTTTTTCATGAAGGAGAAATTACACTGGGATTCTTGTCACTTTGATAAAGCGTTATGAGCTAGTAATAAGAATACAGCACTTACCGTCAAAACCAATTATCGTCGATAATTCTAAAAACTTTGATGAAAGGAGTAAGAGTATAAATTTGGTTCAAGCAGGCTTGTCAGAAAAGGAGAAAGGATTGGTTAGACTAAACAAAAAGCACCGTTTGATATCTGGTCCTTTAGCATTAAATTTGATAAAGGAGAAGATATGTCAAGCACTCTGGAGCAATTGTTACAGCTGTTGATTTCAAGAACTGAAGTTATTAGAGCATTGTCCAAGAAGTATAAACAAGTTCGTATGGAGTTGTACTTAAGGTCGGAATACGGACAATTGGGGATAGAGTTTACAAAGGAAAATTTTGATAAACTAGCTCAATTCGGAATTGGAATGGAAGTCCATATTTTATCCAGAAGGAAGGCAATGTCCGAAAATTGCTCCTTCCTTCAGATATACTTATTCACGCAGCACGAATACCCCGGCACCCCGGCGTATCTCTGCGAGGCTGCCGGGGTATTCGTCTTTCCCTTCGTATCAATCCGTTATGTTCCTCGTATAATACTCGATAATGTCCTTGCGGCGGATGATGCCCAGGAACACGCCGTCCTGATCGACGACGGGGACGAAGTTCTGGTCGGCGGCGAGCGTCAGCATGTCTTCCATCTCGGCCCGGATGTAGACGCTTTCGTTGAGCACATGCCGCTGGATGGTGCTGACCGGCACGGAGGCCATGCCCTCGAAGGTCAGGCCGGGCGTGCGCTTGAGCTTCCAGAGCAGGTCGCCCTCGGACAGGGTGCCGGCGTATTTGCCGGATTCATCAATAATGGGAATGGCGGTGTACGAGTGCTTCTCAAGCTGCTCCATCGCTTCGAGCATGGAGTGGGAGGAGGAGATATAAGCGACTTCTTCCTTGGGGAGCAGAAACGCGCTGATTTCCATGGGCGGATTCTCCTTTGCGCTGGAATTGGTAACCGGGCATAGGTCTATTAAAACATAAAATTTATGTAATCGCTTAATAAATGTTACGGGACGGTGTGATTTAATGAGCCGGCTGCGGCCGCGGAGCGCTATTTTGCGCTCCCGCGGATCGCCAGGTAATGGGTGACGTTGGCGTGCAGGGGATCGACCGACCCGCCTTTGATGAGCCGGATCAGGGTCCGAGCGGCCGTCATGCCCATCTCGGTCGCCGAGTAGTCGACGGTGGACAGCTTCGGGCGGACGATGGTCGACATGTAGCTGCCGTCGAAGCCGAAGACGGACACATCGCCGGGAACGGCGAGGCCCCGGTCGAGCAGCTCGTTCATCGCGCCGATGGCCATCCAGTCGGTGGCGCAGAAGACGGCCGTAGGCCGGCCGTGCTCCAGAATGCGCCGCATGGCGGCGGCCCCGTCTTCGGTAGAATGATGGCTCTCGGCGATCCACTCCGGCCGGACGGGGAGGCCGGCGGCTTCCATGGCCTGTATGAAGCCCCGGTAGCGCTCATCTCCGACGCCCATGCCGCCGCCGACCCGGATCATGGCAATGTCGGAATGGCCGTGCTGAATCAGCCAGGTGACGGCTTCATACGAGGCCATCAGGTTGTCCACATGTACGGATGGCACACCGGGGACGTCCGACACTTGGCCGGCGAGTACGCAGGCGATTCCGGAGTCCGCCAGGCGTTCCTGATGCGGCGGGCCGAACTGCGAGCCGACGAAGAGGATACCGTGCGCGCCGATGCCGCGGAACCGGTCGAGATAGTGAAGTTCGCTCTCGACGCTGCCGTCGGTCAGACCGATCAAGAGCTCATAGCCGTGAAGCGGCAGCACGCTGCCGATTCCCGTCACGAGCTCGCTGACGACGGTCTGGGTGAAGGCGGGCGCAATGAAGCCGATGAGGCTGCGCTCGGCGCCTTCGCCGAGCATCTCCAGGCGGTAGCCCGTCTGGCGCATCGCTTCGAGGACGCGCCGCCGGATGTCGTCGTTCACCGGCTTCGTATGGTTGATAACCCGGGAGACGGTGGCCATGGACACACCGGCCAGCCGGGCGATATCGCGGATGGTCGTTTTCATCAGAATCACCACTTGAAGAGATTTGAGAAAATATTTTCCTGATAGCATCATATCAGAACGGTTTTGGAAAGCCAAGGGTCTATTGCTATCTCTATTGACCGGGAAAATAAATGACTATATACTGACCTTAAGGAAAATATTTTCCCACAACCGAGAACGAGCGAGCGCAAAGGAGATTTCAGACATGGAACGGATCTGGTGGAAGGAAGCGGTGGCGTATCAGATTTACCCCCGCAGCTTTATGGACAGCAACGGCGATGGCATCGGCGACCTGCGGGGCGTAATCTCCAAGCTGGATTATTTGAAGGAACTGGGCATCGACGTCATCTGGATCTGTCCGGTCTACAAGTCCCCGAACGACGACAACGGCTATGATATTTCGGATTATAAGGACATTATGGAAGACTTCGGCTCAATGGCCGATTTCGACGAGCTGCTGGCCGAATGCCACAAGCGCGGCTTGAAGCTGATTATGGACCTGGTCATCAACCACACCTCCGACGAGCATCCGTGGTTCATTGAGTCCAGTTCGAGCAAGAACAATCCGAAGCGGGATTATTATATCTGGGCCGATCCGAAGGACGGGGCTGAGCCCAACAACTGGGACAGCCTGTTCGGCGGCTCGATCTGGGAGTACGATCTGGTCACGAACCAGTACTATATGCACGTGTTCTCGAAGAGACAGCCGGACCTCAACTGGGAGAACCCCGAAGTGCGGCATGAGCTGTACGACATGGTCAACTGGTGGCTGGACAAAGGGATCGACGGCTTCCGGATCGATGCGATCTCGCATATCAAGAAGCTGGCGGGCTTCCCCGATCTGCCGAACCCGGAAGGACGCAAGTATGTGGCGGCGTCGGCGGGCCATATGAACCGCGAGGGCATCCACGACTTCCTGGAAGAGCTGAAACGGGAGACTTTTGATAAATACGATATTATGACTGTCGGCGAAGCAAGCGGCGTAACGGCGGACGAGGCGGACCTGTGGGTCAGCCGCGAGAACGGCAAGTTCAATATGATTTTCCAGTTCAACCACATCAGTCTGTGGAAAAAGGACCTGGCCGAAGCGCTCGATATTCCGCGCCTGAAGGCGGTTCTTACGGAATGGCAGATTGCCCTGGAGAGGGACGGCTGGAACGCGCTCTTCCTGGAGAACCACGACAACCCGCGTTCGGTATCCACGCTTGGCAATGACAGCGAAGAATACCGCGTCCTGTCGGCGAAGGCGCTGGGAACGATGTTCTTCAACATGCAGGGCACCCCGTTCATTTACCAGGGAGAAGAAATCGGGATGACGAACGTGAAGTTCGACTCGATCGACGATTACGATGATGTCTCGATGCGCAACTGGTACCGGATGGGACGGGAGGAAGGGAAGACGCACGAGGAACTGATGCCGGTGATCTGGACGAACGGCCGGGACAATTCCCGGACGCCGATGCAGTGGGATGATTCCGATAATGGCGGATTTACGTGCGGAACGCCGTGGATGAAGGTCAACCCGAACTACCGGGAGATCAATGTGGCGAAGGATCTTGCCGATCCCGATTCCATTTATCATTACTACAAGAAGATGATTGCCCTGCGCAAAGCAAGCCCTGTTGCGGTCTACGGCCGCTATGAACTGCTGCTCTCGGAGCATCCGCAGATTTATGCCTATACCCGCACGCTGGACGGGGTGCGCTGGCTGGTGATCACGAATCTGACTGCGGAGAATGCCGTCTTCAAGCTGCCGGTCAAAATCCGGTTCAGCACGGTTAAGCTGCTGCTGTCGAATTACGGCGAACCGGCGGGCGACCGCTTCCGCGAGCTGCCGCTCCGGCCGTATGAGGCGCTGATCTACGAGCTGGATGTGCTCGGGGAGACCGATGCGGAAGCTTTGGCGGAAACGGCGGAAGAAGCGTAATTCCGTCATTTGTGAAGCTGTAAAATGAGACCCCCTTCTACTCCTTATCGGGGTAGGAGGGGGTTTTTGGGCTGTCATGAGGCAGCCGGCGAATAGAGCGGCGGCTAAGCGCAAACGTTGTGCAACGGTTGCGCAGCGTGGGAAAGATTAGGAGAAAAGTTGCGTATCCCGCAATTGGGTAAGATTCCTAAGTCCTATTGACGCTGTGTATTTGCGATGCCATAATGTAAGCGATTCCAGATTGAGAGCAGGCAATTCAACCTTACTCGGCGTGCGGCGAACGCGGATTGTAGCAGGTTGATCTTTTTTTCAACTTTGTGCAAACGTTTGCGTCGCTTGTCCGGTAAGGAAGCTCGATTTCAAGGTCAGAATGGCCAACACGGTTGATCCAGACCGATCTAGAAGGAAAGGAGGACCCGGGCGGGATAAGGAACAGGTTTCTTGTAAGCGAATACACCATTTAGCTTGTTAACTGCACAAACCAACGGCAAAGGGGAATGAGAGTTGAAGAAGAGTGCCAGATCGCTATCCAGCTTTATATTGTTTGTGGTTCTGCTGCTCCAGACTTGGAGCGGAGCCTTGCTTGCGCCGAGCAGCGCCCAGGCGGCGGCGTCCGATTACGGCCTGCCGGCCAAGACGGCGGACGGGGTTATTTTTCACGCATGGAACTGGTCCTTCGATAACATAACGGCCAATCTGCCGGCACTGGCGGCGGCGGGCTTCAAATCGGTGCAGACGTCGCCGGTTCAGCCGACCAAGGAAGCGCAGACGAGCGGAAGCGCCTGGTGGGTTCTCTACCAGCCGGTCGGCTTCAGCGTCGGCAATGCGCAGCTCGGTACGCGCGACCAATTCAAGCGGATGTGCGACGAAGCGGAGAAATACGGCATCAACATCATTGTGGACGTTGTGGCGAATCATACGGCCAATGCAGGCGGCGATTCGCTGAAATATACGCCTGCCTACAATGTCGATCCTTCGATCCGGAACAATTCGGCATTCTGGCATGAGGCCAAGGGGGTTCAGAACTGGAACGACCGCTGGCAGGTTACGCAGTGGGGGATCGGTCTGCCGGACCTCAACACCTCCAATGCCGATCTGCAGCGCATCATTATCTCCTTCCTGAATGATGCCGTCGCTCTCGGCGCGGACGGGTTCCGGTTCGACGCCGCAAAGCATATTGAGCTTCCGGACGATGCCTACGGCGCAGGCTCCAACTTCTGGCCCAACGTGCTGGGCTCTCTGACCAACAAGAACAATCTCTACATCTACGGCGAAGTGCTTCAGGACGGAACCGTGGACCGTTTTGCAAGCTATGCGAACTACATGAATCTGGCGGCTCCGAACTATGGCCATAACGTCAGATCGGCCGTCGGCTTCGGCAGCGGCGTCAATGTCGGCTCTGCGACTTCGTTCGATGCGGCGGGCGTCAGTCCGAGCAAGCTCGTGACCTGGGTAGAATCGCATGACACGTACGCCAACGACAGCAGCGAATCTACCGGAATGACTGATTATCAGATCAAAATGGGCTGGGCCATCATCGCTTCCCGCGCCCAGACGACTTCCCTGTTCTTTGACCGTCCGGGCGGCAGCGGCAAATTCGGCACCCCGCTCGGCGCAACCGGAAGCACGCTCTGGCAGGACCCGGACATTGCGGCAGTCAACAAATTCCACAACGCCATGACCGGCGAGAGCGAATATCTGCGTACGCAGGGCAATGCCATTATGATGATTGAACGCGGCACCAAAGGGATGACCATCGTGAACCTGGGCGGCAACGCCACGATTAACAGCCCGACGAACCTGGCGAACGGCACGTATGTCAACAAGGCCAGCGGCGGCGGCACGTTCACCGTCTCTAACGGAACGATTACCGGATCCCTGGGCGGCGGCAAAATTGCCGTGCTGTACCAGACGGGTACAGCAACTCCGACGCCGACGGTCTCGCCGACACCAACCCCGACGGCAAGCGCGACGCCGACTCCATCGCCGGGAACAGGCGTAACAGTGCATTTCTACAACCCGTCCGGATGGGGAACGCCGAACATCTACGCCTACGATGATACCGTATCTCCGGCGAAAACCTTGAGCGCCTGGCCGGGAACGGCCATGACGAGCGAAGGGGACGGCTGGTACAAATACACGCTTGCCGGCTGGAATTCGGCTAAAGTCGTCTTCAACAGCGGCAGCAACCAGACGCCGGGAGCGAATCAGGCGGGTTACTCGGTCAGCGGAGAGAAATGGGTGAAGGACGGCGTTGTGTACGCGTCCAACCCGATGGCTACGCCGACGCCGACCGCCACGCCGACGCCAACACCAACACCAACGGCTACGCCGACTCCGACTCCGACGGTCACGCCGACACCAACGCCGACCGCCACGCCGGGCAGCGGAGTCACGGTCCATTTCTACAAGCCATCTTCGTGGGGCACACCGAATCTGTACGCGTACGATGATACGGTGACGCCGGCGAAGACGAACGCCGCCTGGCCGGGAACGGCCATGACGAGCGAAGGGGACGGCTGGTACAAAGCCACGCTCTCCGGCTGGACCAGCGCCAAGGTAATTATGAACAGCGGCAGCAACCAGACGCCGGCTGCGAATCAGGCCGGATACGCGGTCACCGGCGAGCGGTGGATCAAGGATGGAGTGGTTACCCAGTCGAAGCCGGGAGGTTCTTCGACAGTTGCCGTCACCTTCACGATTAACAATGCCACGACGACTCTCGGACAGAATGTGTATATTGCCGGCAACATTGCCGAGCTCGGGAACTGGGACCCGGCCAAGGCGGCCGGGCCTGCCAGCAGCGCCAGCTATCCAACCTGGAAGCTGACGGTCAATCTGCCGGCCGGCACCGTCATTCAGTTCAAGGCCATTAAGAAAGACGCCGGCGGCAACGCGGTGTGGGAGAGCGGCGGGAACCGCAGCTATACGGTGTCCGCTTCAAATCCGAATGTCACTTTTAACTTCGGAAGCTGATCAAGCAAGCCGGCCAGCGGGAGCCTTCCCGGTGGCCGGCTTTTTTAGTATCGGACGGGAGGGAGCGGAGGAGACCGAAGCCGTTAGCGGGCTGGCATAAGCCATTTCCCGGAGCTGTGCCTGATCCGATTCGACGGGGGCCCATCACCGGTAGCGCCGCACCGCCGGACAAGCAGCCTGCGCAGCGAGCGCGAACAGAAGCAGGAGTCCGCCCAGCACCGCCATCACCGGCTGCGGGGACCAGCGGTCAGAGAGGACGGAGACGACGGTCAGTCCGGCCGAAGGGGCAATGCCGAGCACCGAGCCCAGAACGCCGAAGACCCGGCCCTGAAGCTCGGGCGGCACTTCAAGCCGAAGAATAATCTGCACCAGCAGGGTCGCGAAGGCGAACAGGAAGCCGATCAGCAGAATGACGGGGATTGCCGACAGTGCGGACGTACAGCGGGACAGCAGCATGTATGCCGGGCCGAGCGCGAGCAGACCGGCCATAATGAGCCGTCCTCTGTGCCGCAGCGAGGACCCGAAGAAGACGATGACCGCCGACCCGGCCATATACCCGAGCGGGATGGAGGCTTCCATCAGCCCGAACTGGGCGGAGCTGGCCTGCCAGACCTGGACGGCCATGACCTGCGTGAGCATCATCGACGGCATGAAGAAGAGCGTCAGCAGCGGAAGGATAACCATAACGGCTCTGGCAAAAGGATGCTCCCAGGCAAAACGGAAGCCTTCCCGCAAATCTCCGGCAAAAGAGCGCCGGACGCCCGGCTCCGGCGGAGCTTCCTTGTCCGCAGCCGCTTCATCTGCCGCCGCCATTTTCACCGCCGAAGATTCAGCTCCCGCCGCTGTCTGTCTCTCCGCCAAGGCTTCGTCTGCCTCCGCTGTCTGCCTCTGCCCGGTTCTCGGCAGAGGCGAAGCCCAGGGTTTCGGCTGAAGCGAGCCGGTCAGCAGCACCAGCAGATACGACAGCAGGAAGGCCAGACCGTCGATCAGGACGGCTCCCGAAGCGCCGATCGCGGCAATCAGAATGCCGCCGGCGGCGAAGCCGACGGTCCGGCACAGATTCTCGGACAGATTCAGCAGGCCGACCGCCTGCTGAATCCGGGAAGGACCGACAATGACGGACACGGAGGCTTGGTAGGCGGGCGACTGGAAGAGGCCCGAGACGGTAATGAGACCGTGCAGGATGAGGAAGAACGGCAGCGGAACCGTCTCGGGGAGGGCCAGCAAAAGCGCGGCCGTCAGCACCAATAGAGCGCTCGCCAGATCGGCGGCCAGCATGACGGACCGCCGATTGCGGCGGTCGGCGGTGGTGCCCGCCACTGACCCGAGCGCGAAGCTGATGAGGAGGCTCGCAATCGTGAAGCCTGCCATGGCGGCTGCGCTTCCCGTAGTCCGCAGTATCCAGAGATTCAGAGCGATACTGTAGAAGGTATTGCCGAAGGTTGTGATCGAGTAAGAAGCCAGCAGCAGCAGGAAGCGCCGGTTCCGCACCAGCGGTTCGGGCTTCGTATCCGCCGTAGCGGCGGTCGGGGCCTCTCCGGCCTGAAGAGGCAACGGTTCAATCATAAGAAATCCTCCTTAAATAGAATATAACCGACCGACTTAATCGTTTAAGTCAAGGGGCGACCGTCTCCCTCCCTGAAGGAAGCCGGGGGAGGGGGAAGCCGCAATCAACGGATACAATGACGGTTGTTGTCTCCGAGCTGCTCGGGGTGATGAAGAAGAATCTCCAGCAAGCGGCAGGCTTCCCGGGCCTTGCTGCCCTGGAACGGATATACCCGGACATTCGGGCCGAGCAGCTCGGGGCAGTCTCCGGTCGGGATCGCCATAAGCGGCGAGAATACGCCGGCCGCGGCGATGCGGCTGGCCAGAAATTCGTTGATGACCACCGCCGGTCCGACGGGAGCGTTCTCCAGCAGGTTATCGAGCTCTTCGGAAGAGCCGATCCGGTAAATCCGGGAGGCCGGAAGGCCGGAGCTGTCCGCGATATATCGGTTGAGTTCTCCGTTATGAAAGCTCTCGGTTATCAGGCAGACGTCTTCACCGGCGTCTCCGAGCGCCTCCTTCAGGACGGCGCCATAGTCATAGGCGATCTGGTGGAAGAGCCGGTCTTCAATGAAGCTGTCGATTGTAATCAGCGGAACCCCTTCGACAAAATGCCGCGAGACGGGATAGAAGGCGTCTTCCGGAACATCGATTACCAGCACGGCGTCCAGCTTGCGGAGGGCCACAATATCCAGCAGACCGGGGCCGGGGCCGATCGTCATCAGGAGCACATGATATCCGCCGGCGGTCAGCAGGCGTTCCAGACTGCGGATGAAGGAGGACTGGCTCTGCTGCTTCCAGAACGGCTCGGCGGGAAGGCCGTACACGAGCAGGCCGATGAGCCCGGTCCGCCGGCTTCCGAGCGAACGGGCCGCCAGGTTCGGGACGTAGTGCAGTTCTTCGGCAATCTCCCGGATCAGAGCCTGCGTCTTCGGAGGAATGCTCTGGCCCTGCACCCGGTTCAGCACATAGCTCACGGTAGCGACGGAAACGTTCGCCCGGGCGGCGATATCCTTCATGGTTGCTTTGCGCAAGACGTAATCTCTCCTTTCGGTGCCTCCAGACTATCACCGGAGAAGGAAGGCTGTCAACGATTAGCTTAATCGATTAAGTCTATCGGCGGGCTGGAAGTTGCCGAGCATGGTATAATCAGGCTGTGCCGCTGGTATGGACAAGGACAGAAATGAACAGGGATGAACAGAATGAACAAAATGAACAAAATGGACATAGATGAACAGAATGAACAGGGAAACAGGAACGGGAACAAGTGAGCGGAGGGACATACCGATGAAGGAGAAGGTGGCCGGGCTGCCGGCCGGACCGGGCGTCTATCTGATGAAGGACGGCCGCGGGGATATTATCTATATCGGGAAGTCGAAGAACCTGAAGCAGCGGGTGAGCTCTTACTTCCAGCCTTCCGCTGCGCACTCCAGCAAGATCAGACGGATGGTACCCCAGATCCGCGATCTGGATATTATACGGACGGATACGGAATTTGAAGCGCTCATGCTGGAGTGCAGGCTGATCCGGGAGCGGCGGCCGATCTATAACCGCAAGATGAAAACCCCCCGGGCTTATGTCTATGTGGCAGTGGCCCCCGGCGAGGGCGCGCGCGCCCTCCGGCTGGTGCGGGAACCGGATGCAGCCGCGGAAGGACGGGTATTCGGTCCCTATACCGCCGGTGCAGGCTCGATAGAGCGGGCAGCCGCCGCCGTCCGGGAGCTGCTCGGGCTGGCCTGTCTGAAGAACCGGCCGGACGGCATTCCCTGCCTCAACGTGAAGCTGGGCAAATGCCTCGGCTTCTGCCGGGGCGGCGAAGATGGCCAGCGGCACCGGGAGCAGACCGAAAGACTGTCGGAGCTTATGGAAGGCAGCGACGACGGCGTCTACCGGGAATGGGAGCGGAAGATGGAGGAGGCAGCCGGGCAGTTCGACTTCGAGCGGGCGGCCAAGCTGCGCGACGGACTGGCAGCGCTTCGGCTGCTGATGTCCAAGCAGCGGGTAGCGTCCTTTGCGGCGGAGAACCGCAATCTGATTGTGCTGGAGGAGCTGGACGCGAACACTGCGAAGGTGTTCTGCGTCCGGCGGAACGCGGTGCTGCACAGCGAGAAGGTCGATTGGGCCGGAATCGGAGGGCCGGAAGGTCTGCTGCTTCGGCTCCGGGAAGCTGCAACGGGGATCTTCGCACCCGTGCAGCAGGAGGTCGGCGCAGAAGCCATCCGGCGGGAAGAAATCGACGAAGCCCAGATTATCTACAGCTATCTGCGGAGCGGAGCGGCGAAGGCGGTAGAGATTCCGGCCGAATGGCTGGCGCCGGGAGCCGCAGCCGCGCTGGAGGAAGGTCTCCGTCGGCTGACGGAGACGGGCAGTTCCGACTTGTGATACAATCGGGGAAGCGGTTGATTCCGGATTGTACATATATGGAGGTACTCTTATGAAGAAGATTGAAGCGATCATCCGGCCCGAGAAATTAAGAGAGGTCATCGAGGCGCTGCGGGCGGTGGAAGTCACCGGATTCACCGTGACCCAGGCCCAGGGCCGCGGCCAGCAGAAGAACCTGACGGGCGTCTACCGGGGCAAGACCTATACCGTCAATCTGCACCACAAAGTCAAAATGGAAATCGTGGTCTCCGATCACAAGGTCAAGGAGACCATCCGAACCATCATCGGAACAGCGCAGACCGGAGAGATGGGGGACGGCAAGATCTTCGTTCTTCCCGTTGAAGAAATGTACAATATTCGGACCGGCAGACCCGACGACACGATCGACGAGCTGCTCTGACACATTTTGGCTAAAAATGAAAAAAGCCCGCAGCGGCGGGCTTGCAGACCTTCTAAAGAGACGAAGAAAGACCTTCGTTTCTTTTTTTGTGTAATAAAACCTGACATGAAGTGTTGACAATTTAAAGCCCTGCTTTTACTATTAGAAAAGTCAGTTCATGTCAGGGAGGTTGACATCTAATGAGTGTCGATACCGGTGTGGCGTTGAATACGGTCTGGGTCGTGCTGGCAGCCGCGATGGTGCTGTTCATGGAAGGCGGCTTCAGCCTGCTGGAAGCGGGTCTGGTGCGGACCAAGAACGCAGTCAATGTAACAATGAAAATATTCGTGGATCTTACGGTGGGGGTGCTGGCCTTCTTTCTGGTCGGCTTCGGCATTCTGTTCGGACCGGACGCAGGCGGAGTGTTCAGCTTCGACTTCTGGGGAGCCTCGCAGTCGCTGCATCTGTCCCTGAACCTGCCGCTGTCCGCCTATGTGCTGTTCCAGATCGGCTTTGCGATCGCCGCGATCTCCATTATCTCGGGTGCGGTAGCCGAGCGGATGTCCTATAAAGCTTATATTCTGATTGCATTGTTCGTTGCGGCTATCCTGTACCCGGTCTCCGGCCACTGGATCTGGAACGGAGAGGGCTGGCTCGCCCGGCTCGGAATGAAGGATTTTGCGGGATCGGCGGCGATTCATGCCCTGGGCGGCTGGGCCGCCTTTGCCTTCGCCAAGGTGCTGGGTCCCCGGAGAGGCCGCTTCAATTCGGACGGAAGCGTCAACGTCTTTGCTCCGAGCAATATTCCGCTGGCTTCGGCAGGCACGTTCATTCTGTGCTTCGGCTGGTTCGGCTTCAATGCGGGCAGCACGCTGAACGCGGCGGATGCGCAGCTTCCGGTCATCGCGCTCAATACGCTGCTTGCCGCCGCTTCCGGCGGCGCGGCCTCGATGCTCTATACGATGTTCCGCTTCGGCAAATCCGATCCCAGCATGACCATGAACGGCGCGCTTGCCGGACTGGTGGCCATCACGGCGGGTTGCGCCTATGTCAGCCCGTACTCCTCGATTGGCATCGGTCTTATTGCCGGTCTTCTGGTGATCTGGGGAACGCTCGCCATCGACAAGCTCAAGGTGGATGATCCGGTGGGCGCGGTAGCGGTTCATGGTGTCAACGGGATATTCGGCACACTGGCAGTCGGGCTGTTCGATGCCCAAGACGGACTGCTGACGACCGGCCATGCCCACCTTCTCGGCATTCAGGCGCTGGGGATCGCGGCGGTGGCCGTCTGGGGGCTGAGCATGAGCTTCCTGTTCGCCAAGCTGCTGGACCGCACCGTCGGTCTGCGGGCTACCGATGCGGAAGAAGAAGAAGGGCTCGATATGGCGATGCACGGCATCCCGGCCTACAATGAGCTGGAGCGCTTCAGCGACCAGCCGGGCGGCGATCTGCTGGACTTCGCCAAGGCGGGCGCCGCTCTCCGGGTCGCCGACTAGGCGGAGAAAAGGATGAACGAAGGCAAGCCTTGGCTGGCCGGAAGTGCAGCCCTATCCCCGGGGTCCGGTGAACCCGGCTAACCAATGAACAAGCCATCCGCTCACGGGGAACTGCCCGCGAGCGAATGGCTTGTTCTGGTTGTGGTTTATTTGGACGCCCGGAGATTCTGGGCCTGGAGCAGCTTGCTGAACACCTCCGTATTCTCGAAGACGCCGGTGAACAGCTGCGCTCCCGGTCCCATAGCCGTGACCGGAATATCTACAGCTGTATGGCCGGATGTTGTCCAGTCCACCACGAAGTTCTGCTTGGACCCGGCGATGGCGAACGGCCCGTCTTCCATAGAGATGCCGTCGCCGGACTCGTCCTCATCGTCCACAGGCTCGATCGAGAACCCGCCGGTCTCATGGTCGGCCAGTACGAGCACCAGCGTCTCCGGGTGCTTCTTGGCGAAATTTTTGGCGACCTGGACAGCCTTGTCCAGCTCCTGGCCGGACTTGATCGTCAGGCGGGCGTTGTTCTTGTGGGCGAATTCGTCCGTGCCTTCTTCCTCGACCATCAGGAAGAAGCCTTTGGAATTGGAGGAGAGCGTGTCAATCGCCTTCTGCGTCATTACAGGCAGCGGAACGACCGGGTTGTAGAGATCGCCCTTGCCTTCCTCGTTCTGCTGGAACATTTCTTCATTGGCGAACAGTCCCAGCAGCTTCTTGCCCTTGGTCTGCTTCAGGCCGTCCGGGGTCGATACGTACGTATAGCCGAGCTGCTTGGCCTTCTCCACAAGATTGCCCTGGGTTCCCTTGCTCTTCTCTTTGGGGTCTTCCGCCGGTTCATCCGGGAATTTGCCGGGATTGCCGGCCGGATACCAGAAATCCTCGCCCCCGCCGAGCATGACGTCGGGCTTGCTCTGGGTCAGCAGCTGGAGCGCGATGTCGCTCTGTTTCGACCGGTCTTCCACATGGGCGCCAAAAGCCGCTCCCGTCGCATCCGTCACCTGGCTGGTGGTGACGATGCCGGTGGATTTGCCGGCCGCTTTTGCGATTTCCATAATGGTCCGGACGGTCTTCTTGTCCGCGTTGACGCCAATCGCTCCGTTATACGTCTTGACGCCGCTGGCGTATGCCGTCGCCGAGGCGGCCGAGTCCGTCACCGGCGAAGTCGAGCTGGTATGAATCAGCCCGGCATAAGGCATGGCGTCCATGGCAAGCTTGCCGTTCTCGCCGACGGTGGCGAGCCGGATGGCGTTCCGCTGGGCCGTGCCCATTCCGTCTCCGACGAACAGAATGACGTTGCGGGCTTTGGCAGAGGCGGCGTCCGCCTGCTTTGGCGCTTGACCGGCGGTGGTTCCCCCTGCAAGTACGGCTGCTGCCGCCATGACGGCGGCTGTTCTGGTCCAAACGGATCGATTACGAAGCTTCAACTGAATTCCCTCCCGGTATTGGTTTACTGGACTATCGTAAAGCAGAAAAGTCAGCGCAGGACCTGCTCCGTGTTCGGACAATGTAAATATTGGGAGCCGGAAGCTTCATATCCGGGAAGAATTTCGGTATAGTGAATTCCGAGAGGGTGGAGCAACCAGAAGTTAAAATCGGGGGGACCGCGTATGGAATTGACGAAGACACGGCTTGGAACGGTCCGTGAAATTCGCCGGTATCCGGTGAAATCTTTCGGCGGAGAGGCGCTGGAGGCGTGCATGGTGGAAGAGACGGGACTGGAAGGGGACCGCATCTGCGCGTTTTACGATGAATCCAGAGAAGGTTGGCAGCGCTTTATAACAGCAAGGGCCCTACCTGATATGCTGGCCTATGAGGCCCGCTATGCCGACGGAGAAGTATGGATTCAGACGCCGGACGGCCGCGTTCTGGAATGGGGACCCCGGCTGCTGGAAGAGATTCAGCGCAAGAGCCGGGCGACGGTTACCTTATCGGAGCCTTTCGCGCCGCACCCCGAGCAGGAAGGGCTGCTGTCGGTGGACGGCGCGAGTCTTCTGCTGCTGACCGATGCCGGTCTGCGAAGACTGGAGGAGCGGTGGGGACAGCGGCTGGACCCCCGAAGATTCCGTCCCAATCTGATTCTGAATGTTGACGACGAGGCTCCGGACGACGGGCAGTGGGTCGGGAAGCGGGTATCCGCCGGTGACGCTGAACTGCGAATCGACAGTCTGTGCGAACGCTGCTCGCTGATTACAATCGATCCGGATACCCGGACCCGGGATGCCTCTCTGCTGCGGACCGTCAAGGAGGAGTTGGATCTGTGCTTCGGTCTGTACGCTTCGGTGGTTAAGCCGGGTATGATCCGGGTCGGCGATGAAGTAAGATTCTATTAATGGAGAACGAAGGTGGCGGAGCAGGCGAAGCTCGCCGGAGGGCTGGAGGGGGAGGATATTCTGGAACGGCTCGGCAACACAGCCGGGTTCCGCGGAACCCCTTCGGAGTCGGCGGATTGGGATTCGGATGAGCGAGGGCGAGGAGAACAAGAGCTTGACGATTCCGGGCTTCGGTTATACCGGGTAGATACAGGATGTTTCATGCTGCGGCGTGTTCGAATTAAGGGAAGGTTAACCGGAGACCAAATCTTTGTGCGTCTCCCACAAAGTTCGATCAAAATTGTAAAAATAGTAAACTTCTAACGGACTCCTCCTTGTTTCGTGCTATTCTGGTAACGACCTGCCAAGGCGGGCCAATCCCTGATAAGAGTGGAGGAATGTTCATGGTTCACAGCTTTCCCCGGTGGCGGTCTTTCTGGACGTCGCTGACAGCCGCCGCTGTATTGGCGGCGACGCTGGCGCTTCCGTCTGCCCCAACCTTTGCGGAAGGGCCGTCCGATCCGGCGCCCAGCCTGACTCCGGCTACGGCGAACGGCAAGAAGGTGCTGTTCGACAATACGCACGGCCAGACGGCCGGCGCGGCAGACTGGGTCATCGACGGCGGATTCTCGGATTTTGCCAACGGGCTGGCGTCTGCGGGCTACTATGTCAAAGAGCTGCGCAAAAGCGCGCCGATTACGCTATCGGACCTGTCCGGCTATGATGTCTTCGTCCTGCCGGAGGCGAACATTCCTTACAAAACGTCCGAGCAGTCTGCGCTCCTGAGCTATGTGCAGAGCGGGGGAAGCCTCTTCTTCATCAGCGACCATTACAATGCCGACCGGAACAAGAACCGGTGGGATGCCTCCGAAGTATTCAACGGCTACCGGCGGGGGGCCTGGTCCAATCCGGCGCTCGGCATGACTTCCGAAGAAGCCGCATCTTCCGCTATGTCGGGCGTTGCCAGCTCGGATTGGCTGTCGGCCAATTTCGGTGTTCGGTTCCGCTACAACGCGCTGGGCGATATCACGGCCAATCAGGTTGTCGCGCCGGCTCAGGCCTTCAACATAACGAGCGGCGTCTCGGCGGTGGCCATGCATGCCGGCTCCACGCTGGCGATCACCGATCCTTCCAGAGCCAAAGGCATCGTCTATGTGCCGACGACGGCAGCCTCGTGGTCGAGCGCGGTTGACCAAGGCGTCTATAACGGCGGAGGGACGGCCGAAGGCCCGTTCGTCGCCGTATCGAAGGTCGGGGCAGGCAAGGCCGGGTTCATCGGCGATTCTTCTCCGGTCGAGGATGCGACGCCCAAGTATAAGAAGGAAGAGAACGGCGGCGTCAAGACGACCTACGACGGGTACCAGGAGCAGAATGACGCCAAGCTGCTGGTCAATATGGTCAACTGGCTCTCGACCAAAGAGAGCTATACTTCCCTGACGGCCGTACCGGGGCTGACGCTGGATTCACCGACCGCTCTCTACAGCTGGGAAGCCCCGGCAAGTTCGACAGAGCCGGTGGCCGAGCCTTGGGCAGCGCCGGCGGCAGGCTACAAGTGGTATGATCCGGCAACCTTCAAGAGCGGATCGTACGGCGCCGGATCAAGCGGAAGCATTCCGTCTTCAGGCTACGCCTTCAATCATCAGGCAACGCTCCCGAATCACTACGAATTCCAGGTGGAGGTCGTCGTCAGCGGACTGACTCCGGGTTCCACCACTTCGGGCTACAGTCTGGGCATCTACAACGGCTCGGGCACCCAGGTTGCGAAAGTGAAGAACAGCGACGGCTCCTGGCCTTCCGCCTACGGCTACAGTTCGGCCTTCTCCCTGATGGCCGATGCAAGCGGGGTGGCGACCAAGGTCCTTACGCTCTCGATCAATCCGAATATAACCGGAGCGGCGAGCATGCGGCTCAGGCTGAACAGTACGGCGAAATACACCGAAGCGGTGACCATCGGCAATGTGCCGGTAGAATGACGGGAAAATAAAACGGCAAGAGGCGATTCCCTCGCTTGCAGGGAATCGCCTCTTGCGTTGATCGGAGTAGGTCCGGCTCACGCCTACGGCCAGGCCGGATTCAATCTGTCAGTAGGCGCCGCGGATATGCTCCTGCACCTGCTCGTTGTAGAAGGCGCGGAGCCGGGCGTGCTCCTCCGCGCTGAACGGCCCGGCTTCCCGTACGCCGAGGTTGTCCTCCACCTGGCGGACATTCCGGAATCCCGGAATGACGCAGGTAATCTCGGGGAAGTCCAGCAGCCAGCGGAGCGAAGCGCGCGTCATATTCCCGCGTCCTTCCGCAATCCAGGACAGCTTCGACGCCAGTTCGACCCCTTTCTCGAACGGGAGGCCGGCGAAGGTCTCGCCAACGTTGAACGCTTCGCCGTTGCGGTTGAAGCTGCGGTGATCCTGCTGCTCGAAGCGGGTATCCGAGGTGAATTTGCCGGTCAAGAGTCCGCTTGCGAGCGGCAGCCGCACGAGCAGACCGACTCCCTGCGCGGCGGCGCGGGGAAGAAGCTCGGCGATCGGTTTTTGCCGGAACAGGTTGAAGATGATCTGCAGCGCCTGAACGCCGGGCTGTTCCAGACAGAAGAGCCCTTCTTCCACGGTCTCGACGCTGACGCCGTAAGCTCGAATCTTGCCTTCGCGCTGAAGCTTGTCCAGCACCTCGAACACTTCGCCGCGCTTCAGAATCTCCAGCGGCGGACAATGAATCTGGTACAGGTCGAGCGTCTCGCGCTCCAGACGCTTCAGACTGTCTTCGCACCACTGGCGGACCCGCTGCTCGGAGTAGGTCTGCGGATCGGAAATATCGCCTTGGCGGCAGAACTTGGTGGCAATGTGAATCCGGTCTTCCTTGCCTTTGGTGGCGCGGGCGAGCAGGCGCTCGCTCTTGCCGTCGCCGTAGACGTCGGCGGTATCGAAGAAATTGACGCCTTCTTCCATGGCTTTGTCGAGAGCGCGAAGCGATTCGGCGTCGTCGGTCTGTCCCCAGGACCCTCCGATTGCCCAAGTGCCGAAGCTGACTTCACTGACGGTAAGACCGGTTCTTCCAAGCGGACGTTGATTCATCTGCCATCCTCCTAAGTTAGTCAAATGTCCATTCGAGAGTATTGTAGCAAACTCGTTATGAACACGCTATCATAAGAGAAGAAAATGGCGGCGACGGCAAGGGGACAGGGGCAGCGGCACCCAGTTCTCCTTCCCTGCCGCTTATGCTATAGTAGACGACAAAAGCGAAGCCGGAGCAGCCCTGCTGCTGACGGGAAGCTAACAGGGGGTTATGATTATCAATCAGCAAGCTGCACCGCAGCGCACATCCGGACGAAACCTGATTCAAATTCTGATCGACGGAATATCGGGCATTTTCCTGCCGATTGTCAACATTCTGAGCGCGGCGGGCATTATGAAGGGGCTGGTGGCCGGAGCGGCGGCGATGGAGATTCTCTCCAAGACAGACGGAACTTACATTGTGCTGAACGCGATGGCGGACAGCCTGTTCTATTATCTTCCGCTGCTGCTGGCCTACACCTCGGCGCGGAAGTTCGGCGCCAACCCGTACACCGCCGTCGTCATAGGCGGGGTGCTGCTGCATCCGAGCCTGACGGCGCTATTGGGGAATGACCACACTGTCCCGTTTCTTGGCATGAACATACAGCCGGCCAATTATCCGGCCAGCGCGATTCCGATCATTATGGCGGTCGGACTGCT
The DNA here is from genome assembly GCF_031470375.1 of Paenibacillus glufosinatiresistens. NCBI lineage: Bacteria > Bacillati > Bacillota > Bacilli > Caryophanales > Paenibacillaceae > Paenibacillus > Paenibacillus glufosinatiresistens. The sequence goes on from NZ_JAVFHT010000003.1 coordinate 19,014, forward strand.
GGTCTACGTCGAACGGCTCTGCAACCGCATTCTGCCGGAAGTCATCCGCAGCTTCTTTACGCCGCTCATTTCCATTCTCGTGGTGGCTTCGGCGACCCTGCTGTTCTTCGGTCCGATGGGCATGGCTGCCGGCGATGCGCTGGCCGATGCATACCGGTACGTCTATGATCTCAGCCCGGTGGGCGCGGGAATTGCGCTCGGAGGGATCATTCAGCCAATGGTCATCTTCGGGCTTCAGTGGAGCCTGGTTCCGCTGGCGATCAATAACATCAATCTCTATGGCTCGGACACGATTCTGGCCTTGATGGGACCGGCCGTCTTCGCCCAGGGTGGAGCGGCGCTGGCTGTCTTCCTGAAGTGCAAGGACCCGAAATTCAAGACCTTGTCGTTGTCGGCTTCCATCTCGGCCCTTTTCGGCGTTACCGAACCTGCCATGTTCGGGGTGAACCTGCCTCTGCGCAAGCCGATGATTGTCGTCTGCTGCGCGGGCGCCATCGGGGGAGGCCTGGTCGGCGGATTCGGCTCGGAGGCGATCTCGTTTGCTTTTCCGGGGCTCGCAACGCTTCCAGCCTATCTGGGCGACGGGTTCGGCGGTTTTGCCTTCGCCTGTCTGGTCGGATTCGTGATCGCACTGGCAACGACCCTGATGTTAAAGCTGGGACCGCTGCCGGAGACGGCTTCCGCGCCCGCGATAACGGAAGAAAGCCGGAAGGTCTAAATAGAGTTAGCTGGCGTGAAGCGGCTGAATAGGGAGTGGTCCTTATTCAGCCGTTTTTTTACTGTGCGGTGGGGGAATTTACGCCTATTTGCAGTTTAAATTTCATTCCCTAGAGAGTGACCTGAAAAGATATTTAGTTAAAGAACAAGGATATAGTGATTCAGATATTGTAAGTATTGAAGCAACGTATAGTAAAATGCCGCAGTATCCTGTTTATGTGAAATTTGCGGACGATCCTGATACAACCTATTTATTTACAGACCGGGGAATCGGAGATTGGACACAAATAGAAGTTTATTAGTTCATTTCAACTTCCTGCGCCCTCCCCAGCCAATTTGGGTAAACTAACCCTAAGCAACGCTTTACCCCAACTACTTGAAAAGAGGTGATGCCCCATGACAACTCACAAAGTACCCAATAGATTAGCCAAGGAAAAGTCACCATATCTGCTGCAACATGCCCATAACCCGGTGAATTGGTTCCCTTGGTCTGAAGAAGCTTTTGAAGTCGCGAAGCGCGACAACAAGCCTGTCTTCTTATCTATTGGGTATAGCTAGTTGTTGATTCACAAGTACATGTCACTGGTGAGATGTTCGTGTGAATCAATTTTTTTATGAAGGTTCTGCAGATGTTTTGGCGGGAGTTTTTTGTTTGTAAGTATAGGATCAGTGGTCGTAATATTTTTCCATTTCATTGTATAATAAGAGCATAGTCTATAGGCAATTTGAGTCTCGATAGTTCGTTTATTTATTTGTATTCTGTAGATTGACGAACTTTGTCAATAATACGTTAGATGACATAAAGGGGGATTGATATGGGGAAAATAATTTTTAGTCAGAATACTTATGCTTATGAATTCACCAATATTGAAGTCTTCTTCAAATATAAAAATATAACTTTTTTTAGTACTGATGACCTTACAAAGGTTGGTAAAGCTAATGGTGTTTCTCAAGCAAGAGAATTTAAATTAAATTGCATTACTCGTATTGAAGATCACGAAGGAATAAATGAAAGTAATAGATACAACAGAGCAAATATACTTACTGTACTTGGAGTTGTTTCTTTTTTTGTAGGGATTCCATTAACGGTTTACCATAAAACAACAGGGAAAGACACATTAAGACCAAATACTTCAATTGAAGAGAAAGCTTTAAAATTAATTATTGAAGATGAAGATTACACGCAGCAATTAAAGTCTGTACTAGAGAAATTAGAATCTGATGAAGAGGTTATCGTTTCTTTATTAGATCGTTGGAGGAAAGCCAATTATTTAGTAAATGAAAGCGTTGATGCAAACCTCTATCATGATGAAGCGATTCTCAATTATTTTCATATAATAGAATTAATTTGCGAAATCTATTCGAAAGGCTTACGAATTGATCTAGAAAAAAATATAGAGAAGTATGTTGAAGAATTTTATAAACAAAATTTCTTCTTCAATGAAAATCAACTTCAGTCACAGGTCAATTCAGTGAAGAAAGTCTTTACTGAACTTTTGATTGGTAGAGACTTGGCATTATCACATAAAATTAAATTTGTTCTAAACAAATTTAATATGCTGAATCCCTTTGTTGAATATTTTATAGACTCTGTCATAAAAACAAGAAATGCTATTGCTCATGGTAGATTTACGTACCAAGACAAATTATCTTGGCCTTTACCGCCATTTTTTTTCATGTCTAATGATTCATCCGAGATATTAGATTCCTTGAATTTTCTTACGGCAAGATTGATTGCCTGTTATTTAGAGATTGAATGTTGGAAAAAAGAATGGGAAGAAGTAGACGAGGATTTAATGCCGCCTGATAAATTGCTAGAAAAATTCTTAAAAGATGTTACAGAATTTCCAGAATTGAATTCTGAAAGTATTAATGAACCAAATCAGTATCATATCACATGGAGGTCAATTTTCAAACACTATGTAAGTAACCCCAAAAAGTTCAAAATAGATCAAATTGAGATTGCTCTAAAAAGTTTTTTTATAAATTGTACATTGAATGAGTCTACTGCCAATGATTTATTTGATATATCTGTGGTCTTAAGTGACTCGAAGGATGAGGAAATTCAAAATAGAGCTATAAAGAACATAGATTTGATAGTTCAAAATAGATGGTATGCTTGGTCTAATAAAAGAGATATTTATAGCTATTTAGAAAAAATGAATGTTCCACCTGTTTGGTATCTAAGTTATTTAAAGCAGTAAATATAATTACGTCATCTAACAAAATATTTACGCTGGGGGCATACCTCTTGGGTCCGACATTCGCCGGACTTTCAGCATATGTTGAGTCGTGAATACAGGAACGTTAGCTGAAATTGCTGAATGAAAAATGATTTTTGAAATTACTTATAAGGAGTAGGTGAATCAATATGAGGTTTGATTTAAGGACTGTTGATGATGCAAAGAAATTTTTGATTGATTGGTTAGAAGTTAATAACCGTATCTTAACGGAATATATATTGTTGAATAGTGATGGAATCGATGTTGATGACTTCTGCCGAGAGCATAAGATCGATTTAAACGAGATAGAAATACATAACTTAACCTATATTGCATCTCATGTCACAACTTCTTCGGATGAGCTTGAATCTATTAAAACCTATGGCCTAATGGATTTGAAACTGGTTTTAAGTTTGCCGACACCATTGAAAAAATTTCTTGCAGAACATGGAATTGAATTTGATATAGTTTCGAAAACTATGAAACTAGGTACAGAAGTTTTTGATGTAAGTTACAAAAGAGAGAATTTTATCGATAGAGATTCACTAGAAGAAAAAATAAACAGTGTCGCTCATAAGCTCTTTTATGATAGTCAAATATCATCTTTTTTTTCAATGGAAGGTGATAAATAATATGGCGGGATTGTTCATATGAGGCCGGAATTTTTATTGAATGTTTCAGAAGCAAGTAAAAAAAATCTTGAGAAATATTGGACGAGAGATACTAAAGCTTTTGTTTTAGAATATGAAGAAAAATTCGAGAATTTCGAATGGTTCACATTTTATGAAAATATAAAGCATAAAAAATGGCTTGTTGAAAAAGCATTATATAGATTATGGAATGACTTCTTTTACAATAACAATAAAGAAGAATACGCATACATGAAATCTTCGTATACAATTTCTTGGGAAAACATAATTAATGTGAGAGGAATCGATTAAGTGATAAGCTTAATAAAATATAAACAAAGCGTTTTGGGAGATTAGTAGAAGCTAGCAACATCATTTAACATAATATTCACGCTGCGGGTATGCGCCTGGTCGTGAATACGGGAACGTTATCGGAAATTATTGTGCATATTAAAACTGATGCTTCAAATAAAATGAATTAAAGGTGGAAAAATTATGGATAAGGAAGAAGTCTTCAAGCCACTAAATACTTTAACTATGAAGTACTCAATGATGCTGAATTTGGAAAAGATTCAGTTCGTAAAGAAATTATTTTTCCTATTATTAAGTCACTTGGATATAATTCGTATGGAAGTAATAAGATAATTAGAAGTCGCAGTTTAACTCATCCATTTGTTTCGATTGGAAGCAAAAAAAAATTAATATTATTCCCGACTATATAATGGAAATTGACAGTCGACCAAGTTGGATACTGGAAGCAAAGGGACCGAATTTGTTTTATATCATGTTAGTGAATATAAACCTCTAATACATTTTAAAATGGAACATTTGCCATTTTATTGGGCAGATTTAAAGCGACTTTTATCTCCTGATCAACTGTTAAGTAATTGTGATAAGTATAATAAATTAGATAAAGACTTTGGCTTGCATTTAAAAAGATTAGGATTTGAATCTTTTAAAGGACTTCATTTTTTACAAGTTCCTGTTATATCTCTAACAAAATTAAATAATGATTTGTATACATTTGCAACCACCATTAAACAAGAAGATGATTACTGTGTTTCTTTTGATTTTAATCTTAATACGTTTTTGAACTATGAAGGGTAAAATTCCAGATGAAGCCTTCTTTAAACTTATAGAACCAGTAACAGATTCAATAACTCAAGTTAGATTGGTTGATATGAGATATTATGTGAATATAAGGTGCGAGCTAGGAACAAGCTTAGAGGAGAACCGTGATGAAATTTTCATGCCACTCATTATTAACGAGTTTTTGTAATATACTGTTTTAAGATAGCATTATTCCTTTTATCAGGGAAAATGTTTAACTGAATTTAAAGGATATTATCACTTCCAATAACAAAATATTCACGCTGCGAACTAACGTCTCGATTTTAGGAAAGTGAATTAGATCTTTTACATAAATTAACTCCCACAACTATAGGAGTGGGAGTTTTACAATCCTTCAGATGATACTTTTTTACCTCAATTACTTAGTTCATTATAACTGCTCTAATTTACTATACCTCAAATACAAATCCCCAATTCGCTTCAACATCTCTTCATTATCTGGTTGAAAGTGAACCGCCCATTCCATATATTCAATGGCTTTACTTAATTCCTCTGACTCCAAGTAGGCCTCAGACATGAACTGACTAAGCGTAAAAAGTTTTTCTTCCCATTTATTACGCAAGCTCAATATCCAATCATCGGACAATGTTCTAAATGAGTTCTTATGAAGCTTAGGTTAGAAGAGTAGTTGTAAAGTTATTTTGAACATCTGTTGATAAAAAGTGAGGGATTTAATTCATCAGTTATCCGATATTTTAGTGAAATTATAAATTGAAAAAAACTTAGGAGGCACAAAATAATGCCATTCACCAAATCTGATTTAGGAGCACAAGCCTCATGGAAAGGCTATTCTTCCCAAACTTTATATATTGCTACGCGAATAGTTGAGGATATAGACTCACTAGAGTATTATCCAGAACAGCTTGAAGATTTACTGATTAAAAGTGATGGTGAAGTATCTGAGGTAGTACAAATTAAAGACTTAGGTTCTGATTTAAGTATATCAAGTCTTGCTTCTACTAGTGCCTCACTGAAAAATGAGGGTTTCTTTCGAAGAGTGTTAAGTTTGCGAAAGTCAGAATCGAAGAGGTTAATTGCAAAGGTTGTACATTTTGGAGAATTAGGAGATGAACTTAATGGTTTTATTAATGGAGTCACTACTTCTTTAGAGAGTATTAAGGATAAACTTGTGAAAAACCATAATTTATTGTTAGAAGAAGCTGAATGGATTACAGAGAGAATGGTATTTGAAAAAGTTGATAAAGAAGCTCTTCAACTTAAAATAGCAGAACAAATTAAAGGCTATATACCAACAATGATTGCTCCTACTATTATGCAGGATTTACTGATCCAGTATGTTTCAGATCTTTCAAAAGCTAAAGGACATACTTCAAAATCAATCTGGCAAGAAAAGATACATAAAATTGGTCGTGATATGGCTGCAATAGATGGATATTTCAGAGAATATGGAAGTTCTCTTATAAGGTTGTCCGATATTGAGAATTATACAAGTTATGAAGAGATGAAGTCAGAATATGAACAAGGTATATCTGCTCATCCTGCTCATATACGCTTTTCACTGGATTTCGAACGAACAAACTGGCTGGAAAAAATTGAAGCTGCGCTTGCTGAAAATAAAGCAGCAATTATTAAGGGGGCTTCTGGACAAGGGAAAACTTCGTTATGTTATAAATATTTGATTAAAAACTATGCTGAAGAACTTGTGTTTTGTGTAAGACAAATTCAAACACAAGGACAAGCTGAAAATCTAGTAAAAGCGATATTGGGACTATCTAATCATTCAACTAATATTATTTTATATATTGATGTCAATCCGGGACAAATACACTGGACTTGGTTAATTCGAGAGCTTCAAGTAAGAGGGGTTAAATTGCCTGTTATTATATCAATTCGTGAAGAAGACTTCAAACAGTCAAATGTAGACATGAACGAGGTAGCTTTTGAGTTGATCGAATTAACACTCTCCGAAGAGGAAGCAATGAATATATATTATAAAATAATAATGCATAATCCTCATGCCTCATTTCGAACCTTCGAAGAAGCTTGGCAGCAGTTTGGTCATGAAGGGCCATTGCTTGAATTTGTATATCTTCTTAACAATAATGAGAGTTTGAAGCAACGGTTGAGTACTCAAATAGATCGTTTAATTGATGAAAGTGTTGATGATACATGGTTGAATCTTTTACTTCTTGTCTGTTATGTTGGGAAACTAGATGGTTGCATATTGTTTGACAAAGCTATACAAGCAGTGAAATGTACAAATGCTATAGCCGCTTTGAAACGACTAAGTGATGAATATTTAATTCGTAGTTCTTTGGATGGAAACTATATTGAATCGTTGCATTCTCTAAGAGCAGATATAATTTATTCAATTCTTCAAAATCGTATGGTATTTAAAGAAAAAGATTTGTTATTACAAAGCTTAACTTGTATAGAAAATCTGTTTCCACAAATGCTTCTTCTTCATTATTTTACGAATAATGAAATTGATAGCAGAGTAATCAGTGATATTGCAAGAATACATTATGATGATTGGGTTGCATATGGTAGAATTTTAAACACTATGCTCTGGCTTGATGTCAAACAATATGTTGTACAGAACAGGGAGGCATTTGAGCGTATTGTTGCTGAAAGAGGAGCAGGATGGTTGCCATTTGCACCAATGGATATTACAGGGGAAATATTACCTGGAGAATTTGCAGCCGCAGGGCTTGTTCAATTTAATGCTCAGATCCTTCCGTACCTTGAAGAAATTAAAAAATCCCTTCTTAGCTTCACAATTTCATATTCAATAACTGATAGATGGTTAGAACTATCGTCGATTCCGCAAGGACTTCCATCCAGTGACCTTGAATGGTCTAATCTTGGATACACATTATTTTGGGCTGCGTTACGAAAGAAAAAAATTATAATGAATTTTTCAAATCAAGAAATACTATCTTTAATGAAAGACGGAAATGTAGAAAGTAAAATTGATGCAGCTCTGGGCTTTTATAAACAGGGATTTTTAGAACTGTATACTATGAGTGAATTCGTTTTACGTGAAAGATTAATTCAGCATTATAATATACTATTTTTGAACATAGCTGAGTCTGATGTTCAATGTCGCTTTGTCCCACCGTATTTTAAACAAAATAATGAAGTTGAAAAGCAGGAGAACTTGAATCACTATTGGACTATGAATATGGTTGATCTTCTGAGTCGCTTGTATCCAGAGAAAGAAACAATTTCAGTAAAATTAATAGGTGTAGATTTATTAAGTGACTTAGGTATCAAACCCTTTGACTTTGAAAAAAAAATTACAAAAGAGCATCGTCCTGATCGATGGATTACCGAAGTAAACTCATGGCTTATCTCACGTATTGAACTAACGCATCGCCCCAATAACTGGATAAATTATTTAGATGAAGTTTATGTTCTTCGTAGGCTAATTACAGAAACTTTACGTGAGTTTATATATTTGGTTGATAATCTATATAAAAAACGTTATTGGGATAATGTAAAAGCCAAAAGAACTATGACGAAGATAGAATTGTTGAAAAAATCTCTTCAAAAAGATTATCTTCTACCCAAAACCATTCTTGATCCCTATGGTTTACACAGTGAAAGTCATGCATCAGATTCGATGCCACAGTTTATCAATATATCTATTCAGCCTTATAAAAATTTCAGGAGATCTTTAAGAGATATGATCTCTGGTCTTCATAACTTTTTTAACCAGTTTGAAGATGTATTAGTTTCCCGAATTAAAAATGAGGAAATAAAGTCAGACTTATCGCTGAAAAATATATATGAATCATCTAAGGCACTGTCATCAGTGCAAAAAGAGTTCAGGACATTATTTAAAGCATATGTTGATCATAACTACTCTATTTTTGCTGATGAAGAAATTGAGGGAATGATAACAGCTCTGAATGTCTGGGAAAGTGTTTTAAATCAAAAACCTAGAGGTTTTATTTTATCGTACAACGCTAAACAAACGTATAAAAAATCAGAATCTTTTATATTTAATAAATTTGAGGAAGCGATAGTATCTTTAGGACCAAAAATTTCGGTGATTAATCAGGAAATGGAAGGGAATAGCGGAGTGAAATTTGTATTATATGAAGATTTTATATCTGAGACAAATACAATTGAAGAACAATATAAATTGCTTTGTGGTAAACTTCATAAATCTTGGATCACTGCTGTGAAATTAAACAGTTCAAGATGGATATTAGAAACACATTGGCCCAAAATCGTTTTCGTACCCTTGTATAAAGGACTTCCGATATTAAGCGGTTTTGACGTGCCAATGCATCGAGTTGTTGATATGTATGGAGATCCATCGTCTCCAATGTCTCCAGTAGAAATTCCTTTAGAGTTATACTCTTTATTTGGTTTAGATATTGCACCATTTACAGAATGGAGAGATGCTATTGCAAATGTGGGAAGATTAAGGCTAATTATTTTACAGTATAATCAGGCCATAGATGAAATTGTGGATCACCAACATGGTATAAGCGTAGGGTTTTCTGCTTATTTAAATACGCTATTGATAGAAATTGCAAAAATCTTCGGAGATTTCAATGGTGATTTCATACAAAATATTACTGCATTAAGCGATTATAAGGAGCCTGAAGTGCTAGAATTATTAAGTATTATAATTAATGGTTTGAGTGATTTGGACATCATAGTAGAACACATTAGTTCGGCGCAAAAAATTGATGATATATCTGAAATATTACAAGAAGCAGCAACAGCGATGATTTTAGTAACACCATACCTGAAACACATTGAATAATCAAAAATAAGTGGGCGTGGTTAGTCATCGAGTAAAAATCACTTTCGTTCATGAGCCTTCCCCCATCATTCTGGGTAAACTAACCCTAAGCAATACTTTACCCAAATCCAAGTGAAAAGAGGTGATGCCCCATGACAACTCACAAAGTACCCAATAGATTAGCCAAGGAAAAGTCGCCGTATCTGCTGCAACATGCACATAACCCGGTGAACTGGTTCCCTTGGTCGGAAGAGGCTTTTGAAATCGCCAAGCGCGACAATAAGCCTGTTTTCTTATCTGTTGGGTATAGCTAGTTGTTGATTCACAAGTACATGTCACTGGTGCCATGTCATGGAACGGGAGAGCTTCGAGGATGAGGAAGTCGCTGCGCTGCTGAATGACCATTATGTGGCGATCAAGGTGGACCGCGAAGAGCGGCCGGACATCGACGCGCTGTACATGTCGGTGTGCCAGGCGCTGACCGGTTCGGGAGGCTGGCCTTTGACGGTGCTGCTGACGCCCGACCGGAAGCCGTTCTATGCCGGGACGTATTTTCCGAAACGCAAAATGTTCGGACGCATGGGGCTGATGGACCTGCTGGAGCAGATCCGGACCAAATGGCAGGAGAACGGCGCCGCTATGGCGCAGTATGCCGATGAGCTGATCGGCGAGCTTCAGCGGGTGAATGCGGGCAGCCGGACGGAGGCGGGCGAAGGCGGCGGAGAAGGAACGTCCGAAGAACTGCTGCATCAGGCGTACCGCCAGTTCAAAAGCACGTTCGATCCCCGGTGGGGCGGCTTCGGCGGCGCGCCGAAGTTCCCTTCGCCGCATCAACTGTCCTTTCTGATGGCCTACAGCCGGGCGTACGACGAGCCGGAAGCGCTGGACATGGCGGAGAAGACGCTGCTCGGCATGTATCAGGGCGGAATTTACGACCACATCGGCTACGGGTTCGCCCGGTATTCCACGGATCAGCGCTGGCTCGTTCCCCATTTTGAGAAAATGCTCTACGATAACGCGCTGCTCGCCTATGCGTATCTGGAGGCGCATCAGCTAACCGGCAAGCCGCTGTATGCTGAAATCGCCGAGCAAATCTTCACTTACGTGCTGCGCGATATGACGTCGCCCGGCGGCGCTTTCTATTCCGCGGAGGATGCAGATTCGGAAGGAGAAGAAGGCCGGTTCTACGTGTTCACGCGGGAAGAACTGGAGGATGTTCTGGGCCTGGAAGACATGCATTTCTTCTGCCGGGTGTTCGGGATCGAACCGGGCGGCAATTTTGAAGGACGGAGCATTCCGAATCTGCTGGACGGCTTGCCGGAAGAAAGGGCGGAGGAGCTTGGCCTTAACCCGCTGGGACTGCGCACCCGGATCGGTGAATGGCGGGAGAAGCTGTTCGCCTACCGGGAGGAGCGGGTTCACCCGCTGAAGGACGACAAGGTGCTGACCGCCTGGAACGGTCTGATGATTGCGGCGCTGGCCAAAGGCGCGAAAGCGCTGGACAAGCCCGAGTACGCCGGAGCGGCTGCCCGCGCCGCCGAATTCATCTGGACGAAGCTGCGCCGAGAGGACGGGCGCCTGCTGGCCCGTTACCGCGACGGCGAAGCAGCGTATCCGGCCTATATCGACGATTACGCCTTCCTGATGCGCGGACTGCTGGAGCTGTACGAAGCGACGGGCGACGCGCTGCATCTGGAACGCGCGCTGGCGCTCAAGGACGGGCTGCTGGCGCTGTTCCGCGACGAGGAAGGCGGAGGTTTCTTCTTCGCCGGTTCGGACGGCGAGGCGCTGCCGGTGCGAACCAAGGAATTGTATGACGGAGCGCTGCCGTCGGGCAATTCGGTGGCCGCGCTGACGCTGTGGAAGTTGGCGGCGGTGACGCAGGATGCTGCGCTGAAGGCGGAGGCCGAACGTACGGCCAAGGTAATCAGGCTGGATGCGGCAGAGTATCCGGCGGGCTTCTCTCTGTATTTGCAGGCCCTGCTGGCGATGGTCCGCGGAGGCCGGGAATGGGTGCTGACGGGCAAGAAGGACGATCCGGTCCTGCACAGCATGCTGGCGCATGTCCGCCGGGCGTACCAGCCGGACGCCGTCCTGGTCGTCCGCTGGGAAGGGGCGGACGAGCCGATTGACCGGCTGCTGCCGCATCTGGCAGACAAGCCGGCCATTAGCGGAGCCGCGACCGCCTATCTGTGCCGGGATTTTGCCTGCCGGGCACCGGTCACCAGCCTGGAAGCGGTGCAGGAGCTGCTGGCCGGCAAGTAAGGCGAAGCCGGAAGACCGCCGGAGGGGGATGACTGGAAGAGGGGATCCGGAAGCCATAACCGGAAGCCACAACGCAAAACGTCAGCTTCGCCGCGATGAGGGCGAGGCCCATCGCACAGCAAAAGGGACCGAGTGATCGGTCCCTTTGTTTGTGCTGCGCCCCTTACAGGTGCAGCCGGTCTACCTTTTATTTTACCGCCACGTTGTCGACATAGACGGCCGACTGGCCGCTGCTGTTGGAAGACGCCTGGAACTCGACGCCGATCTCCTTCACATCCGAGAGATTGGGAATGCTGCCCAGCGACAGCGACAGCGTGGTGCCGGAGCTGGCGTTGATCGCCACGGCTCCGCTGTCATACCAGGTCCAACCCGAGCCGGTCTTCACATACAGCTTGGCCTTGATACCGCTGCCGATGGTTCCCCAGGAGGCATGCTTGACTACAGCAGTCAGCGTGCTCTTGCCGGAGAAGTTCTGGCCGGCGCTCAGGTACAGCGAATGGGTCGAGTTGGCGGAGAGGCTTACATCGGCTTTCAGCGCGTTGGAGCCGGAGGATTTCCACTCGGTGGTCGTCCAGGGTCCGCCCGATACGCTTCGCCCGGCCCAGCTCTGCGTTCCGGATTCAAAATCATACAGGGTGGTTGAAGTGCCGGAGCCGGAGCCGCTTCCGCTGCCCGAACCGGACCCCGAACCGCTGCCCGAGCCCGATCCGCCGAAGACGCCGCTCAGAACGCTAGTCGCCTTAATGCCATTGCTGCCGTTGACTACGGTGTTACCAAAAGAGGTCAGCGAGCCGCCGGCCCAGTCATTGGCCATATCCAGGTAGGCCAGGTCGCTGCTGTTGCCCTTCCACGACCAGGCGAGCCAACCGACCGATTTCTCCCGGGAATAACTCATAATCGTAGCTTCATCGACATCACCGTTCGTATGCTGCCCGCCGAATTCGCCGATAATCAGCGCGAGGTTCTTGTTGAGCACGCCGTCGATATTGGACTTAACGGTGGAGGCGTTGCCGCCCGCATATTCATACATATGAATCGAGAACATCGTATTCTTGTTCGGATCGGCGTTCAGAACTTCCGTTCCGTAATTCATGATGGAGGCGGGATACTGGCCCCAGCCGGCTGCATCGACAATGAGCGTATGGTTCAGACCGGCGCTGCGGAGTTTCGGAATGGCCTGCTTGTAGCCGCTGGCCCAGTTGGCGCCGTCCCAAGTGCCGTACCATTCGTTGGCAATGTTGATGATGACGCGGTCTTCCTTGCCGATCAGGGCGCTCTTGATCGCGATCCAGTAGTTGACGGCAGCGTTGAGATCCGAGACATTGTCGCTGCCCGTGGCGTCGTGGACTTCAAGAACGGCAATCAGCTTGTTCTGTTCGCACAGGCTGATAATATTCTTAACCGTATTGACGTCGTCATAGGACCACTTGGCTCCGTCCGACAGGACGATACGGACTGTGTTGGCTCCGGTCTTGGCAATGGCGGCGATCGCCGTGCCGAGTTGATCCTTGTACCAGTTGTGGGCGTGGTTCGCTCCGCGCATTACGAATGTTTTGCCGGTAGAATCAATCAATTTGGTTCCGCTTACATAAAACCCGCTGGCTGCGTGCGCCTTGGACGGGGAGAATCCCGCAACCGAGAACGCCATCACCAATGCGGCCAATGCCATCGACCACTTTCGAATCTTCAAGAACTACCACCTCTTCGTCAAATTTTTTGGTTACGCTTACAAGGTAACATAGGCTCCAACAGAACGGGTATAACGGTCTTGTCTCTTTAAATGGAGAATGTTGCGATTTATAGGACGGATTTGTTGGAACATTTTGTGGTTGGAAGCGGCGTAACTTCCTTCTGGGCGAATGCATATACTGTGGCAAAATCCATCCGATGAAAGGTTGAAGCCTATGTCGACCTATCCCGGACAGCAGCCGACCCTGATCTATCAGGCCGATCCGGCGGTTGTCCACCATGTTCGCAAGGTCCGCGATACGATCCATACGAACCTGAAGCCCTGCCTGAACCGCAGACTCCGGGTACAGACCATGGACGGAACGCTGCATGAAGGGGTGCTGAGCGGCTACGACAGCAGTCATCTCTACCTGACCGTTCCCGCCGCTCCTGTTCCGGCGACTGCGCGGGCGTTCTTTCCGCCTCCCCGGCCGCCCTATCCGCCGTATGCACCGCCTCCGCCGCCTCCGCCAGTCAATCCGGGGAGCGCGGTTCTGCCGCTCGTTCTCTACAGTCTGCTGGCCATCTCTCTGATATAGAGCAGCATTTTGCTTGCCCGAACGACGCAACAGGCAGGAGCCGCTCGGCTCCTGCCTGTTGCTGTGTACGGTTCGATTCTTGGCGGTACGCGCTGCGCTCCGCCGGGCGGGGGAGACCCGGGGGGACTTAGCGGCGTACAACGGCGATAATCTCTTCGTCCAGCTCGAGCCGGACTTCTTCGCGATAGGCGCGAATGCCGTATTCCGTCTCCAGATAACGGAGAATCGCTTCCATCAGATTGGCTTCCACAAGATACTGGCTTCTTCCCTGGACCCATACCTCTGCGGTATAACCCGTATCCTCGTCCCAGCTGAGCTCGACTTGAACCTCGGAAGGACGGACGCCTTTGCGGCTGGCCATGTGAAGACAGACCGCATTGATAATCTCATCCATGGAGAGAACGAGCCCGTTCATCAGTAACGGCCTTCTCTCTGCGCTTCATAGCGGCGGCGTTCCCGTCTGCGGCGGAAGAAGGAGAGAACCAGCACGACGACCAGATACAGAGCGAGCATGTTGACCATCAGGCCCAGGAAGCTGCCAAAAGCGCCCATGTTCGCGAACATTCCGCCGAACAGCAGGCCGGCGATGCCGCCGATCATAATGCCCTTCATCAGACTGCCGCCGCTGAAGAATCCGCGCTTCTTCGTCTGGGCTGCGGCGGTTCCGGACTTGGAGCTGGAGCTGTCGCTCTTGCTTACTCCGCTCTGCGTCGATTTCTTCGGCGTCGTCTGGTAACTGCGCACGCCCGACTTGAAGCCGCCGCCCTTGCGGGCATCCGCCAAATCGTGAACGCTGGTCGCGAAGAACAGCGTAAACGCCATCATAATCATCAATACTCGTTTCGTGTGTTTCATGAACGGGGTGCATCCTCCTGTTGGTGTGTAGAATGATGTGCTTAGGAGGTAATACGGACAAGCCGGGAATTGGTTTCAATTTTAAAATAAAAAATTATGACGGCCGGAACATCGGAATGGACTTTCCGGGGCAGGTATGACTCAATAGAAGAAGTAGAGCACACGATATTCATAGAAGGAGAGGTACCTCATGGCGAGTCAAGAACGCTTGGATATTCTGGATGTTCAGGGGAGGGTAATCGGGGAAGATACCCGGGAGCGCGCCCATTCGCTGGGTCTGTGGCATCGAACCTTTCACTGCTGGGTACTGAATCCAGGCCTGGGCGCCGGCGGCAGCCTGCTCTTTCAGCTCCGCCATCCCTCCAAGGATACGTTCGGAGGGCTGCTCGATATTTCCTGCGCAGGCCATCTGCTGGCCGGGGAAGAGCCGAAGGATGGCGTCCGGGAGCTTCGGGAGGAACTGGGGCTGGACGTTGCCTTCGAGGACCTTCTGCTGTGCGGCACGATAGCGGAAGAGAGTCTGCCGGGTCCGGGGCTGATCGACCGCGAATTCAGCCATGTCTATCTGTATGTCAGCGACCGGGCTGTCGAGAGCTATGATTTTCAGAAGGAGGAAATCTCGGGCCTATTCTTCATAGGGGTGGAGGATATAACGAGTCTGCTGAGAGGGGAGCGGGAGAGCCTGGACATTCGGGGGGTACTGGCGGACGAAGCGTCAGGCGTTCTGCGTCCGGAACGAAGAGTGGTGCGTCCCGAAGACTTCACGCCCAATTCGGCGGAATATTACCGGCTGTTGTTCCAGGGAATCGGGAAGCTCTGACCAAAAAAAGGCGCGGACCCAGGGTCCGCGCAAACAGCAACAGCAGTATCAGAGAGATGTCAATTGCTTCCGTACCCGTCCACGACCAGCTCCAGAGCCCCGGTAGCAGGGTCCATGACCATACCGTGAATCGGCACGTTGGGGGGGAGTAATGGATGGCGCTTAATTAGCTCCACAGTTTGAATTACCCCCTCTTGAATGGTGTCAAACCCGCGCAGCCACTTGGTGAGCTTGATTCCGGAATTCTCCAGCGTGGAGAATACTTCCTCGGATATGCCGCGCTCCTTCATGTGGCCGATCATCTGCTCGGCGTTCAGGGAAGCCATTCCGCATTCATGGTGACCGACGACTACAACTTCATCCGCGTTCAGTTCGTACAGCGCCACCATGACGCTGCGCATGACGCTTCCGAACGGCTGGGAGATGATCGCGCCGGCATTCTTGATGACCTTGACATCCCCGTTCTTGAAGTTCATGGCTTTGGGGAGAAGCTCGACCAGCCGGGTGTCCATACAGGTGATAATCAGCATTTTCTTGTTCGGAAAGCGGCTGGTCAGATAAGACTCGTAGGCTTTTTCTTCGACGAATTTCTTGTTGTGTTCGAGGATTTGGGAAATCTGGGTCACTGTAGGTTGCCTCCCGACGTATTGGATGAGGAATGAAGTTCACAGACGGCGGCGGGCGGCGGACTGGCCGGTGGCAAATCGCGCTCGTCGCGGACACGCATATTGGAACTGTAGATCTGGGAATCGCTGCTCAATCGGAAAATCGGCGCATGTTCATCTGCGTCCAGCCGCAGCTCGGACTCATAGAACAGCTCATGCTCGGCCGTTATGACCAGCGGAAGATTTCCCGCTTCGACGGAAATATCGCCCGGTTCCGGCTCCTTCAGCAGCCGCAGGACGCTGATGCCGTCGCAGCCGCACCCTGCGCCAGTATCGTAGTAGAGCTTGAACGTGCCCGGGCGGTCTTTCAGCAGGGCCTTCAGTTTCTCTTCGGCACGCGGTGTCGCCTTCAGCTTCACTGCTCTCACGCTCCCTTCGCCTTGTCTGTTTAGTCATTCTTAAATGTTGATTATACGTTCTCAAAAAAGTATCATCAAGAGGGTTGAGCATTTCAAGCGAAGAACGGAGGGTATCTATTGGAACAGCATTTGGAACGGGAATGGGAGCTGTTCAGCGGTCTGCTGGCCAAAATCAGCGGATACCGCGAGGCGATCGGTCTCCTGCAGTGGGATTTGCGGACAGGGGCGCCGCGCAAAGGTGCGGACGTGCGGGCGCGGACCATCGGGACGCTTGCGGGCGAGCTGTTCCGGCTGGAGACGTCGGACGAAATGGGCCGCTATACGGAGCTGTTCAGCCGTCCGGCGTCCTCGGCGACGCTGACGAAGGTGCAGCGCAAGATCGTAGAGGACTGCCGCAAGGAGTATGAACGCAGCCGCAGTCTGCCTCCCGAGCGGTACGAGGCGTATACGGTTCTGGCCATGCAGTCGGAGACGGCATGGGAAGAGGCGAAAGCGAATGACGACTATGCGTCGTTCGAGCCTTTTTTGCAGCAGATCGTGGCCTTCAAGCAGGAGTTCATTGATTACTGGGGCGTCAAGAACACGCGGTATGACACGCTTCTGGACATGTATGAGCCGGGGCTTACGACAACCAAGGTGGACGAGGTGTTCGGACGTCTGCGCAGCCGGCTGGTTCCGCTGGTTCAGCGGATCGCTTCCTCGGCCAATAAGCCGAAGACGGATTTCCTGGACGGGCTGTTCGACAAGGAGCAGCAGGAGAAATTCGGCGTATATCTGCTGGAGCAGATCGGCTTCGACTTTGAAGCGGGCCGGGCCGACGAGAGCGTCCACCCGTTCGCGACCGGACTGAACCCGGGAGATGTGCGGATTACGAACCATTATCTGGCCGACAATCTGATTAGCTCGATCTTCAGCGCGCTGCACGAAGGCGGTCATGCCCTGTATGAGCAAAATATCGCGCAGGAGCTCGTCGGCACGCCGCTCGCGCAGGGGGCTTCCATGGGCATCCATGAATCGCAGTCGCGGCTCTGGGAGAATATGATCGGCCGCAGCCTTCCTTTCTGGGAGCGGCATTTCGGGAAGCTCCAGCAGCATTTCCCCGAGCAGCTCGCCCGGGTGACGCCGGAGGAATTTTACCTGGCCGTGAACAAGGTCGAGAATTCGCTGATCCGGACGGAAGCGGACGAGGTCACCTATAACCTGCATATCATTATCCGCTATGAGATCGAGAAGCAGATCTTCAACGAAGGGCTGTCCGTCCAGGACCTGCCTGCCGTATGGAACGCCAAATATCAGGAATACCTCGGCATTACGCCTCCAAGCCATGCGCTGGGCGTGCTGCAGGATGTGCACTGGTCGGGCGGGGACTTCGGCTATTTTGCTTCGTATTCGCTCGGCAATATGTATGCGGCGCAGATGATGAATACGCTCCGCCGGGAGCTGCCGGACTTCGAAGAGCTGATTGCTGCGGGCAACCTGCTTCCGATCCGGGACTGGCTCAAGGAGAAGATCTATGTATACGGCATGAGCGAGACGCCTTCCGAAATTATCGAACGCGTGACCGGCGAGCCGCTGAATCCGGATTATCTGGCCGATTATTTGGAAGCCAAGTACCGGGAGATTTATCACCTGGAGGCTTCCGAGTAGAAGCCGGGCCGCTCCCTGGCGGGTGGCGCCGGGGCAGCGGGAGGGATATAATAGAAAGAAAAAGGCAAGAGGAGGGATTGTGCCCATGGCCAATACGCATACTTACACACGCAAGGAAGAAGTCGTCAACGCGATCACACACGGCATCGGAGCCGTGCTCAGCATTGCCGGACTGGCTCTCCTTGTCGTCTTTGCGAGTCTTCGGGGCACGGCCTGGCATGTGGTCAGCTTCTCCATCTACGGGACCACCATGCTGCTGCTGTATTTGAATTCAACCGTCGTTCACAGCCTGAAGGAAGGCAAGGTCAAGGATCTGTTCGAGTTCTTCGACCACTCTTCCATCTATCTGTTCATTGCCGGGACCTATACGCCGTTCCTGCTGGTCGCCATCCGGGGAACGCTCGGCTGGAGCCTGTTCGGAATTATCTGGGGAATCGCCTTCTTCGGCGTCGCCTTCAAAGCGTTCTTCACCAAGAGGTTCCTGTTCATGTCCACCATCTTCTATCTGGCGATGGGCTGGCTGATTGTCATTGCCTGGCATCCGCTGAGCCTGGTTGTCGCGGACGGAGGCATGGCGCTGCTGATGGCGGGCGGCCTGTTATACACGCTCGGCACGATCTTCTACGTGTGGCGCGGATTTCCGTTCCACCATGCCGTCTGGCATGTGTTTGTCCTGCTCGGCAGCGTGACGCATTTCTTCGCGGTTCTGCTGTACCTGCTGCCCATTCGCTGAACCAAGCTGCGACAAGCGCGCCCGAACGGAATTCAAGCCTTGGCCATGACCAGACATGGCTGAGGCTTTGTTTGTAAGAACCCCGATTCAGATGACAAGGAATAGTGCTTGACATCTTTCTTTGTTTTCGGTATTATTAGGAGCGTTGAAAAGCTGTAAAGTGTTTTTCCTTGACGAAGGGAGTGCCCTTGATGAGTCAGGGTAACCGGTTGGAGAAGACCACCCGCATCAATCTGCTTTTTGCGTTCTACGAGCCTCTGCTGACCGACAAGCAGCAGACGTTCCTTAAATATTATTTCCACGATGATTTCTCCCTGGGAGAGATTGCCGCCGAATTCGACATCAGCCGACAGGCGGTATACGAGCATATCAAGCGCGCCGAAGTGGTGCTGGAGAATTATGAAGATAAGCTGGGGCTGCTCGGCAAGCACGAGACCCGCGTCCGGGTTCTGGACGAGCTGAAGGGCTTCACGGCGGAAGCCGGCCTGGCGCAGCCGGATCAAGAACGGCTCATGCGTCTGATCAATCAATTGCGAAGTCTGGAATAGCGTGAAGGGAGAAGCAGCCTATGGCGTTCGAGGGATTGACCGGAAGACTGCAAAGTGTATTCAGCAAGCTTCGCGGCAAGGGCAAGGTGACCGAAGACGATGTCAACGAGGCGATGCGCGAGGTACGGCTGGCGCTGCTGGAGGCCGACGTCAACTTCAAAGTCGTCAAGGATTTTGTAGCGAAGGTTAAGGAAAAAGCGATCGGCCAGGAAGTCATGAACAGCTTCACGCCGGGCATGGTCATTATTGATATCGTCAATAAGGAATTGACGGAGCTGATGGGCGGCAGCCAGTCGAAGCTGGCCAAGGCGAACAAAGCTCCGACCATCATTATGATGGCGGGCCTGCAGGGCGCCGGCAAGACGACGACCTCGGGCAAGCTCGCCAAGCTGCTTCAGAAGGGCGGACACAAGCCGCTCCTCGTGGCAGGCGACATCTATCGCCCGGCTGCAATCAAGCAGCTTCAGGTATTGGGCGAACAGCTCAAGGCCCCGGTGTTCAGCCTGGGCGACCAGGTAAGCCCGGTGGAGATAGCCCGCCAAGGCGTTCAGCATGCCAAGGACAACGGTCTGGACTATGTGATTATCGATACCGCCGGCCGTCTGCACATCGACGAAGCGCTCATGGAGGAACTGAAAGAGATCCACGAGACGGTGAAGCCGGATGAAGTTCTGCTGGTGGTCGATGCCATGACCGGTCAGGACGCCGTCAATGTGGCGGACAGCTTCAACAAGCAGCTGCAGCTCACCGGTGTTGTTCTGACCAAGCTGGACAACGATACGCGCGGCGGCGCGGCGCTGTCGGTCAAGGCGGTAACAGGCTGTCCGATCAAGTTCGCGGCGCTCGGCGAGAAGCTGGATGCGCTGGAACCGTTCCATCCCGAGCGGATGGCGTCCCGGATTCTCGGCATGGGCGATATGCTGTCGCTGATCGAGAAGGCGCAGGCCAATATCGACGCCGACAAGGCGAAGGAAATGGAGCGCAAGATGCGCACCGCAGAGTTCACCTTCGACGATTTTCTGGAGCAGATGGACCAGGTCAAGAAGCTCGGGCCGCTGGATCAGATTCTGGGGATGCTTCCCGGCATGTCAGGCGCCAAGGGAATGCAGGACCTTAAGGTCGACGACAAGCAGATGGGCCGTGTGGAAGCCATTGTGAAGTCGATGACGAAGGCGGAGAAGAGCCAGCCGGAGATCATCAATCATAACCGCCGCAAGCGGATTGCCGCCGGCAGCGGGACCTCGGTCGCCGAGGTCAACCGGCTGATCAAGCAGTTCGACGAGATGCGGAAGATGATGAAGCAGTTCTCGGGCATGATGGGCGGCGGCGGTAAGTCCAAGAAGAACGCCATGAAGCAGCTGAAAGCGCTGGGCGGCAAAGGCATGAAGTTTCCGTTCCGCTGATGCGGGCTTGACGCCTGCACAGTATGGAAATTCAATAAGAAGTTAATTCTTTAAGGGAGGTGAATTTTCGTGGCAGTACGTATTCGTCTGAAACGCATGGGTGCGCATAAAGCGCCTTTCTACCGTGTAGTGGTTTCCGATTCCCGGTCCCCTCGTGACGGTCGTTTTATCGAGGAAATCGGTTACTATAATCCGGTTGAACAACCGGCAGTAGTGAAGATCGACGAGGAAAAAGCACTCAAATGGCTCCAGAACGGAGCTCAAGCTTCCGACACCGTCCGCAACCTTCTGAGCAAGGCTGGCGTGATGAAGAAGTTCCATGAACTGAAGCTGCAGAAATAATGACTGATTGCGAGGGTCCTCTATGGAAGAATTAGTTGCAGTTATTGCTAAGGCTTTAGTGGATCATCCCGAAGATGTGGCGGTGCGGGCCGTCGAGAAGGATCACCTCGTTGTCTATGAACTTTCCGTTCATCCGCAGGATGTCGGCAAGGTGATAGGGAAGCAGGGGCGGATTGCCAAGGCGCTTCGTACCGTGGTCACATCCGCAGCAGTCAAGAGTGAGAAACGCGTCACCGTCGATATTTTATCATGACAAGTTCGCAAAGAGGGGCTGGGGTAACTCCCGGCTCCTCTTTTTAAACATAGAAAGAGATTGGAAAGGAGAACGGCCATGAGCGAAGTTCTGTTAACGGTTGGCAAAATGGTCAATACCCACGGCATCCGCGGCGAAATTAAAGTGCTGTCCCGTACCGATTTCCCCGAGGTCCGGTTCGCTCCGGGCAGCAAGCTGCTGATCTCTCCGGAGACAGGCGGGCGGCTGGAGGTAACCGTGGAGTCGGCCAGAGAGCATAAAGGAATGTATATCGTGAAGCTGGAAGGCGTCACCGATATTAACCAGATCGAGAAGTACAAGGGCAGTCTGGTGCAGGTGCACGGGGATAACCGGGTCGAACTGCCGGAGAACGAGTATTATTTTGACGAAATTATCGGCTGCACGGTGGTGACGGACGAAGTGGAGAACCGTGAACTCGGTGTAATTCGGGAGATTCTGACACCGGGCGCTAACGATGTCTGGGTGGTCAAGCCGCCGAAGGGACCGGATATACTGATTCCGGTTATTCATGACGTTGTGGTGGATGTTGATATTGCCTCCAAGCGCATCAAGGTTCATCTGATGGAAGGCCTGCTGCCATGATCCGGATTGATCTCATTACGCTGTTCCCGGAGATGTGCGAGACGGTGCTGGGGACAAGCATTCTGGGCAAAGCGCGGGAGAAAGGCATTGCCGAACTGCAAGCCTTGAATTTCCGCGATTATGCGAACAACAAACATCATTCTGTCGACGACACGCCGTACGGCGGAGGGGGCGGCATGGTGTTGAAGCCGGAGCCGATCTTTGCGGCGGTTGAAGACCTGCTGCACAAGGTCTACACAGATCCGGAGACGGGAAGAACAGTGAGCGGTGAGCCGCACACGGCGCCGTCCGGGCGTCCGCCGCGCATTATTCTGATGTGCCCGCAAGGAAGACGCTACAATCAGGCGATCGCGGAAGAGCTGGCGCAGGAGAGCCATCTGATCTTTATCTGCGGCCACTATGAAGGCTACGATGAGCGGATTCGGGAGCATCTGGTGACGGACGAGCTATCGATTGGCGACTATGTGCTTACCGGCGGCGAGCTGGCCGCTCTCACTGTGGTGGATTCGGTGGTTCGGCTGCAGCCGGGAGCGCTCGGCAACGAAACGTCGGCGGTAACAGATTCATTCAGTACCGGTCTGCTGGAATATCCGCACTATACGCGTCCTCCGGAGTTCCGGGGCTGGAAGGTGCCCGACATGCTGCTGAGCGGTCATCATGCCAACATTGAACAATGGCGGCGTGAACAAGCGCTGCGCCGTACGCTGGAGCGCCGACCCGACCTTCTGGAGCAGGCGGAGCTGACGGACAAGGACCTGCGGATGCTGGAGAGAATCAAAGCGGAGACAGGGCTGTCATAAAATATTCACCTCTCGCATAAATTGGTAAAGTGTTCATTTGTGGGGATACGGGGTAATAAGAAGAGGCGCCGTAAATCACAGAGAAGGCTAACCACGCGAAAGGATGAAATGAAACGATGGCAACCAAGACGCAAGACACATATAAACCGGAAATGAATGCAGCACTGAGACCGGCGGAGCCGCTCCGCACCGTAAGCGATATTATCAACTTCTATACCGGCAAGAAGGAAGCTTGAACGGTGATTCGTCCGGTGAAAGACCGTCCGGACCGACAGGCTCGATGACCAACCAATGAATCCGATTCAGCCGTACCCCGGCTGTGCGGCGGCATTGGTTTTTTAATGAAAGGGTTCGGGAAGGAAAGGAGTGTCCATGAAGAGAACGGCAGTATGGGAGAACAATCGAACCTATGGCTCCGAATTGCTGGAAGTCACCTTATCGGGAACTTCACTGCGGGCCCAGAGCACCGTAATCACCTTGGAGGATGCGATACCTTTGAAGATCGAGTATCAACTCGAGGCTTCGGATGGATGGATGAAGCGGGTACACCTCGAAATTCCTGCAATTAATCGGTCGCTGTATCTGGAAAGCACTCCCGATCATCGGTGGCTGGACTCTGACGGAGAAGAGGCGCACGAACTGGCCGGTGCGATTGAGGTGGATATTTCATGCACGCCTTTCACCAATTCGCTGCCTATTCGCCGGATCGAGTGGCGCTTGAACCGGCCCGAGGTCTGTCAGATGGTATACATTAAAGTACCGGAATTGACGCTTCAGAAGGTGGAGCAGGTATACACACTGATCGAAGAGAACAAAGACTGCCGAAGATTTGAGTACAGCAGTCCGACGTACCGTGCCACTTTGGAGGTCGATTCGGACGGGCTGGTCAAGGATTACCCCGGTCTGTTCACCCGGAAGTATTGAGGGACAGGCATGAAAAAAGACCGTCCGAAGACGGTCTCTCTACCCGTGGCGCTAACCCTGCGTGATCCGTATCCCGCGCCACCGCCTGCTGCTTATGCGAAGGCGGCCCGGGTAAGGGATACGTTCGACATATCATAATGGATGTGAACGCACCTCCTTTCCTTGTACGGTCAGTATAGCACAGCGCCGGGCTGAAATCTATCTAAAAATTGAAATAATCGCAAATTCAACTCCAAAAAGCAGCCGATCCATAGAATCGGCTGCTTCCTGAAGAAAGAATCGGAGTAGCGGGATTCGAACCCACGGCCTCACCCACCCCAAGGGTGCGCGCTACCAGACTGCGCCATACCCCGATGATAAGAAGATATGTATGCTTCGTCGAAGACATTTAGTATTATACCTTAAACGCGCTGAGTGCTGCAAGGGAAAAAAGTGAAGGCGCCCGAGCCGGGCACCTTCTGTCATCCTGCCCGTCAGTGCTGGATATCAATCGCGCCGACGGAAGATACAAGCGTTACTTTAGGACCGCCGCCGTTAATCTTCTCGGTCCCTTTCTTGGCCCCGGTCACCGAGCCGAGCTCAGTGTCGGTCTTCAAGGTAAAGGAAATACCGGGATCGAACGAGGCGTGGATAGCGCCGACATCCGCCTTTGCCGTCAAGCTGGCGCCATCCGCCAGGGCGGCGACCTCCATGCTGATCGAGCCGGTATCGGTGCTGAGGCTGGAAGCTCCGTCGATGCCGGCTCCGCTCAACCGGACGATGCCTACGTCACTGGACAGCTGAAAACGACCGCTGACGCCGGACACATCCAGGTTGCCGACATCGGCCGTCAAATCAAAGCGTGCGATAGACGGAGGGACCGTCACCGTATACGAGATGGACAAGTTATCATTGCCGTATTTGCTGCGGGCCCACTTCCAGATATCCCGGCCGTCCCGGGAGACGGCATGCACGTTGAATCGCTTGCCTTTCTGCTCGATGCGGACAGCGGCCTCGTCGAGAATCTTCTGCTGGGACTCCTGCTTCAGACCGTATACCTTGACTTCCGCCTGTACAAGGATCGAGTCGCCTGATCCGCTGCGAACTTCAATATTGCCGACCGGGTTATCCAGAGCGAGCGTACCACCTGCTACCGCTTGCCGATCGGCCGAGACTGTCCGGCTTGCCGCGGCTTGGTCCAGAGAATCGGCAAGGCCGGCGGCAGCCTGATTGGCTGCGTCCTTCGCGACTTGCCCGGCCTGCCCGCCGATCTCATTGACGGCCTGGTTCACCTGTTCCTCCACGCTTACCGAAGAGGCGGGTGTGCCGTTCTCGCTGTCATTGCGGCCTCTAAGCTCGGTACAGCCTGATACGATAACCGCGAACACCAGGGCTGCGGCGAGAAAGGGACGATTGGGATAACGCTTCATGACGTTCCTCCTGTCTGTGTTAGCTCCATGATGCCAAGGGTTTCCTGGATGTATGTATGCTATGTCTATTGTAAAGGCTGGTAAAAAGATGAAAAAGAGACCTTAGACGGTATTCTTCCTAGACCTTAGGCGGGGCCTACTTGTGCGGCTGCGGGGGGTTCATTATAATGGAAGAAACCCGGATGGGGTCTTGACGGTTGGACCATTCTCAAGCAGAAAGGAACCTGCCTATGACTTATTTGCTGATTGCTGTACTGCTGCTGGCAATCGCGGGAGTAATGATCTTCCTGCGTAAACAGGGCGTCCCGCCGCACAGCGTACAAGAAGAGACGAATCGGAAAGTCATCCCGCTTGATCGGCACAGGCAGCTCCGGTCCAAACCGGAGGAACAGCCCTGCTCCTCCTGCAAACGGAAGAACGGCAAACTGATTTTCTACGCGCAGGACAATGGATCGGTAGTCGGATTATGCCGGGATTGCCGGGATAAGGCCAAGAAGCGGGATATGCTGCCGCTCTAGAACAAATGTCTTTTTTATGAGGAAATAGGCTTGCCCGGAGATTTAGAATATGATAGAATAATTTTTGTTGTGAATACGGTGGTCCGCTGCGGATAATGAGGGAGAGCACGGCTCTCCGGAAGAGGCATGAACACCTGTACGGGAAGGAGGAAATCCTTAATGAATATCCTGCAACAGATTACGCAAGAGCAGCTTCGCAAAGATATCCCGAGCTTTCGCCCGGGCGACACGCTGAAGGTGCATGTTAAGGTAATTGAGGGCACACGTGAACGCATCCAGCTGTTCGAAGGCGTTGTGATCAAGCGTCACGGCGGCGGCATCAGCGAGACTTTTACAGTACGTAAAATCTCTTACGGTGTCGGCGTTGAAAGAACATTCCCGCTGAACTCGCCGAAGATCGATAAGATCGAAGTGACACGTCACGGTAAAGTTCGTCGTGCCAAGCTGTACTACCTGCGCGAACTGCGCGGTAAAGCTGCCAGAATTAAAGAAATCCGTCGCTAATCCGGCGGTAAGGGGGAGGGCTTGGTTACAAGCCCTTTTCGTTTATCCAAAATATCCGATGCGAGGCGCTCGCCTTGCATAGATGAAATAAGACGGCATACCAGCCCCACCTGCGTGGGGTTCTTTAACGCCTGCGGGATTGGAAACCCTGCTTGCACTTGTGATATGCTGAAGTGTAGGAAAGTGAGAGGATGGAAAGGACGGTGAACCATGCAGCAGGATCAATTGCAGCAGGAACCGGGAGAAGGCGGCGAGATCGCCGAACGGCGGCCTCCCAAGAAGAAGAATGAGGTGCTGGAGTGGATCAAAGCCATCGCCATCGCGCTGGTGCTGGTCATTCTGATACGCTGGCTGCTCTTCAAGCCGTTTATTGTGGACGGTCCGTCGATGAAGCCCAGTTTTCATACCGGCGAGCGGGTAATCGTGAATGAAATTCTGTACAAATTCCGTGAACCGGAGCGGGGAGAAGTGATCGTCTTCCATGTGCCGCAGGAAGGCCGGGACTTTATCAAGCGCGTCATTGGCGTTGCGGGAGATAAGGTTCAGGTGGAAGGAGACGTCGTTACCGTCAACGGCAAGCCGATCGACGAGCCGTATCTCAAGAAGGCTCTGGAACAGGCGCATGAGAACAACCAGCTGTGGAACGATAAAAACTTCCCGAACGAAACGTTCCCAAACGGCACGGTTCCGGACGGACATGTCTTCGTAATGGGGGACAACCGCTCGGACAGCACGGACAGCCGGATGATCGGCTATGTGTCGCTGGATGAGATCGTAGGCCGCGCGGATCTGGTCTTCTGGCCGCTCAAGGATTTCACTTGGATCAAGCATTAACCATGAATCGAATACCCAAGGAGGCATACGGCATTGACCATTCAATGGTTCCCCGGTCATATGACCAAAGCCCGGAGGCAGATTGAAGAGAAGCTGAAGCTGATCGACGTTGCCATCGAGCTGCTCGACGCCCGTCTGCCGCTGTCCAGCCGCAATCCGATGATTGACGATATTCTGCGGGACAAGCCCCGTCTGATTATTCTGAACAAGGCCGATCTGGCCGACCCGGAGAGCACACGGAAGTGGATCGCGTATTTCAAGGCGGAAGGCCATGCGGTTCATCCGGTGGATGCGTCAACGGGCACCGGCGTGAAGGAGATCCCGGATCAGGTCCGTCTGCTCCTTAAGGAGAAGATTGACAGGCAGATTGCCAAGGGCATGAACCCCAGGGCGATGCGGGCACTGATTGTCGGCATCCCGAATGTGGGCAAATCCACGCTGATTAACCGGATGGCGGGACGCAATATTGCGGTGACGGGCGACCGTCCCGGTGTAACGAAGGGCCAGCAGTGGATCAAGACGGGCGACAGTCTGGAACTGCTCGATACGCCCGGAATTCTGTGGCCGAAATTCGAAGATCAGAGCGTGGGCTACCGTCTGGCGATTACCGGGGCGATCAAGGAAGAAATCCTCAATGTAGAGGACATTGCCTTCTACGCCGTGAAGTATTTGCTGAACGATTACGGCGACCGGTTCAAGGAGCGCTTTGGGATCGACAAGCTGCCGGAGGACACCGAGAATCCGGATGAGATTGTAGCGGTCATGGAGGCCGTTGGCCGCAAGCGGGGCTGCCTGGTGAGCGGAGGACGGGTCGATCTGGAAAAAGCGTCGCGCGCGCTGCTGCATGAGCTGCGCGCCGGCAAGCTCGGCCGCTTCACGCTGGAAACGCCGTAAGAAGCGTATAGAACCGCCGCCGGGCGATGAACCGGCGCAATTGGACCCGAACAACCGTGCTCCCTCAGGAGAGCGCGGTTTTTTTGTGCGGGAAAAGTGCTGGCGTTCTTTGGATGGATGTACGGGCTGGCGTCGTGTGGTAAGCTGGAAGAGAGAGCAAGGATTCGAAGCGGGTCCGTTGGACGACCTGAGGAAACGGGGAGAACACACTTGAAGAAGAGCATGGAACCGGAAATGGAAATCGACCGGCTGGCTTACGAGAAAGAATGCTGGAGCCTGTCTTATCGAAGAATCGCCGGAGTAGATGAGGTGGGCAGGGGCTGTCTGTTCGGCGACGTGGTCGCAGCGGCGGTGATTCTGCCCGAAGGACTGGTCATAGAGGGCGTTGATGATTCCAAGAAGCTGTCGGCCAAGAAACGGGACAGCCTGTATGAACAGATTATGGAGCAGGCGCTGGCGGTAGGCGTGGGGTTCGTGGATGCCGGAAGGATCGACGAAATCAACATCAAGCAGGCTGCCCGGCTGGCGATGCGCCAAGCGGTCCTGGCTCTGGGAGAAGAGCCGGATTATTTGCTGGTCGATGCCGAGACGGTAGATCTGCCGCTGCCGCAGAAGGCGATCATCAAAGGAGATGCCAACAGCCAGTCCATCGCTGCCGCTTCCATCGTGGCGAAGGTTACGCGGGACAGGCTCTGCGAGGGGGCCTGGAACGAGATGTACCCGGAA
The DNA here is from genome assembly GCF_031470375.1 of Paenibacillus glufosinatiresistens. Taxonomy (NCBI): domain Bacteria; kingdom Bacillati; phylum Bacillota; class Bacilli; order Caryophanales; family Paenibacillaceae; genus Paenibacillus; species Paenibacillus glufosinatiresistens. Next base: position 47,805 of record NZ_JAVFHT010000003.1, read on the forward strand.
TATGGAATTTCTGTACATAAAGGCTATGCCACCAAGCTGCACCGGGAGAAGCTTGCGGAACTTGGGCCGACGCCCCTGCACCGGCGCAGCTTCCTGGGGCGGATTGCGGCGGAGCAGATGACGTTGTTCTAGCTTCAGCGGGAAGGCTGCGAAGCCGATATAAGGGAGAGAAAGCGGAAGGAGGAGAGGGAGTATGAACATCGGTTCGTTGATTCGCGGTCTTCTGGGCGACAGCAAGCCGGGCGAACCCAAGTCGCTGGAGCTTCGCGAAGGCCAGGTCGTGCGCGGCGTCGTCTTGAACGTATCGGAGACAGGCCGGGAAGCGGTTGTTCAGATTCAGGGAACCCCGGTTCGGGCCGAACTGGAGACGCCGCTGCAGCCCGGCCAGACCTTGTCGCTTCAGGTCGGCGCGCCCGGCGAAGCGGGACTCCCGGTACTGAAGGCGGTTCCCGATTCTGCCGCCGCCGCTGCCATGAGCGTAGGAGACGCCCTGGAAGCCCTCGGACTTGCGAATGAGCCCGAAGGAAGAGCCATTCTGGATGTAATGCGCGGAGCCCAGCTTCCGCTGGATAAGGAGACGGCAGGGCGGCTTAGTCAGCTCCTGGCCTCCAAGCCGGGTCCGGTTCCGGTCTCCCAGTGGCTGGAGGCGGCGGCCGTATCGCTCAAGCGGGGTCTGCCGCTGACCGCAGAGGCGGTAAAGGGGCTTCAGCAGGCAATCTTCGGTCCGCGCCTGCATGAGCTTCTTGCGAAGCTGGAACATGAACTGGAGCAGTGGGCATCCGGCGGCGATTTGCCGGATGAACGGGCGCCTCAGCTCCGCGGGAATGAAGCTGCGGTGCGGCCGTCGGCGCAGCCGGCCTCCGGGACACAGCCCGGAGCCGTAGGGGAGGCAGCGGCCCGGGTGGCCGGGAGCGACGCGGGGCTTCCGGCAGCCTCCGCCGGTCAGCCGTCGCCGCGAAGCGTGCAAGGAGCAGCGGGAGGGCCGGCCGGAGCCTCCGGTGCGGCAGCGGCTGCCGCGGCCGCCCAGGTTGGAGAAGGAACGGTCCGGGCAGAGAATGCCGGGAGCCCGGCGGCTTCTGCCGGAAATCCAGGCGTATCCGGCGGACAGTCTCCGCCAATGCCGGAGAGCGCCTTGACCGGGGAGGCCGCAGGTCCGGCCGCTGAACCGGAAGCGCCGTCTCCCGGAGGATCGGCCCCCCGCCAAGCGGCCGCGCCTGAAGGACAGCGGACGACGGAATCCGGCGGGGAGGCCGGATCTTCCGTGTCCCGGCCTATGTCCGGCGGGGTCCCGGAGACGGGGACGACGGCGGGCACGGCGGTTCCGGTGGGCCGGGACAGCGCTCCGCGAGGCGCGGATTCTGCTGCCGCCGCGCCCGGCGCTGCCCTCCCGGGAGCGCCTGCGGGCGATGCGGCTTCGGATAGCGCCGGCGCTCCCGCAGGGCGCGCAATGGAAGCCGCCCGAGCGGACCAGGCGCCGCCTGCGCCCGCGGGCCGCGCAGCCGCGGGGTCCGATCCCGCCGCCGCTGCGCGAGGCGGCGCGGGGAACCCCGCCGCGCCTGCGGCCGGCGGGGGAGACGCCCTGCTGGCGAAGCTGCAGGGCGTGCTGGCGGAGCTGCGGCGGACGCAGCCGCAGCTTGAAGGCGACCGGCCGCCGGGGGAACCGGCGGCCGCTGCCGGCGGCGGCTTCGCCTCCGCCGCCGGCGCAGACGCGCCCGCCCACGCCGATGGCGCGTGGGTGGCGCGCGTGCTGAAGCTGCTCGGCGCGGAGCACGAGCAGCAGGCGGTCCGCGGGCTCGCCGCGGACCCGGGGCAGAGCCCGGCAGCGGCGCAGCCGGGCGGACCGGCGGCCGCCGCTGCGGACGGCGGCCTCAAAGGCACGCTGCTGCAGCTTCTGGGCAGCAGCGACGTGCCGGCGGCGGTCAAGGAGACCGCCGGGCAGCTCGTTCAGCAGCTGACGGGACAGCAGCTGCTGCTGAACACCGACCGGACGACGCCGTTCGCCCAGGTGACGCTGTTCCTGCCGCTGCGCGGGCCGGACGGAGAGGAGACCGCTTCGGTTCAGATCCAGTCTCGGCGCGGACGCAAGGGCGAACTGGACGCATCCAATTGCCGGCTCTGGTTCGACCTGGACATGAAGCGGCTGGGACAGACGCTGGTGGATGTGCAGGTCGTGGACCGGATTGTCAGCCTGAGGCTGCATAATGATCTGGCATGGGTGCAGGAAGCCTTCGAAGGGTCGCGCGAAGACATCCGGGCCGCGGTTGAGAACATCGGCTATCAGTTGTCCGGGTTTAGAACGGAAGGGATGCCCGTCCTCACAGAGAAGACAGGCACGCCCGCCGGGCTGAGCGGCGGCGTGGCCGAGTATACGCCCGAGTCCTACAAAGGAGTGGATTATCGGATATGAAGGACCGGCCGGAAGAAACAGGTCCCTCTCTTTTACAGAAGAAGGCGGTGGCCTTGAAATACGTCCCCGGCCAGACCGAAGCTCCGGTTGTGGTCGCCAAGGGGAAAGGCCATCTGGCAGAGGCGATACTGCAGAGGGCCAAAGAGAACGGGGTAGCGGTGCAGGAGGATGCCTCTCTGGTAGAAGTCCTCTCCAAGCTGGATCTGGATCAGCAGATTCCATCCGAGCTGTACCAGCTCGTTGCCGAGATTCTGAGTTATGTCTATCGCAGCGATGCGGAAGCGGGAAGAAGGCGGGACTCTTGAAGATCAAGGCAAACGGAACGGGCGGAGGCGACTGCATCAGGCGGGAGCAGCCGCGCCGGGACCGAATGGATGGACGCCGGATGAAGGGCCAGGCGGGAGAAGATGCCGCCGAACAGTACCTGCGTTCCCGCGGATACCGGATTATCGAACGGAATTGGCGCTGCCGGGCCGGAGAGCTGGACCTCATTGCGGAGCTGAAGGGTGTGACGGTCTTTGTAGAAGTCCGCACACGCAGCGGCGGTTCGCTGCTGGGTACTCCCGAAGAGTCGGTAGACGTCCGCAAGCAGCACCGGGTGCGGCGGACCGCGTCCATGTTTTTGCATGCTAGCGGCGGGGCGGAGCGGCCCGTATCCTTTGACGTCATCGCCGTAAGGCTGGAGGACGGGATGCGGGTGGCTTCGCTTCACCATATCCGGGATGCCTTCTGACGGGGCGATGCAAAGGTGGCGGCTCGGGGCTTAAGTGTCAGGCCGGACAGGAAGTGGGTATAGATGTAGTATACTTCTTGCGTCACCAGGAGGAGGGCTGGCACCATGGATCAGGATCCATCGAAGATTGAAGTCCGTTTTACATGCAAAACATGCAAACAGGATATCACCATTACGTTTATGGATAGCCCGGTCTCCTCTGTAAGCTGCTCGGACTGTGGACAGGTATATACGGTGATGCGCCCGGCAGTTGCCGATGAGATATTGTTCGACTGGGAGAATGAAGCCATGTTCCAGAAGTTCCGCGCTGACCAGTCCGAGAACAGCAACGAGAGTCTCATGTCCTTAATTATTAAGGTCATTGAACAGCTGACATGGAGAGACCAGGGCAACGGTCAGGTCGAAGCGATCAAGATGATGCGCAACTGGCTGATCGAGAATGAAAGTGTTCCCATGCTGTCCGAGCTGATTAAGACGAGGAGCGACAACCGCCCTTATCCTAAACGCGACTTTCGCAGCTAACCGGCGCGGGACGACGGTATTCGCTGCTTCGGCAGTGAATACCGGATACATAGAAGCGGGATGGAGGAAGGATCAAAATGGCAGACGTATTTTTCACCTCAGACCATCATTTTGGCGACCGGTCTATTCTGGATGTGGAATCCAGGCCGTTCCCGGGTGTGCCGGAGATGAACGAAGTCATGGTCGCCCGCTGGAATGAGACGGTAACGCCGGAAGACCGGGTCTACCATCTGGGAGATTTCTCGGTGCTGGATCAGGAGGAGACCCGGCGGGTCGTGTCTCGTCTGAACGGCTACAAGATTCTAATCCTCGGCAATCATGACCGCGAGCACGGACGCACCCGTTCCTGGTGGCTTGACGCCGGATTCCAGGAAGCCCACGAGACGGGGCTAATCTATCAGAACTTCTTTCTGCTGACCCACGAACCGCTCTATATGAATAAGCATATGCCTTTTGTAAATGTGCATGGTCATATTCATGGGCAAAAATACGCAGACAAACAGCATTTCAACGTCTGCGTCGAACATTGGGATTACCGCCCGGTGTCGTTCGGTGAGATGCGGCGTATCCTGGCTGGAGAGGAGAACGAATTGTTGTGATAAACTGACCGCCGCCTCTGAATGCAGCGTACCCTCAAACCTAAGAAGCTGCCGATCGGGCCCAAGCCTGACTGGCAGCTTCTTCGTGTAATTGCGCTTTACACGGTATCGCTAAATGCCTCGCACTCGCACTCAGGTCATAACATTCTTGAATAAGATAGCATCAAGGAGTTCAAAAATGCTCCTCCACGAAATTCGGTTTGAAAAGTGAAACAACTTTTATGAATCAAAGTTTTGATTACAAATTTATGCGTAAAAAGGATATATATTTCTTTACATATCCCCAATACTTACATAATAGGAATTATTTTCTTGGACAAAGCGAGCCTTTTGGGATAATGTGGTTAACGGCTATAAACAGTACAGGAGGAATTTACGTGAAAAAATTGGTTTCATTTGCTCTGTTAATGGTAATTCTTATGTCGATCCTGGCTCCCGGATCTGCATATGCCAGTAGTCCTGGTACCAACAATGCGACTGCTTTGTCATTCCCGACGAACGGCACATACGCGTATATTAATCAGGTCTCGGCCCAAAAGCCCGCTTCTGCATTTACAATTCAAATTAGTGCCTATTCTTCCAACTGGAGCTCAATTACTTATGATACTCGTCTGCTTTCTACTGCTGAGGCTAGCGGTTACGATTTCACAGTTAACAGTGTTCCTGGATATTTGAATTTTTATCTTTATTCAGGAGGCGCTTATCATGGAAATGGCATTCTTTTGTCCAGCTTGAACCGTGGTTGGCATACATTTACCGGGACATTTGATGGCAGATATCAAAAACTTTATGTAGATGGCATTCTAAAAGATACAAATGACTATGGTTCATCCGAAAATGTTATTACCTATAGCAATACTTTACTGATCCTTGGCGGGGAGCCCACTCCAACTGGTCTATATACGGGTATGTCCACATTTAATGGATATATCGATGACCTTCGTATGTATAAACGAGCCTTATCCGCTGATGAGGTAGGTTATGTATGGAATCGTAAACTAACCGGTAATGAAAATGGATTGGTCGGTTTATACCGATTTGACGTTGCGAACAGCAGTCTTGTTGACGATTCACCCACACATAATAATGGTTTTTTGAATAGTGCCGTTCGTGTCGTTGAATCCCCGGATTTGCTTAATGCCCCTAACTTTGCTGAACCCACAGCCCCTTCTAATCTTGAGGCAACAGTGAACAATGGTTATACTAATTTAGCTTGGTCTCCATCAACTAAGCTTGATCAATCATCGGTTACATACAATATCTTTGTTGATGGGGTAAAAGTGAATTCTTCGCCTATTTCGTCTCCTTCTTACACAGTTACCGGGTTGACGAATGATGTTACTCATTCTTATTATGTGGTAGCCTATGATCTGGTAGGTACTGCTTCTGCGCCATCTGATACGGTTACTGCACTTTATGATTCAGTATCTCCAGCAGCTCCACGCGGGCTTGCCGTCAAAGAACAAACGGAAGACTCTGTAACCTTAATATGGAACGCTAACACTGAAACGGATTTGGCGGGATACAGGATCTACATGAACGGCACTCCATTGAATGTGGGTACTGTAACGGGAACGACGTACACTGTTGCAGGCCTGGACAATCAAACCACCTACAGCTTCTATATGACGGCCATAGATACATCTGGGAACCAATCTTCCAAGAGCAACACCGTAACAGCGACCCTTGCTTCGACAGACAGAGCCTTATTAACGATAACGTTAAATAACGGTTTTGAAAAAGAATATGATCTATCGATGGCTGAAGTAAATGCTTTTATTACTTGGTATGAAGCAAAAGCAGCAGGTACTGGCCCAGCTTCTTTTGCGATCGATAAACACAATAACAACAAAGGACCCTTCAAGAGCCGTAAAGACTACGTAGTCTTCGATAAAATATTAACATTCGAGATTAACGTGTATACGTCGGATAAATGAATATATGGGGACGCCGAGAGGCGTCCCTTTTTTGATAGCGGGATTGCAGTTTGTTATGTTGATTCCTCTACTCCTCCTCATGCCCCTTCCGGTCCAGTATCCGGTACTGCAGCGCCTCCGCGATATGGGAGGGGGCGATGTCTGCGGCTTCTTCCAGATCGGCGATCGTGCGGGCGACCTTCAGGATGCGGTCATAGGAGCGCAGGCTCAGGCCCAGCGTCTCCATAAGGTCCTGGAGCCGGGCCTCCCCATCTCTGCCGGGGGATGCGTACTGCTGCAGCGCAGAGCCCGACAGCTCGCTGTTCCAGGAGAAAGGCCGCCCGGCGTAGCGGGCTATCTGCATGCGCCGGGCCCGCTCGACGGCTGCCCGCATATCGGCGGTGCTCATCGCAGGCTCGGCGGCAGTGGCGGCGGAATCCCGGGGACGGGGAACATCGACCTGGAGGTCGATGCGGTCCAGCAGCGGGCCGGAAATCCGGGAGCGGTAGTGGGCAATGCGCGCCGGGGAACAGGTGCAGCGGAGGTGGGGGTGATTGCTCCCGAGCAGTCCGCAGTGGCAGGGGTTCATGGAAGCCGCCAGCAGGAAATGAGCCGGATAGGTAAAAGAAGCCCTTGCCCGGCTGATTGTCACCAGACGGTCCTCCAGCGGCTGGCGCAGGGATTCCAGCACTCCGCGCGGAAATTCGGGCAGTTCGTCAAGGAAGAGAACGCCCCGGTGAGCAAGGCTGACCTCACCCGGTTTCGGAATACTGCCGCCTCCGATGATGCCTGCGGCAGAGATCGTATGATGCGGCGACCGAAAAGGACGGCTGCGCAGCAAGCCTTGTCCGGGTTCCCGGAGCAGCCCGGCAGCGCTGTAGATTCTCGTCGCCTCCAATGCCTCCGTCTCGGTGAGCGGAGGGAGAATGCCGGCCAGCCGTTTGATCATCATGGTCTTGCCGGTACCGGGAGGGCCAAGAAGCAGAATATTGTGCATCCCGGCAGCCGCGATGGTCAGCGCGCGCTTCGCCTGGTGCTGGCCCCGGACGTCGCTGTAGTCTTCTGCCGGCTCCGGTCCGCTTCCCGCACCGGAAGATGAGGGGACAGGCTGGTAGCGCAAATGCTCCAGTGACTGGAGAACAAGCGGCTGGGACACAGCATGCAGCGGCCCGCTCTCGTAGACCGGGAAAGGGAGTGCTTCACTGGAGACCGGAAACTGCCCGATTCCGCTGATCTCCAAGCCGCCGGACGCTAAGCCGGGAGCGGACGATTCACCGGCCGGTTCGGCGGCCGATAGTTCTTTCAGATGGCCCAGCGCATAAATCTGCATGCCCGAGACCAGCGCAGCCTCCGCCGCATTGCTTCTGGGGAGCAGTACGGCGTTCAGACCGCAGCTCCGCGCAGCCGCAACCATCGGCAGGACGCCGGTGACCGGGCGGAGGCTGCCGTCCAGCGCCAGCTCGCCGATCAGCAGCAGCCGGTCGGGTTCCGGAAGAACGAGCTGGCCGCTGGCGGCGAGAAGTCCGAGCGCGATAGCCAGGTCAAAGGCAGAGCCTTCTTTTCGCAGGTCTGCAGGGGCCAGGTTAATCGTAATCCGCTGCTGCGGGTAGCGGTAGCCGCAGTTCTTCACCGCAGCGCGGACGCGTTCAACCGCCTCCCGAATGGCGGAGTCCGGCAGTCCGATAATATGGGTCTGGGGCAGACCGCTCGACAAATCCACCTCGACCTGAATCATCACCCCTTCGATGCCGTACAGACAAGCGCTGTTCAACGTTCCGTACATGACAAAAAACACCCTCTCTTCTGTAAAGTGTCCAGAAAAGGGGTGCTTCCGCCATTCTCCGCCGGTTCTCTGCAAGAACCGCAAAAACTTTCCTTCATTATATAACCGGCTTCTCCCAAAAATCAAATCAGAGAACTTCGATCTCCACCGCAATGTTGCCGCGGGTAGCGCGGGAATACGGACAGGCTGCATGGGCGCCTTCCACCAGCTTCTCGGCCGTCTCACGATCAACGCCTGAGACCAGCACGGCCAGCTTCACGCCAATGCCGAAGCCGCCGTCTTCCACCTTGCCGAAGCTGACCGTAGCCGTTACTTCGCTGCCCTCGATCTTCGTCCGGCTCATCCGGGCCACCATGTTCAGCGCACTGTCGAAGCAGGCCGCATAACCGGCTGCGAACAGCTGTTCAGGATTGGTGCCTTCTCCGCCGGCTCCGCCCATCTCACGGGGGGTAGAAATCTTGTGGGAGAAGACCGGGGAAGCGGATTCGACATAGCCGTCGCGGCCGCCGACAGCCTTAACCGTGGTTTCGTACATTTTTTGCTGAATGGTCATCATGGGTTCATCGCTCCAATTCATTTTAGTAAATTATATTTTACACAATTTAATTTATCATAATAAAAGAAAATGTCAATTCATTTTTTGCTATTATCATGAATTCCGTCCGCATTTATGATATGATCGTCATAAGAAAGCAGGTGACCATAATGGATGAAAAAACAACAACGCCCGAACTGCTGCTGGATAATCAGCTATGCTTTACCATTTATGCTTGCTCTCGTGAAATCACGAAGCTGTATCAGCCTTATCTGGACACGCTCGGCGTAACGTATTCGCAGTATCTGGTGCTCCTTGTGCTGTGGGAGAAGAAGCAGTGCACGGTCAAGGAACTCGGCGCAGAGCTTTATCTGGATTCCGGGACCCTGACGCCGCTTCTCAAGCGCCTTCAGGCTGCGGGACTCATCAACCGTGACCGGTCGCTCGAAGACGAGCGCAAAGTGCTTATTACTCTCACCGACACCGGTTGGGCCCTTCAGGAGAAGGCAAGGGAGATCCCCGGCAAAATTGCCGAAGGAACCATGCTGTCCGAGGAGGAATTCGGAGCGCTGCTGTGCCAGTTCAAGGACCTTCTGGGCCGGGTACATCAGGCGAATTTCAAGTCTCCGTCCAAGGTGTGAGGTTCTGTCTATACAATCAATCGCGTTTTGATATGAAATCATGCGAAAATGTATGTATAAAGATCGACAACTTTTTGAGGTAAGCGTTTTTAAATCATGTTACAATATTCTCGGCTTCAGGTGACTCTCAACCTGTTCCGGGAGTATTGGCATGGCTACATATCTTCTCCCGGACCTGACCTTGCGGCAATCAAAACGGAATGCGGAATGAACGGCAGGCAGCCTGCCGCGATCCCGCAACACTTTAGGAGGCTTCCGTCAATGAATATCCACGAGTACCAGGGAAAAGAAGTGCTTAAGAAGTACGGCGTTGCCGTACCGAACGGCAAAGTCGCTTATACGGTGGAAGAAGCGGTTGCTGCGGCGCAGGAGCTTGGCAGTCCGGTAACGGTGGTGAAGGCGCAGATCCACGCCGGCGGCCGGGGTAAAGCCGGAGGCGTGAAGGTCGCGAAGAATCTGGATGAAGTCCGCAGCTATGCGGGAGAAATTCTGGGCAAGACGCTGGTTACCCACCAGACGGGACCGGAGGGCAAAGTGGTCAAACGCCTGCTAATTGAAGAAGGCTGCCAGATTGTCAAGGAGTACTACATCGGTCTTGTGGTGGACCGCGGAACCGGACGCGTCGTGCTGATGGGTTCGGAAGAAGGCGGCACGGAGATTGAGGAAGTGGCTGCCGAGCATCCGGAGAAGATTTTTAAACAGGTCATTGATCCGGCCGTCGGACTTCAGCCTTTTCAGGCGCGGGAGCTGGCCTACGGAATTGGCATTCCAAAAGAATTGACGAATAAAGCGGTCAAGTTTATGCAAGCGCTGTATTCCGCATTTGTGGATAATGACTGCTCCATTGCCGAGATCAATCCGCTTGTCGTTACAGGCGACGGAGAGGTGCTGGCACTGGACGCCAAGCTGAACTTTGATTCCAACGCGCTGTTCCGCCACAAGGACATTCTCGCTCTGCGGGACTTGGAGGAAGAGAACGAGAAGGAGATCGAAGCATCCAAATATGACCTCAGTTATATAGCCCTGGACGGGAACATCGGCTGCATGGTCAACGGTGCAGGGCTGGCTATGGCTACAATGGATATTATCAAATATTACGGCGGCGAACCGGCCAACTTCCTGGACGTAGGGGGCGGCGCGACGGCGGAGAAGGTAACGGAAGCCTTCAAGATCATTTTGTCCGACGATAAGGTGAACGGAATCTTCATTAATATTTTTGGAGGCATCATGCGCTGCGACGTGATCGCGAGCGGTGTGGTGGAAGCGGCGGGACAGCTGGGACTCACCAAGCCGCTTGTTGTCCGTCTGGAGGGTACGAATGTCGGATTGGGCAAGGAAATTCTGGCCGGCTCCGGGCTGAATATCGTTTCGGCCGATTCCATGGCGGACGGGGCCCGTAAAATTGTGGCTCTGGTGCAGTAGGCGGATGATTCGCTGCGTATTTTACCAACCTTAAGGGGATGTGACGTTGAATGAGCATTCTTGTCGATAAGCATACGAAGGTGATTACACAGGGGATTACGGGATCTACGGGTCTCTTCCATACCAAGGGAGCGCTTGATTACGGTACCCGGATGGTCGGCGGGGTAACGCCCGGAAAAGGCGGAACGAATGTCTCCATTACACTCGACAACGGCAGCGAAGTTACCCTTCCGGTCTTTGATACCGTGAAGGAAGCCAAGGCGGCGACAGGCGCTACGGCGAGCGTGATTTATGTGCCGCCGGCGTTCGCCGCCGACTCGATCATGGAAGCAGTCGATGCCGAGCTTGACCTCGTGATCTGTATTACGGAAGGGATTCCGGTGCTGGATATGGTCAAGGTCAAACGCTATATGGAAGGCCGTTCCACGGTATTGATCGGACCTAACTGTCCGGGCGTCATTACACCGGGCGAATGCAAGATCGGCATTATGCCGGGCTATATTCATATGCCGGGTTATGTGGGCGTCGTCTCCCGAAGCGGGACGCTGACGTATGAAGCGGTGCATCAGCTGACTTCGCGCGGAATCGGCCAGTCCTCGGCAGTCGGCATCGGCGGCGATCCGGTCAAAGGCTCGGAATTCATCGATATCCTGAAACGCTTCAATGACGATCCGGGCACCAAGGCCGTAATTATGATCGGCGAAATCGGGGGGACGGCGGAGGAAGAGGCGGCCGAATGGATCCGCGAGCATATGACCAAGCCGGTTGTCGGTTTCATCGGCGGAACGACTGCTCCTCCGGGGAAGCGGATGGGCCACGCCGGAGCGATCATCTCGGGCGGGAAAGGGACGGCGGCGGAGAAGATCGCGGTGCTTGAAGCCTGCGGCATCCGGGTGGCTCCAACTCCGGCTGAAATGGGCGCAACGCTTGTCGAAGTGCTGGAAGAGCAGGGCATTCTCAACGCCTGCACGACACATTGATTCCGGCAGGCCATTGATGGAACGGTTTATTCGAGTATAATGGAAGCAAGAGGTAAGCAACCTTTCATTCCCCGCGCGGGAGGAGAGGTTGCTTTTTTGCGTTGGATGACTTGTTAAGACCATTTGAAGGAGGCTATGAAATGAATCGCAGCGAATTGCTGTTTGGACTGCATGAAATGGAAGGGATCGGCTGGGCCAGCCTGAACCGGATTGTGCGATGCGGGATGCTGACCGAAGCGTCTTTCTCTTGCTCGGAAAAGGAATGGCTCGGAATCGGGCTTCCGCCTGCGGCGGCGGACCGGCTGGCGAAGCAGTGGTCGCCGGACTGGATCGCCCGCCGGCTGGAGCTGCTGGAGGCTTCCGGGTACCGCTATCTTGCCGTCACGGATGAAGCGTATCCGTTCCGGCTGCGCGAAGCGGCCGAGCCGCCTTGGGTGCTCTATCTCCGCGGCCGGACCGAACTGCTGACACGGCCTTCCATTGCCATGGTCGGTACCCGGGCTCCGACCGTCTACGGCCGCCGGGTCGGAGAAGCATTGGCCTCGGCGCTCTCGGCCAAGGGGATGACGGTTATCAGCGGGTTGGCCCGCGGAATCGACAGCATCTGCCATGAAGCGGCTCTGCCGGGACCGGGCGGCACGATTGCCGTCATGGCGACGGCAATCGACAAAATTTATCCGCCCGAGAATCGGAGCCTGCTGCGGGCTATTGAGCGGGAGGGCCTGGTGGTCAGCGAATACCCGATCGGAACGAAGAGCCATCCGGGCCTCTTCCCCCGGCGCAACCGCATTATCGCGGGACTTGCGCTCGGGACGGTGGTGGTGGAGGCGGACAGCCGGAGCGGTTCCCTGATTACAGCGGACGCGGCGCTGGAGGCGGGACGCGATGTTTTTGCCGTGCCGGGACCGATCACTTCTCCCAAGAGCCGGGGCTCGAACGATCTGCTGAAACAGGGAGCGAAGCTGGTCTCAAACCCCGAAGATATCTGGGAGGAATACCGCGAACCCTGGCTCCTGACACTGCCCGGAGAGGGAGAGGGCAAGGCGGATGGAGAAACAACCGGCGAAGCGGGGACGCTCGCTCTGGACGAAAACAATTTGACAAGTGAGGAGTCCCAACTATACCATATACTGCATCAGGGCCCCTTTACTTTCGACGAACTGCTTGGCCGGAGCGGGTACGATTTTGGACTTTTGCATTCGCTTCTGCTATCTTTAATCATAAAAAAAGCGGTGGTTCAATTACCGGGCGCTATCTATAAAATCGTATAAAAGAGGAAGCGTTAATTTTACGAGGAGGACGAACCTGTGGCGGATTCACTGGTCATTGTCGAGTCGCCGGCGAAGGCGAAGACGATCGGCAAATACCTGGGCAGCAAATATATTGTCAAAGCATCCATGGGACATATTCGGGACTTGCCCAAAAGTCAGACCGGGGTGGAAGTCGAGAACAACTTTAATCCCAAATACATTACCATTCGGGGCAAAGGCTCTGTACTGAAAGAACTTAAGGACGCCAGCAAGAAAGTCAAGAATGTCTATCTGGCGGCTGACCCGGACCGCGAAGGAGAGGCTATCGCCTGGCATCTGGCCCATGCGCTGGATTTGGACGATACCCAGGAATGCCGGGTAGTGTTCAACGAAATCACGAAGCAGGCGGTCAAGGATGCGTTCAAGACGCCGCGCAAAATCAACATGAATCTCGTCAACGCCCAGCAGGCGCGCCGGATTCTCGACCGACTGGTCGGCTATCAGATCAGCCCCTTATTATGGAAGAAAGTCAAAAAAGGACTGTCTGCGGGCCGGGTTCAATCGGTGGCCGTCAAGATTATCATGGACCGGGAGAATGAAATTTCGGCATTTGTGCCAGAGGAGTACTGGAGCATCACCGCCCGCCTTGGGATCAAGGATTCCGTGTTCGAAGCGAAGTTCCATAAGATGAACGGTGTGAAAAAGGAACTTGGCCGCGAGAGCGACGTCCAGGAAGTGCTGAAGGCGATTGAAGGCGCCGATTTCATAGTCGGCGAAGTGAAAGAGAAGGAGCGTCAGCGTCATCCTTCCGCTCCCTTCACGACGAGTTCGCTTCAGCAGGAAGCGGCGCGCAAGCTCGGCTTCCGGGCGTCGAAGACCATGTCCGTGGCACAGCAGCTCTATGAGGGCGTCGAGCTGGGCAAGGAAGGAACGGTCGGTCTGATTACGTACATGCGTACCGACTCGACGCGAATTTCCACAACGGCGCAGGATGAGGCTAAAGAGCTGATCGTAGGCAAGTACGGCGAGAAATTCGCCCCGGAAACACCGCGGCAGTATTCCAAAAAAGCGGCCGGGGCCCAGGATGCCCATGAAGCCATCCGGCCCACATCCGTTCTTCGGGAACCTGACAGCGTCAAGGAGTATTTGAGCCGTGATCAGTTCCGGCTCTACAAGCTGGTCTGGGAGCGGTTTGTCAGCAGCCAGATGTCGTCTGCTGTGCTCGATACGCTCTCGGTGGACATTCAGGCAGGACCGGCGGTCTTCCGGGCCGTCGGTTCCAAGGTATCCTTCCCGGGCTTCATGAAGGTATACGTTGAGGGCAACGACGACGGTACGACCGAGGAAGATAAATATCTGCCCCCGCTCGCGGCCGGAGACCGGCTGGAGCGCCGCGAAGTCGAGCCGAAGCAGCATTTCACCCAGCCGCCGCCGCGCTATACGGAAGCCAGACTGGTGAAGACGCTCGAAGAGCTGGGCATTGGCCGTCCGAGCACGTATGCGCCGACGCTGGAGACGATCCAGAAACGCGGCTATGTGGCCATTGAAGAGAAGAAATTCATGCCGACCGAGCTTGGCGAACTGATCATTGAACAGATGGAGCAGTTCTTCCCCGAGATTCTCGATGTGGAGTTCACGGCCCATATGGAGGAAGATCTTGACCATGTCGAGGAAGGCTCCGAGGATTGGGTGGAAGTGCTCGCTGAATTCTACGGGCCGTTCAAGAAGCGTCTGGATGTAGCGGAAGAAGAAATGAAGGAGATTGAAATCGTTGACGAGGTCTCCGACGAGCTCTGCGAGAAATGCGGAAGCCCGATGGTCTACAAGCTGGGCCGGTTCGGCAAATTTCTGGCCTGCTCGGGCTTCCCGGACTGCCGCAACACGAAGCCGATCATCAAGGATATCGGAGTCGGCTGCCCGAAATGCGGCGAAGGCAAGGTGGTGGAGCGGCGGAGCAAGAAGGGACGCGTCTTCTACGGATGCGACCGGTACCCGGAATGTGATTTTGTCTCGTGGGACCGGCCGTCTGCCAAGTCTTGTCCCGAATGCGGCGCGTGGATGGTGGAGAAACGCAGCAAGCAGGGCGTGAAGCTGCAATGTACGTCCTGCGATCATACGGAAATGGTGGAAGAAGCCGATGATGAGGCGGCGGAATAAGGCATTTGCGATTTAATGGAGGGTACACATCTTGAGTCAATCAACGAAGCAGAGAACAACCGCTCCGGTAACCGTTATCGGAGCAGGCCTGGCGGGCAGCGAAGCCGCCTGGCAGATCGCGTCACAGGGCGTGCCGGTACGCCTGTACGAAATGCGGCCGGTCGTGAAGACGCCGGCCCACCATACGGACAAGTTCGCCGAGCTGGTCTGCAGCAATTCGCTCCGGGCGAACGGCTTGGGCAACGCGGTTGGAGTGCTCAAAGAGGAAATGCGGCGGCTCGGATCGCTCGTCCTCGGCGCTGCCGACCGCAACGCGGTTCCGGCCGGCGGCGCGCTGGCCGTTGACCGGGACGGTTTTTCCGGAGAAATTACCGATACGCTGCATAATCATCCCCTGGTTGAAGTTATACATGAAGAGGTAGGGCGAATTCCGGCGGAAGGCATTGTAGTCATTGCCACCGGACCTCTGACTTCGCCGGAGTTGTCCGCCGAGATCGGCAGATTGCTGGGCGAAGAGTACTTCTACTTCTATGATGCGGCGGCGCCGATCGTGGAGAAGGATTCCATCGACATGAGCAAGGTCTATCTCGCCTCCCGGTATGACAAGGGAGAAGCGGCTTACCTGAACTGCCCGATGACGGAAGAGGAATTCAACGTCTTCTATGATGCGCTGGTATCGGCCGAGACGGCGGCTCTGAAGGATTTTGAGAAGGAGATTTATTTTGAGGGCTGCATGCCGATCGAGGTCATGATGAAGCGCGGCAAGCAGACGGCGCTGTTCGGACCGATGAAGCCGGTCGGCCTCGTCAACCCGCATACGGGCAAGCTGCCGTTCGCCGTCGTCCAGCTCCGCCAGGACAATGCGGCCGGAACGCTCTATAACCTGGTCGGATTCCAGACGCATTTGAAGTGGGGCGAACAGAAGCGGGTATTCTCGCTCATCCCGGGTCTGGAGAACGCGGAATATGTCCGTTACGGCGTCATGCACCGCAACACTTTCATCAATTCGCCGAAGCTGCTGCATCCCACCTATCAGCTAAAAGGGAACGAGCGGCTGTTTTTTGCCGGTCAGATGACGGGAGTTGAGGGTTACGTCGAGTCGGCTGCTTCCGGGCTCATCGCCGGTCTGAACGCTGCCCGGGCTGCGCTCGGCGAAGAACCGGTGATCTTCCCGCAGGAGACCGTGCTTGGCAGTATGCCGGCCTATATCACCACAGCGGACCCGGCGCATTTCCAGCCGATGAACGCTAACTTTGGCCTCCTGCCGAAACCCGAGAAACGGATCAAGAGCAAGAAGGAGAAGAATGAAATGCTGGCCCTCCGGGCGCTGGACAGCCTGGAGCAGTTCGCGGTAGAGAGCGGCCTGGCTTATAAGGCCCCGGCTGCCGAAGTCCGGAATCCATCCTAGGAGGAGGTAGGGGAATATGCTGCCAAGCTTTCATGCCACCACCATCTGCGCCGTCCGCCACAATGGCGAAGCCGCCATTGCGGGAGACGGGCAGGTTACATTCGGAGAAAGCGTTATCATGAAGACAACGGCCAAGAAGGTACGCCGGTTGTACCGGGGTCAGGTGATTGCGGGCTTTGCCGGCTCCGTAGCCGACGCCATTACGCTGTTCGAGAAGTTTGAGGGCAAGCTGGAGGAACATCACGGCAATCTCCAGCGGGCCGCCGTCGAGCTCGCCAAAGACTGGCGACAGGACCGGGTGCTCCGCAAGCTGGAAGCGCTGATGATCGTAATGGATAAGAACGGGATGCTGCTGATTTCGGGAAATGGCGAGATCATTGAACCGGATGATGATGTGCTGGCTATCGGATCAGGCGGCAATTTCGCGCTGGCTTCGGCTCGGGCGCTGAAACGGCATGCTTCCGATATGAGCGCCGGCCAGATGGCCAGAGAAGCGCTGCAGATCGCTTCGGAAATATGCGTCTATACGAATTCCAATATTATTGTGGAACAGATCCAAGCGTAGCCAAGCGCCAGGAAGGAAGGGAGCATTCTTATGCTGAATGAAGCTCTGACTCCGCGGCAGATTGTCGCCGAGCTGGATAAATACATCGTTGGCCAGAAGCAGGCCAAACGTTCGGTAGCAGTTGCCCTTCGCAACCGCTACCGTCGCAGCCGCCTGTCCGAAGAGATTCGCGACGAGATTGTACCCAAGAATATACTGATGATCGGCCCGACCGGGGTCGGGAAGACGGAGATCGCCCGCAGGCTTGCGAAGCTCGTCGGAGCACCGTTCATTAAGGTAGAGGCGACCAAGTTCACCGAAGTGGGTTATGTGGGCCGCGATGTGGAGTCTATGGTCCGCGATCTGGTGGAGACGTCCATCCGTATGGTCAAAGCGGAGCGCACGGAGAAGGTGAAGGATAAGGCCGAGGAATTGGCTAATGAACGAATCGTCCAGCTTCTCGCTCCGTCTTCGTCCAAGAGCAAGAGCCAGCGCAACCCGTTCGAGATGCTCTTTGGAGGCGGCGGGGAAGAGGCGAAGCCCGAGGGCGAGGGTGAGCAGGAAGCCGGTCTGGGCGAGCGGCGCAGAGGAGTTCGCTTCAAGCTGCTGGCGGGCCAGCTCGAGGATGAGTTGATCGAAGTCGATGTGCCGGATACCTCGTCGACCATGCTGGATATGTTCGCTGGCCAGGGCAATGATCAGATGGGCATGAACATGCAGGAGATGTTCGGCAGCCTTCTGCCCAAACGGACGAAGAAACGGAAGCTTCCCGTCCGGGAAGCGCGCAAGGTGTTGATTCAGGATGAAGCCGCCAAGCTGATCGATATGGATGACGTCATTCAGGAATCCATTCTTCGGGCCGAGCAATCCGGAATCATTTTTATCGACGAGATCGACAAGGTAGCCAGCCAGGGCAAGGGGTCGGGGCCGGATGTTTCGCGCGAAGGCGTTCAGCGGGATATTCTGCCGATCGTGGAAGGATCGACAATCATGACCAAATATGGTCCGGTCAAGACGGATTATGTGCTGTTTGTGGCCGCTGGAGCTTTTCATGTATCGAAGCCTTCGGATCTGATTCCCGAGCTTCAGGGACGCTTCCCGATCCGCGTCGAACTCAGCAGCTTATCGCTGGATGACTTCGTCTCCATACTGACGGAGCCGCAGAATGCGCTGACCAAGCAGTATGTCCATCTGCTGGCGACCGAGAATATCGAAATTGAGTTCCAGGAGGAGGCGATCCGGGAAATCGCCCGCATTGCCGCTTCCGTGAATGAGAACACGGAGAATATCGGTGCGCGCAGGCTGCATACGATCCTGGAGAAGCTGCTGGAGGATCTTTCGTTTGAAGCTCCGGAGCTGACACTGGAGAAGATGACGATAACGCCCGAATATGTTCGCGAGAAACTGGCAGGAATCGCCCAGGATCGCGATTTGAGCCAGTACATTCTATAAGTTCGGGTACGTTTGCCTTACAGATTGCTTTCTAGGTAAATAGTACCAGGGACAAGGCGTTTGACTGGATTTTTGCTGGGGAATGAAGCCTGATAACGGAATTTGGTAGAAATAATTGGGATATAAATGTAAATAAATAGATGATATGAGCTTAAAGCCCTCTCTTTCGAAGAAAGATAGGGCTATTTTCTTATTGTAATATTATTCAAATTCGCCGAAAATCTATATATGTAAAAAAAGTCGATCTTTCTGGTGTTTTTTTGTACGACAAAATTCGACGAAAAACTAACCTGAATTACAAAAAACTTCATCAGGGTGTCGAATTTAAAGAGGATTTCAGGAATGAATGTGGAATTCTTTCATAGACGACAGCATAAGTGGAAGGGTGAACAGGATGGGCTTGTTAAATGGTATCAGCTTCCAGAGGCTGCAGGGAGGAATGGAAGCGGCGACTTTGCGCCAAAATGTCCTCGCCAATAACGTTGCCAATGCCGAAACTCCCAACTTCAAACGTTCGGATGTTTCCTTTGAATCGATTCTGCAGGCAGCGGCGGAAGGCACCGCTCCCGCTCTGGGGGCTCGGGTAACAGATAGCAGGCATTTCAGATTCGGGACTGCCGCAGTTCCCCAGCCGGTGACTACAACGGACCGGAGTTCGAGCATGAACAACAACGGCAACAACGTGGACATCGACAGGGAGATGGCGCTCGGCGCCGAGAATCAATTGAGATACAACTCCTATATCACTCAGCTCAACAGCCAATTGAGTATGATGCGCACGGCAATCGGAGGGAGTCAATAAACAATGAACTTTGGCAGCAGTTTCGGGATCAGCGCTTCGGCCCTGACCGCCAACCGTTTGAGAATGGATGTAATTTCTTCTAATGTCGCCAATGCCGAGACGACCCGCGCTTCTGTGGTCGACGGCAAAGCCGTGCCGTACCGGCGCAAGATGGTTGTGCTGGAATCGACGGAAGGCGACAGCTTCTCCAATATTCTGAAGTCCAAGATGGGGAGCGGAGATGAAGGCGTGAGAGTCAAATCGATCGTCGAAGATCCGAGCCCGCTTAAGCCTGTCTACAACCCGACGCATCCCGACGCGGACAGCGACGGCTACGTATATATGCCTAACGTGGATATCGCCAAGGAAATGGTGGACATGCTCTCGGCTTCGCGTTCCTATGAAGCCAATGTAACCATGCTGAACGCGACCAAAGCGATGGTCAGCAAGGCGCTGGAGATTGGGAAATGAGTTTAGTTTGATCCAAAAAGTGTTAAATAATAAGTAAGCTTGACGCCTATTAAGGAGGAACTGATTTGGTACAAAACATCATGCTCGGTACACAGTCCATTCAGCCGCTTGGCTTAAAGACGACGACCGTAGCTTCCACTACAGATTCGGCGGGAGGAGCGGGAAAGAGCTTCGGCACTTACCTGGAAGATGCGCTTAATCAGGTGGCCGAACAGGAACAGAACGCCAAAGATATGAACAACAAGTTTGTGCTTGGCGAAGTGAATGTCGATGATACGATGATTGCCTCCCAGCAGGCTCTGCTCAGTCTGCAGTTGACTACCCAAGTCCGAAACAAAGTCATCGAAGCCTACCAGGAAATTATGAGAACGCAGATCTAAATAATCCTAGCTTAGTTTCGGATGAGGTGACACCGTGAATGAAAGATTCGCCCAGTTCAGGGACCGTATAGTCTCGTACTGGAATAAATTCAGCGTCAAGCAGAAGATTCTTTTCTTTTCGACGCTGTTTATTATTTTATTAATCATTATTGTAGTAACCATGCAACTCTCCAAGACCCAGTATGAAGTCGCTTTTCGGGACCTCGATGCAACCGATTCCGCTGGGGTCATCAACTATCTGGAAACTTCGGGCATCTCTTATAAGCTCAGCGCTGACGGCAAGACCATTTCGGTGCCCAGCACGGATGCGGCCCGCATCAAAATTGATATCGGTTCCCAGGGGATAGTTCAGGAAGGTTCAATCGGCTTCAAAGTGTTCGACCAGAGTTCTTCCATGCTGGGCACCACCGACAATGAATTCAATGTGAAATACAACAATGCCTTGAACGGTGAAGTAGCCCAATTGCTGCGCAAAATGCAGGGAGTCAAGGACGCCAAGGTCCTCATTAATCTTCCCAAAGAGACGGTGTTCGCCTCCCAAGATGACCAGGAGCGGGCGTCCGCTTCAGTCGTATTGACTTTTGATCCCGGCTTCCGTCCCTCGCAGGAGAATGTAGACGGTTATTTCAACCTCGTCAAGACGGCGGTTCCGAATCTGCCGATCGATAACATTACCATTGCCAACGACGAGAGTGAACTGATGCCATCGGCCCGCGGCGGCCAGGCGGGGATTTCCAGCCAGGTGGAAGAGAATTTTGCCCTCCAGAAGAAGTTTGAAGAAGAAGTTCGGAAGAATGTTAAGGCCTTCCTGTCCAAATTTACCGGTCCTGACAAAGTCGATGTGCTCGTAATGTCGAAGCTGAATTTTGACAAAGTCACCAGCCAGGAGAAATTGGCAACACCGGTCGATACGGAGAATATGAAAGGCATCGAGATCAGTTCCCAGATTATCAGCAATACGTATTCGGGTCAGGGAAGCAGCGACGGCGGCGTTGCCGGCACCGGTTCGGGGGATGTCCAAGGGTATCCTTCAACCAGCGGAGCGGGGACGACCTCTTCGGAGGAGACTTCGGAGACGAGGAACTATGAGGTCAACCATATTACGCGCGACATTATAGCAAGCCCATATACAGTTAAAGACTTAACCATAAACGTAGCCGTTGAACCACCCGATGGGCAGACCGCTCTGGATCAGGCTACGACAGACGCCATTCAGAATATTCTAATCAACATTGTCCGGGCGTCTCTTTCCGATTCGGGAGCTACGTATACGGACGCGGATTTGGCCAAGAAAGTGCTCGTCTATGCGCAGCCTTTCGTCGCGGACGATACCGTGGCGGCAGCCGGGGGGATGGCGACCTGGATGATCTGGGCCATCGGCGCCGGCGCGCTGCTTCTGGGCGCAGGGGTCGGTTACATGATCTACCGCCGCCGCCGCGGAAACGAGGAAGAGGAAGAAGAAGAAGTTCCGCTGCAAGTTCCGACGGAGTTCCCGTCGATCAATCTGGACAGCGTGACGAATGAGAGTCAGGTACGCAAGCAGCTGGAGAGTCTGGCCAAGAAGAAGCCGGACGAATTCGTAAATCTGCTGCGGACATGGCTTGCCGACGAACAGAGGTGAGGTCATGGCAAAAGCGCTTCAGCAGGGGCTGAGCGGACGCCAGAAGGCGGCGATCCTGCTCATTACGCTCGGGCCCGAAGTATCGGCCCAGATATTCAAACATTTGCGTGACGAGGAGATCGAACAGCTGACGCTGGAGATTGCCAACGTCCGCAAGGTGGACAGTTCAGAGAAAGAATCGATTTTATCGGAATTCCACCAGATTTGTCTGGCCCAGGAATATATCACTCAGGGCGGTATCAATTACGCCAAGGAGATTCTGGAGAAGGCGCTCGGTTCCCAGAAAGCGCTGGAAGTCATCAGCCGCCTGACGGCGACGCTTCAGGTGCGGCCATTCGATTTTGCAAGAAAAGCGGACCCGAGCCAGATTCTGAATTTCATTCAGAACGAGAACGTTCAGACCATTGCGCTGGTGCTCTCCTACCTTCAATTCGAACAAGCGGCGGCCATTCTATCATCGCTGCCCCAGGAGAAGCAGGCGGAGGTGGCGCGGCGAATCGCCGTTATGGACAGCACTTCTCCGGAAGTAATCGCGCAGATCGAGCGGGTGCTGGAACAGAAGCTGTCCGCTACGGTGACACAGGATTACACCAATGCAGGCGGCATCGAGTCCATCGTTCAAATCCTCAACGGCGTCGACCGGGGGACCGAGCGCACCATTCTCGATTCGCTGGAGATTCAGGACCCGGAGCTCGCCGAAGAAATCAAGAAGCGCATGTTCGTCTTCGAGGATATCGTCAATGTGGACAACCGCTCCATTCAGCGCATTATCCGCGATATCGAGAATGCCGACCTGCAGCTGGCGCTCAAAGTGGCAAGCGAAGAAGTGCGGGATGTTATCTTCCGGAATATGTCCAAGCGCATGGCGGAGACATTCCGCGAAGAGATGGAGTATATGGGGCCAGTGCGGCTGCGTGACGTCGAAGAAGCGCAGACCCGCATCGTAGGCACTATCCGCAGACTGGAAGAATCGGGCGAAATCATCATAGCCCGCGGCGGAGGAGATGACATCATTGTCTAGATTGATCAAGCACTCCCAATACGTCCCGGTCGATGTGCTGAAACGGCTCGAGCAGGCCCGCCAGCATGCCGGACTTGCAGAAGAGCAGGCTTCGCCGGAGATTCCGGGCGAGACGCATTATGCGGACCCTGCGCGGGAAGCGGCAGAGCAGTCGAGACGCCAGATGCTGAGCGACGCCAAGGCCTTTGCGGAGGACCAGGTGCGCCGGGCCGCTGCGGAAGCCGAACGGATCGTGGAGCAGGCCCGGCGGGAAGCCGAGGAGTGGTGGCAATCCCGCAGGGAGCAGGATGAGCACTTGATCGAAGCCGTCAAGGCCGAAGCCTTCCAGCAGGGCTACAATGAAGGTGCGGTTCGCGCCGAAGAAGAAATGAAGCTCAAGACGGCAGAGCTGATGGAAGAAGCCCGTGCGGTTTTGTCGGAAGCGTATAAAGCCCGCGATGTGATTATCCAGGAGGCGGAACCGTTTCTAGTCGAGCTCAGCTGCGACATTGCGGAGAAAATTGTTGAAAAACAGCTGACGGTGGAGCCGGCGTTCGCCGTTGATCTCATTAAACGGAACTTGGCCCGCAAACGGGAGCAGGGCGTGATTTCGCTCTGCGTCTCGCCGTCCCAGTTCACGTTCGTCAATGCGGCGAGAGAGGAACTCTCGCTGTCGATTGACTCCCAGGCTGAACTGCAAATTTTGCCGGATGCGACGGTTCGGGACCATGGCTGCGTAATCCGGTCTTCCTTCGGAAGTATAGACGCCCGGGTAGACACCCAGCTGCAGGAGATCAAGAAAGAGCTGCTGCGTCTGGCGCTGGACAATGAGGAAGGCAAGAACGGTGATGACCATGCTTGATCCGCATAAATACAAACATCAGCTTCGCAGCTTTGATCCGGTCCGGATCAACGGCAAGGTTACGCAGGTTATCGGACTGATGGTGGAGTCGGAAGGTCCTGATGCGAGCATCGGCGATGTCTGCTACATCTATCCGTCCAAGGGCAACAAACCTTTGAAAGCCGAAGTCGTCGGATTCCGGGACAATAAAGTGCTGCTGATGCCGCTGGGGGAGCTGCAGGCCATTGGGCCGGGCTGCGATGTCGTCGGAACAGGCAAGCCGCTGAGCGTTCAAGTCGGCTCCGAGCTGCTCGGCAAAGTGCTCGACGGTCTGGGCCAGCCGCTGGACGGCTCGCTCATTCCCGCCCGGATGCCTCACAGCTCCACGTTCAATATCCCGACGAACCCGCTTAACCGTCCGCGCGTGCATGAGCCGATCAGTATCGGCGTTCGCGCTATAGACGGGCTGCTGACCATCGGCAAAGGCCAGCGTGTCGGCATCTTCGCGGGTTCGGGCGTCGGCAAGAGCACCTTGATGGGCATGATTGCCCGCAACACCTCTGCGGACGTCAATGTAATCGGACTCATCGGCGAACGCGGACGCGAAGTGTTGGACTTCATTGAACGCGATCTGGGGCCGGAAGGACTGCAGCGTTCGGTCGTGGTAGTGGCGACTTCCGATCAGCCCGCGCTGATCCGGATCAAGGGCGCCTTGATTGCAACCACCATCGCCGAATATTTCCGCGACCGCGGACTGAACGTCATGCTGATGATGGACTCGGTGACCCGTTATGCGATGGCCCAGCGCGAAGTGGGACTGGCTGTCGGCGAACCGCCGGCAATGCGGGGCTATACCCCGTCCGTGTTCGCCAGTCTGCCCAAGCTGCTCGAACGGGCCGGAACCGGAACGACAGGCTCGATAACGGCCTTCTACACGGTGCTCGTAGACGGAGATGACATGAATGAACCGATTGCCGATGCCGTCCGGGGAATTCTGGACGGGCATATCGTTCTGAACCGGGCGATTGCGAACAAAGGGCATTTTCCGGCCATTGATGTTCTGGCAAGCATCAGCCGGGTTATGAAGGACATCGCTCCGTCGGAACAGATTGAGGCGGCGGAGAACGTGAAGCGGCTGATGGCGGTCTACAAGGAATCCGAGGACCTCATCAATATCGGAGCCTATCAGCGCGGGTCCAACGCGCAGATTGACGAGGCGATCCATTTTATCGACAGCGTCTGGGATTTCACGAAGCAGAAGGTTAACGAAAAGGTTACGTTGCCTGAGGTGCAGCAGCGCTTAATTTCCGAGTTCTCGAGGAGATGATCAGCATGAAGGGATTTCATTATTCATTTCAGAAAGTGGTTGACTTGAAGGGCAACGAGAAGACACAGGCCGAATGGATGCTCTCAAGCGCACTTGGAGAACTGCAAGCCCAGGAACAGAGCCTTGGAGAGCTGAAGCGGCAGCGCAACGAACTCATGGATGCATTGCTGAACGCGGCCGAGCAGAAGACTCCTGTCGCCAAGATTTGCGAAATGCAGAACTATGTCGATTATCTCGACGCCTGTATCGCCCGCAAGCTGGGAGACATCTCCCGGGCCCACAAGCAGGTGCAGGAGAAGCAGGATCATCTCAGCAGCAAGGTGCTGGATGAGAAGGTATGGCTGAAAGCTCGCGACAAAGCGAAGCTTGCTTTTCAGCAGGATATGAATCTTAGGGAACAAAACGAATTGGATGAAATGGCAACCGTCCGCTTCGCGATGAAATCCCACTAGGGCGGAGGGGATTCGCGGGTGGAACAAAATGAATTTGACTTGGAAAATGAAGGGTCGGCCAGCAAGTTCGAACGCTTCCTGTTTCTGATGATTCCGATCATCTTTACGCTTGTGCTGATCGGAGTGCTGCTGACGCTATTCAATATGGATATCCGCAACAACGTGCTTCAGGCGTTGAACAAGATTCCCGTAGTAGAACAGTGGATCCCGGATCCCAAAACGGACTCCGCCGGAACTTCTGCCGGTTCGCAAAAGACGGACAGCACCAAGGCAGACGAAACGGCAAAGGCTTCCGATCCGACCGTAAAGGAACTCAAGGCTCAACTGGCCCAGCAGCAGGAGCAGGTCAAGAAGCTTACCGACGAGAAGACGGCTCAGGATCAACAGATGAAGGCGCTCAAGACCCAGATTACGGATCTTCAGAATGCCGGAACGGCACAGGCCGCGGCCCAGGCTGACGAGAACTATCAGAAGAGCGTCAAGGATCTCGCCAAGCTCTATGCCGGAATGAAAGCGGCGAAAGCCGCTGCCATCATGCAGAATCTGACGACCGAAGAGATGGTTCAGCTGTTCAGCGCGATGAACAATGAGAGCAAGACGGCTATTCTGGAGAAGATGGACCCGAAGATTGCCGCCGATGTCTCGATTAAGCTAAAAGAAGCGACGGATTCCTCCGATATGGCGATTGCGGCCCTCCAGTCTCGGCTCAAAAAAGAGTCTGGAACGCAGGCATCCGCAGGAACCGCATCCGGCGCCACTCTGGGCCGCGACCAGCTCAGCACCACTTTTACTTCAATGCCTGCGGAAGATTCGGCCAAGCTGCTTAACCAGATGTATAGCGTGACGCCGGACAAGGTGATCACCATTCTGAAATCCGTCAATGACAGCACACGGTCCTCCATTCTATCCCAGATGACGAAAGACAATGCGGAAGTTGCTGGAAAAGTGGTCAATCGGTTAATGGGAGGCAAGTGATCTGCCGATATACTAGAAGGAGGAGGTGATACTTAAATGAGTTTAGTATTCAATATGGTTTCGGCAGGCAAAAGTTCAGGAATTGCCCGTGCTGCAGGAGCAGCCGCAGGCAGCGAGGTCCAGGGAGCGCTTCTCCCTTTCTCCCAGACTCTCGTTCAGACACTGGCCGGTACGGCACAGACTTCGGCTGCGGAGGCAGACACCGGCGCTTCGGCTTCTCTGATCCAGGCGAGCCCGCTGCTGGCTCTTCTTGCTGGACAAGCCTCTGCGGAAGCGGGGCAGAAAGTGTCGGACGGAGCGGGACTGATCGCGAAGCTGGAACCCGAGCTGGACCAGCTTGATGAGCAACTGAATGCCGATCCGGCACTGCTGGCGACTCTGCAGCAATGGCTGGTCCAGGCGTTTGTAGCTCTTAAAGGCTCCGGTGAGGAGCAGACGGAAGCCGATACTACATCCGACTTGCCACAAGTGGCCCAGAATGCGGGCACGGTTCGTTTTGCCTTGCAGGACGCGCTGAACCGCCTCGTAGCGGTGATGGAGCAGACGGAAGGAACAGACGGACAAACGCAGAAAGCGCAGGTCTTAACCGTGCTGAACCAATTCTCCGAAGTTCTGAATGAAGCGGCAGCCGGCAGCGGGAAGAGTCAGGGCGCAGCAATGGCCCAGTCGGCAACGCCCACAGCTTCTCTGCAAGATGGAACGAATGAGACAGGGCGCAATTCGGCTGCTGAACAAGCTCCCCGCTTGGTGATGCCTGCTTCCGACAATGCCAGACATGCAGCTGTCATGAACCCGGCCGGCCATGCCTCTCTTGCCCAGACATCCGGAACGGAGAACGATTCTCCGAAGCTGGCTGAAGCTGCTGTTCTCTCCGTCAAGGCGGAAGCCTCCGGTGACAAGGACAGCGCGAAGTCTGAGCACGCTAGTGTCGGCGGGGAAGAGAACCGGGTCGTAACGGCAGGACAGCTGTCGCTTCGGGACGGTCTGAACCCATCGGTTAAAAACGAGACGCCGCAGGTGCCCGTTCAGCGGTTCGCCCAGGAGATGAACGCGTATATCGGCGGCAAGATGGAAGTCATTAAGCGCGGCGACGCTCTTGAAGCGACTCTGTCGCTGTTTCCGGAGCATCTCGGTCAGGTGGACGTCAAGATTACGATGCAGAACGGCCTGCTGGTTGCCCATTTTGCTACCGAGCATGCAGGCGCCAAGGATCTTCTCGAGAATCAGATGGCGCAGCTTCGCTCGGCGCTGCAATCCCAGGGGCTTCAGGTAGAGAAGCTTGAGGTTACCCAGAACACAAGCACGATGCAATCCCAGATGTACCAGGACGGACGCCGTTCGGGATCGGGACAGCAAGGCGACCAGAAGCGTTCCAAGAGCCGTTCGGACAGCCAGGACGACGCCGTAGCGGCGGCAGAGCTGGAGGACGACTGGAGAGAATTGATGAACGCGGTCCGCAATCCGTTCGATTCGCTGCGGAGTAATTTCATAGCGGAAGCATAAACGTTCAGATGAAGGTGAGGTGAGAGAAAATGGCAAGCTCAGATTTAATATCGACTACGAATATGTGGCCCAACTACGCGGTTGGCAACACGGCGACTCCGGGCAAGACGACCGGAAGCTCGGAGCTCGGCAAGGACCAGTTCCTGAAGATTCTGGTTACCCAGCTGTCCAATCAGGACCCGATGCAGCCGATGCAGGACAAGGAATTTATCGCCCAGATGGCTCAATTCAGTTCGGTCGAGCAGCTAATGAACATTGGGGAGAAGGTCGATGCCCTAAGCCAGTCGCTCGGTTCGGCATCCAGCCTGATCGGCAAGGAAATCAGCTGGGTAGACAATGTCACTCAGACCGGTCAATCCGGGGTCGTCGACTCCATTCTTGTGAGCGGCGGTACCCATTATGCGATGGTCGGCAAGGATAAAATCGCATTGAATGCCGTCACCGGCATCCGCAACCACTCTGAGGCGGCGAACGGCAGCACGCCGGAAGGGACGGCATCATGAATGACAAGATGACCGTCGGGCAGTTATATCCGGGCAAGATCCATCCTTCCGCGTTGAATCGCAGCAAGGCGGCCCCGTCTGCGGCGGCCGGACAGGAATCGTTCGAGAATGTGCTGCAGCGCAATATGCTGAAGTTCAGCACACATGCGGCCAAGCGCCTGGAACAGCGGGGCATTCAGCTTGGCACAGGGCAATTGGACCAGATCTCTTCTGCCGTGGACAAGGCGGCGGCCAAGGGAAGCAAGGAATCCCTGATTCTAATGAAAGACATGGCGCTCATCGTAAGTGTCGAGAACCGGACGGTGGTAACCGCAATGGACGGAAGCTCGATGAAGAACAATGTTTTTACCCAGATTGACAGCGCAGTTATTATTTCCTGATCGTAACGGCTTGGTCCTAACGGAGAGCCGAGCGGCTGCCGACCGACTGACGCGGCCGCATTCAACCCCAATTTGCAGGAGCAGAAAGCTCCGGTTCCAGGAGGACATTATCCATGTTAAGATCCATGTATTCCGGTGTTTCCGGTATGAAAGGCTTCCAGACCAAACTTGACGTTATCGGCAACAATATCGCCAATGTCAATACGACGGGCTTCAAATCAAGCCGCGTCATGTTCAAGGATATTATGAGCCAGACCGTCTCCGGCGTAACGGCGCCCGGCGATACAAGCGGCGGCGTGAATGCCAAGCAGATCGGTCTTGGCGTCAGTGTCGGTTCGGTGGATACGATGCATCTGGCAGGCAGCGCGCAGACGACGAACAATCCGACCGATCTGCGGATCGACGGCGACGGCTTCTTCCTGGTCAAACTGTCCGACGATCAGGCTACGCCTTTTCTGACCCGCGCCGGTGACTTCCATGTTGATGCAGGGCGCAATCTGGTTACCTCAGACGGACTTCGGGTTCTGGATTCCACAGGAGCAGCCATTACTTTGGGCGAAGATGTGACGTCCTTTACCATTGCCAACGATGGAACGATTGTGCAGACCATGGCGGACGGAACGACCCAGCCCGGAGTACAGATCGGCGTAGGCAAAGTCAGCAACCCGCAGGGTCTCGAGAAGATCGGGGGCAGCCTGTACCGGATGACTCTCAATGCCAATGCGGAAGGCGCCCTTGAGCCGACTACGGCCAATAATACAGAAGCGGGAACCGGATCGATCGTAGCCGGTCAGCTGGAAATGTCGAACGTCGACTTGACCAGCGAATTCACGGAAATGATTGTGGCCCAGCGCGGCTTCCAGGCGAATTCCCGGATCATTACGACTTCCGATGAAGTGCTTCAAGAAGTGGTGAATCTGAAACGTTAATTTCTGCTGACGGTTTAATGTCGAATAAGGTATAATGATAGCGTTTGTCCGGTATGATCGGGGAAAGCGAAAGCCTTCCCCTCTTTTTAAAGACTGGAGGGTCTTGGAATGATTGCAGTAACCCGGTTGAACGGTTCTTCCATGTGGCTCAACGCCCTTCTGGTCGAAACGGTTGAAGAAAGTCCCGATACCTATGTGACCCTGGTGACGGGCAAGAGATTGATCGTACTCGAAAAGGCCGAGGAGGTTATTGCCCGGATTCAGGCATACAACCAATCCATCGGCGCTCATTCAGCCACAATTAAAGTCCAATCCTTGGAGGAGCTTTCATGAAAAAGATGCTGCCGTGGCTCATTACGATTTTGCTGGGGATAACCTTGATCGTAGTGGCCGCTTTTCTGCTTTACGGTAAAATGTTCTCGGACACTACGGCGAATGCGGTAGACACTGCCGTCAAGCAGGTTGAAACCAAGAAATTGACCGCCGATGAAATTGTAGAAATGACTTCTGAAATTACTGAAATCAAGACTAACCTTGCTGATCCCGACTATATCGTTCTCATAAATTTTGCTTTCCAACTGGATTCCAAAGCAGCCAAAGAAGACTTCGAGAAGATCAAGGAGCTTAAGATCAAGCCTATTCTGATCAAGACCTTGGCGGATGAGAAGCCGGAAGCGCTGAATGGCTCGGCCGGCAAGGATCAGCTCTGCAGCAAACTGGTCAATCAGATCAATAAAGCGCTGCCTGAAGGGAAATTGACTCAGATTGATATCACCAATTTTGTAATGACGCAAATCTGATTGCGGGTTCGCTGCAGCTTGCTTACTCGGGGGTGAATGAATGGTTGACGTACTATCGCAAAATGAAATCGACGCCTTGCTGGCAGCTCTTTCTTCAGGCGAAATGAATGCCGATGAGCTTAAGAAGGAAGAGACCCAGCGCAAAATTCGAGCCTATGACTTCAAACGGGCCGTTCGCTTCTCGAAGGACCATATTCGCAGCTTGACCCGGATTCACGACAACTTTGCCCGTTATTTGACCACCTATTTCTCGGCGCAGCTGCGCACCTTCGTTCAGATTAATGTGGTTCAGGTCGAGCAGCTTCCTTATGATGAATTCATCCGTTCCATCCCGAAAATGACCATCCTGAACATCTTTGAGGCCGAGCCTCTGGAGGGCAGGATGGTTATGGAGGTTCATCCCAACATCGCCTATGCGATGCTGGACCGGCTGCTCGGGGGCGTCGGAACCGCCCCGTCCAAGATAACGGCGCTGACCGAAATCGAGACGACCATTATGGAACGAATCTTCAGCAGATGCTTCGAGAGTCTTCAGGAAGCGTGGAAGACGGTTCTGGACATCGAGCCTCGGATGGAGGCGTTGGAGACCAATCCTCAGTTCATGCAGATTGTCTCTCCCAATGAGACCATAGCGCTGATCTCGCTTAGCACGAAGATCGGGGATACGACAGGTATGATCAATCTCTGTATCCCGCACGTCGTGCTCGAACCGGTGATGTCCAGGCTTTCTGTACATCAATGGTTCGTGTCGGAGAAGAAATCCCGGAACGAAGGCGAACTGGAAGCGATCAAGTCAAGTGTGAACAAGGCTAAACTGCCGATTGTCGCCGAACTGGGCGAGTCCAACCTGTCCATTTCCGAGTTTCTGGGCCTGTCGGTCGGGGATGTTATTTCTCTGAACCGCACGGTGGATACCGGATTGTCGATTCGAGTGGGCGACAAGCTGAAGTTCATCGGCAGTCCGGGTATGGTCAAGGACCGGGTAGCCGTTCAGATTGACGAGATTGTCAATGAAGGAGTTGAAGAGCTTGACGAGTAAAGACTATTTATCCCAGGAAGAGATCGACGCTCTTTTGAGACAATCCGCAGAAGCCGAGAGCAGTGCTCCGGCCGAGCCGACCGTCGATGACTTCCTGACCCCTTTTGAGCAGGATGCCCTGGGCGAGATCGGCAATATTACCTTTGGCAGTGCAGCTACGGCATTATCTACGCTGCTCGGCAAAAAAGTCGACATCACAACGCCGCAGGTTTCGATTATTACCCGCAGCGAATTTGAAGCCACCTTCCCGAAACCGCATGTTGCCGTTCACGTTCAATATGTGGATGGCTTTCAGGGGATCAATTCGCTCGTCATCAAGATTCGGGACGCCCAGGTGATCGCCGATCTCATGCTCGGCGGAGAGGGCAATCCCAAGGATGAAGAATTGAATGAAATTCATATCAGCGCCGTGCAAGAAGCCATGAACCAGATGATGGGCTCCTCTGCGACGTCGATGTCTACCATCTTCAATCGATTCGTCAATATCTCGCCTCCGGGCATTGATATTCTGAATATGACCAGCGGCGAAGGCGTGGATAATCTTCCGGAAGACGAAACGCTGATCCGCATCTCGTTCCGGCTGAAGATCGGCGATCTGATCGATTCCACGATTATGCAGCTTCTGCCGGTTCACTTTGCGAAGAGCATGGTCAATATGCTGATCGGAGATCAATCGGCAGAGGAAGCGGCACCGGCCGCAGAGGCGCCGGCCAAGCCGGCAGCCCAGCCGGAGCCGGCCGCAGCGGCTCCGCAGCCGCAGACACCTCCAGCCCAGCCGCAGGCCCCCGCCGCTTCCGAAGGACAGCCTTATCCGGGCATGCCGCCGGAAGGCTATTACTATCCGCCGCAGGGGATGCCGCCATACGGAATGCCGGGCTACGGAATGCCGCCGTACGGCATGCCCGGGTACGGGATGCCGCCCCAAGGGCAGCCGTATCCGCCGCAGGCTCAGGCGCAGCCGCAGGCGAATCCGGCGGCCAGTCGCAATGTGAATGTTCAGCCGGTCCAGTTCGCCAATCTGGGCGGCAGTGCTTTTGGCGGGATGGACGAAAATAATCTGAACTTACTGATGGACATACCGTTGCGTGTGACCGTAGAATTAGGTAGGACCCAAAAACAGATCAAAGATATTCTGGAGATGTCGCAAGGCTCCATTATTGAGCTGGACAAGCTTGCGGGCGAGCCGGTGGATATTCTGGTCAATAACAAGCTGATCGCCAAAGGGGAAGTCGTGGTTATCGACGAGAACTTCGGCGTTCGTGTTACCGATATCGTGAGTCAATGGGACCGCATGCAAAAATTACAATAGCACACATTTAGGGAGGACTTTTTAAGATGGCTAACCGAATTCTGATCGTAGACGACGCTGCATTTATGAGAATGATGATCCGTGATATTTTATCCAAGAACGGCTTTGAAGTCGTAGGAGAAGCCCAGGACGGCTCGCAGGCGATCGAGAAATTCAAGGAACTCCGCCCTGATCTCATTACCATGGATATCACCATGCCGGAGATGGACGGAATCGCCGCGCTTAAGGAAATTAAGAAGGTCGATGCCAATGCCAAGGTTATCATGTGCTCCGCCATGGGGCAGCAGGCGATGGTTATCGACGCTATTCAAGCGGGCGCCAAGGATTTTATCGTCAAACCGTTCCAGGCCGATCGTGTTATCGAAGCGATCAATAAGACGCTGGGCGTCTAAGGCCGCGCCATGCCCCTTCAAACCGAATCGTTCGGCTCAGGGAACCTCATCTGGAATGTAATCAATGTGATTCTTGTTCTCGGAGTCATTCTGGTTCTGATTGTTCTGGTGATTCGTTTCCTGGGCCGCCGCAATCAGATGTTGATGAGCGCACGCTCTATCCGGACCATCGGCGCCACCGGGCTGGGCCCCAACAAGTCGCTGCAGATTGTCGAGATCGGCAACAAGCTGTACCTGATCGGGGTAGGGGACGATGTGACCCTGGTGGACAAAATCAGCGATCCCATGGAAGTGGCGCTGGTTTTGTCTGCCTTTGAAGATCAGAGTGCCGGGAACGGAAGCGGCATCCGTGCGCTGGTTGCCGGACTCAAAAGCAAGTTTCGTGGAGAAGTTCCGTCTCAGGAAATTGATCTGAACGAAACTTCTTCTTTCTATGAGGTGCTGCAATCGAAGCTGCAGCCTTCGCCGGAACGCAAAGAAAGAATTGAGGAACTGCTGCGCGAGGAATCGGCCGGCAACCGCCGGGAGGAACCATGAAGAAGAAACTGCTGTTGTCCCTGCTGATGATTGGCGCCCTCAGCCTGCTTCGCTTTCACCATGTGTTCGCCGATCCGATTCCGGATATCGATATTCAAGTCGGCGGCGGAGACGGGCAGGGCGGCTCGGGTACCAGTTCAATTTCCATTCTCCTGCTGATCACTGTCCTGAGCGTGGCGCCCGCTTTTGTAATGCTGATGACGAGCTTTACACGCATCGTGGTCGTACTCGGCTTCGTCCGGACTTCGCTCGGTACCCAGCAGATGCCGCCCAATCAGGTGCTGGTAGGGCTCGCTCTTTTTTTGACACTGTTTATTATGACGCCGACCTTGTCCACTGTGAACCAGAATGCGCTTCAGCCCTACATGAAGGGGCAGATCACACAGTCTCAGGCATTGGACCGGGCGGCGGTGCCGATGAAGGCGTTTATGTACAAGTATACCCATGAGAAAGATCTGCTGCTCTTCATGAAATACAACGGGTACACCGGCGACAAGAAACCGGCTACGTATCAGGATATCCCGCTGACCGTGATGGTGCCGGCCTATGCCATGAGTGAGATGAAGACCGCTTTTCAAATGGGATTCATGATCTTTATTCCTTTTCTCATTATTGACGTGGTCGTAGCGAGTACGCTCATGGCGATGGGGATGATGATGCTCCCGCCGGTCATGATTTCGCTTCCGTTCAAAATCATGCTGTTCGTTCTTGTAGACGGGTGGTATCTGGTTATCAAATCGCTGCTGTTGAGCTTCAGCCCTTAGATAAAGGAGGAGACGCTAGATGAGTACGGAGTTTATCATCGGTCTGGCCGGCCAGGCCGTATACCTCGTGCTGGAGGTCAGCGCTCCCATGCTGGCTCTGGGGCTGATTGTGGGCCTGATCGTCAGTGTATTTCAGGCGACGACACAGATTCAGGAGCAGACGCTGGCTTTTGTGCCCAAAATTGTCGCCGTGCTGTTGGCGCTGCTTCTTTTTGGCCAATGGATTATTACCAAGCTTGCGGATTTTACTTCCCAGATTCTCGGCAATCTTCATATGTATATCGGGTAAGGCATGTCTATGGAGAGCGTATTGCAGAGCTGGCCGGTCTTTCTGCTAATCTTTTGTCGAATCACCTCATTTTTTGTGGCGGCGCCGGTGTTCTCTTCCCGAAACGTGCCGAATGTCTTCAAGATCGGAATGGCCTTCTTCGTATCGCTGGTCGTCTTCAGTTCACAGGGAACGAGCGTAAAGGTCGCAGGCGATCTCACTATCGTCCTGCTGATCCTTCAGGAAGTGCTTGTAGGTCTATTGCTGGGCTATCTGGCTTATCTCATGCTCATGGCCATCCAAATTGCCGGCTCCTTTCTGGATTTGCAGATTGGTTTCAGCATCGCGAACGTGATTGATCCCATGACAGGGTCCTCTGCGCCTCTGCTTGGGAATTTCAAATATATGATAGCCCTTCTGCTGTTTCTGAGCATGAACGGTCATCATTATCTGCTGGACGCCATCATAAGCAGCTACCGCTGGGTTCCGCTTCAGGCGGATCTGTATACGCCGATTACCAACGGCAGTCTGTCGGGGTTTGTCATTCAGTCGGTAGGCCAGGCGTTTATGCTGGCTTTTCAGATGTCGGCTCCGATCGTGACGGCCTTGTTCCTGACGGATATCGGGCTTGCCTTTCTGGCCCGTACAGCGCCGCAATATAATGTCTTTGTTATCGGAGTGCCGCTGAAGATCATCATTGGCCTCCTTCTGTTGGTGATTCTGATGCCGACGCTGGCTGCCCTGTTTCAGAGCCTGTTCGGCATTCTGTTTGAATCCATGCGCAATTTGCTGAGCGTGCTGGGCAACCAATCGCCCGCTCCTTAGGAGGAAGCGTGTATGTCTTACCGTTATCGGCTGGACCTCCAGTTGTTCGGAGGAGAAAAAACCGAAAAGGCGACACCGAAAAAACGGGGGGACGCTCGAAGAAAAGGCCAGGTAGCGCGAAGCGCGGAGCTGGGCAGTGCGATTGTGCTTCTGGCGGGAGTGCTTAGTCTGGTCATGTTCGGCGGTTACATCAAGGAACGGTTCATGAAACTGTTCATGGATGTATTCGTGAACCGGCTGACCATGGAAGTCACTCCGAACAATGTGATGGGGATGCTGAGCCACTACGCCGTGCAGATTCTGCTTCTTCTTGCTCCCATGCTGCTGCTTACCTTTATCTTGGCCTTTATTACAGGCATTGCTCAGGTAGGCTTCATGTTCAACGGCACCGGACTTACGCCGAAGCTCGGCAAGCTGAATCCGATCAGCGGCTTCAAAAACATCTTCTCTATGCGGGCTTTGGTGGAGCTCTTCAAATCCCTTCTCAAGCTGGGCGTGATCGGCTATCTCGTCTTCAGTGTTCTGTGGGGAAGGAAGGACGAACTGGCGGATCTGGCCCATTTCAGCGCCGAACAGACGTTTCGCTTCGCCTCCGGCATTACGATTAATCTGGGCATTCGGATCGGCGCCGCGCTGCTCGTGCTGGCCGCTCTGGATTTCATGTATCAGCGTTATGAGCATGAGAAGAGTCTTCGCATGTCCAAGCAAGACATCAAAGACGAGTACAAGAATATGGAAGGCGATCCGCTCATCAAAGGGAAGATTCGGGAGCGGCAGCGCCGGATGGCGATGCAGCGGATGATGCAGGAAGTCCCGAAGGCGGATGTCATTATCACGAACCCGACTCATTTTGCCGTCGCGCTGAAATACGAGGGTTCTTCTATGGATGCGCCGCAGGTCATCGCCAAGGGGCAGGATTATATCGCGCTTCGAATCCGGGAGATCGCCAGACAGAACGGTGTAACGACGATGGAGAACAAGCCGCTGGCACGCGCTTTGTTTCAGCGGGCGGAGATAGGAGATTCCGTGCCGGCCGATCTGTTCCAAGCCGTTGCCGAAGTATTGGCTTATGTATACAAGCTCAAAGGAAGAACCAGATAAAGCGGGGAGGTCAAGGCATTGAAAGCAAAAGATTTAACGGTGCTGCTGGGTATCATCGGCATCGTACTGATGATGATTATTCCGATCCCCGCCTGGCTTCTGGATATCCTGCTCGTCATCAATATTTCCATTGCGCTCACCATTCTTCTGGTAGCGATGAACTCTAAAGAGGCGCTTGAGTTTTCCATTTTCCCCTCTTTGCTGCTCATCACTACCTTATTTAGATTGACGCTTAACATTTCGACCACCAAGCTGATCCTGACTTACGGTGACGCCGGGGAAGTAGTCCGGACGTTCGGAAGCTGGGTAGCCGGCGGACAGATTGCCATCGGTTTTATCGTCTTCCTGATTCTCGTGGTCGTCCAGTTCATCGTGATTACGAAGGGTTCGGAGCGCGTGGCGGAAGTCGGAGCCCGCTTCACCCTCGATGCGATGCCGGGCAAGCAGATGAGTATCGACGCCGATCTCAATGCCGGCATGATCAATGAGCAGCAGGCACGCGAGCGACGGCAGAAGGTTGAGCGCGAAGCGGACTTCTACGGCGCCATGGACGGTGCCAGTAAATTCGTCAAGGGGGATGCCATTGCGAGCATCATTATCCTGCTTATCAACCTCATCGGAGGCTTTGTAATCGGGATAGCGGTTCACGGAATGTCATTCCAGGACGCGATGTCCAACTACTCCATTCTGACGATCGGCGACGGTCTGGTCAGCCAGATTCCGGCGCTGCTCATATCGACGGCTTCGGGGCTGATCGTTACACGGGCTTCGTCGGAAGGCAATCTGGCGGAAGACCTTACAGGTCAGCTGCTGGCCTATCCCAAGCTGTTGTACATCGTGGCTGTGACCATAGCCTTCCTGGGTCTGTTCACGCCCATTCATATGATCACCACACTTCCTCTGGCAGGGCTGATGGCGTATGCGGCCTACCGCATGAACACGAACCTCAGCCGCAGACAGATTGCGGAAGAGCAGTTGGTCGAAGAGAAGCAGATCGAGGAGGTAAGAAGCCCGGAGAGCGTTATCAGTCTGCTTACGGTCGATCCGATCGAGTTCGAGTTCGGTTATGGTCTCATTCCGCTTGCGGATACACAGCAGGGAGGGGATCTTTTGGACCGGATCATCATGATTCGACGCCAATGTGCGCTTGAGATGGGCCTGGTCGTCCCTGTGATTCGCATTCGCGACAATATTCAGCTTAAACCGAATGAATACGTCATTAAAATAAAAGGAAACCAGGTGGGCGGCGGTGAATTATTACTTAATCACTATCTCGCCATGAGTCCCGGGTATGACGACGAATCCATCAACGGCATTGAGACCATAGAACCATCGTTCGGATTGCCGGCGCTCTGGATCGACGAATCGGTCAAAGAACGGGCCGAACTCGCCGGTTATACGGTAGTGGATCCGCCTTCTGTGGTGGCTACCCATCTGACTGAGCTGATCAAGCGCCACGGTCATGAACTGCTGGGCCGTCAGGAGACGAAGCAGCTGGTCGACAATCTTCGGGAGAATTACCCGGTGCTGGTCGACGAGCTGATCCCGTCGGTGTTGTCGGTCGGCGATGTGCAGAAGGTGCTTGCCAAGCTGTTGCGGGAGAAGATCTCTATCCGGGATCTCATTACGATATTCGAAACCTTGGCAGACTATGGCACCTATACGAAGGACCCGGATGTGCTGACCGAATATGTGCGGCAGGCTCTGTCGAGACAGATTACGCAGCAATACTCCAGACAAGGAGAGACGCTGCGGGTAATCACCGTCGGTCCGTCCCTGGAAAAGAAGATAGCCGACAGTGTTCAACAGACGGAACAGGGCAGCTATCTGGCGCTGGACCCGGTATCTACCCAGACCGTCTACCAGCGGCTGATGGAGCAGATCAACCGTCTGCTGCAATCGGGCCAGCAGCCCATTGTTCTGACATCTCCGGCGATCCGCATGTATCTGCGGCAGGTGATTGACAGAACCATGCAGGACATTCCGGTTCTCTCCTACAGCGAACTGGAGCCGAATATTGAAATTCAAAGCGTCGGAGTGGTGAACTTATGAGAGTAAAGCGTTACGTGGTCGATACGATGCCGGACGCCATGCATTCCATTCGCAGCGAACTCGGCAGCGATGCGGTCATCCTGAGCACCAAGGAGATTCGTACGGGGGGCATCCTGGGAATGTTCCGCAAGAAGAGGATTGAAGTCGTGGCCGCCGTGGAGAATGAAGCTCCGCCCCGGGCAGCCTCTGCTTCACCGAGAGGACTAACCCCCGTCCCCAAGGGATTCGCCTCGCAGGCATATCGCCAGGCCGCTGCCGGCGCAGGCGCTTCTGCGGTAGCGGTGGCTTCCGCCGAACAGCAGGAGCCGCCCAAGAGTTTTGCCGAAATGGTGGCCGCTCTGACGGCGGAGACGAATTCGCCCGCTGAACAGGCGCCGGATACCGACGCAATTCGCGAACCCGCTCTCCACAATGTCGACACAAATACCGATAATACGCTTACGGAACCGAAGTCAGCCGGGCCAGATGATACCGCGCTGCTGCGCGAAGTCAGAGAGATGAAGCACTGGATGGAACGCATCGCCAGACAGTCGCCCGGGGCACCGGAATTTCCGGAAGAGCTGGAACGCTTGCGAAGCCGGTTGATGGAACAGGAACTGGATGCCCGTCTGATCGACCGCTGGAGCGAGGAAGTCATGATAAGCTGGAAGACCGAAGGGCAAGCTTGGGAACGGCCTGATTTTGAAGCGGCTTTTGACCGGTGCATTAGAGAGTTTCTCGACGGCAGAGTCGGCGGAGGCATCCCGGCTTCCACCAAGGTGCTGTACATTGCAGGTCCTACCGGAGTGGGCAAAACGACGACGATCGCCAAGCTGGCGGCCGATCAACTGTTCCGGCATGGCCGGAAGGTCGGAATGATCACTTCCGACACTTACAGGATTTCAGCGGTGGAACAGCTGAGGACGTATGCTTCCATCCTGAATGTTCCGCTTGAGGTAGTGCAGTCACCGGGCGACATGCAGCGCGCGCTGTCCCGTCTGGAAGCTTGCGACTTGATTCTCATGGATACAGCAGGGCGGAACTTTCGTAATGAAATGCTGGTCGCCGAGCTTCAGAGCATGCTGGCTCCAAGCCTTAAGAGCGAGACTTATCTGGTGCTTAGCCTGACATCGAAGAGCAGAGACATGAAACAGATCACGGAGCACTTCAGCAAGTATCAGCTGGACAAGGTCATCTTCACGAAGATGGATGAGACCGGAAGCTATGGCTCTCTCTTTAATCTTCTGGAAGACTATCCTTTGACTCTGTCCTATATGACGAACGGGCAGAATGTTCCGGACGATCTGCTGATGTGTTCCGAAGCTCTGCTGTCCGGTCTGCTGCTTGGAGCGGGAGGGCACTGATGGACCAAGCGCAATCGCTTCGCAGACTGGTTGCCGACCAGAGACGGGAAGAGGGCTCCGAATGGGGCTCAGCCCGCATTATCACCGTATGCAGCGGCAAAGGCGGAGTGGGGAAGTCCAACTTCTCGTTGAATTTCGCGCTTAAGCTGAAGTCTATGGGCAAACGGGTTCTGCTCTTTGATGCAGATATCGGAATGGCTAACATTGATGTGCTGATGGGAGTCTCCTCCAAGTACAACCTGTATCATCTGCTGAACCGCGAGGCGGCAATTGCAGATATTATTCAGTACGGACCGGATCGGCTGCCGTTTATTGCAGGCGGTTCCGGCATGCAGGAATTGTTTGCGCTCTCGGATGAAGATTTGGCTTATTTCACTTCCCAGATCGCTTCGATTGCCGACAGCATGGACTACATTCTCTTCGATACCGGGGCCGGCCTCTCCAAAGAGACGCTGAAATTTATCGTCTCGGCGGACGACTGCCTGGTCGTCACCACTCCGGAGCCCACGGCTATAACGGATGCCTACGCGTTAATGAAGGTCGTTCACAGCAGTTATCCTGATATATCCTTTCAATTGATTGTCAACCAAGCTTCTGACGAGAAGGAAGCCTTCGCAACCAGTGACAAAATCCGTATGGCAGCCCAGCGATTTCTGGAGCTGGAACTGCCTTTCCTGGGTTATATCAGCAGCGACAGCCACGTGGTACAGGCTGTCAAGAAACAGGTCCCTTTCTCTATGGCATTTCCCAGCAGCACTGCCGCAAAAGACGTTCACCGATTAACCCAGAAATATCTGACGGCTGGCCCGAGCATGACGGCAAGCAGACCGCAGGGGATCAAAGGTTTTATCGGCAAATGGCTAAGACGGAATACAAAAATGTTCTGAAATCCGAGAACAAAGGTGGAAATGAGATGAAGCCCTATAACGTTTTGGTTGTAGACGATTCGGCATTCATGCGGAAGATCATTTCAGATCTGATCGAGAGCGACCCCCGGTTCAAAGTGGCGGCAACGGCCACGAACGGGCGAGAAGCGTTGGATAAGGTCAAGGAAATCAAACCTGACCTGGTGACCATGGACGTCGAGATGCCCGAGCTCAACGGTCTGGAAGCTCTGAAACAGATTATGG
Organism: Paenibacillus glufosinatiresistens; assembly: GCF_031470375.1. Taxonomy (NCBI): domain Bacteria; kingdom Bacillati; phylum Bacillota; class Bacilli; order Caryophanales; family Paenibacillaceae; genus Paenibacillus; species Paenibacillus glufosinatiresistens. Next base: position 88,877 of record NZ_JAVFHT010000003.1, read on the forward strand.
AGACCCATCCGCTGCCCGTTATTATGCTCTCCGGCATCAACGAACAGGGCATGCGGGAGACGATCCTTGCTCTGGAGGGAGGGGCTTTCGACTTTATCCGGAAGCCTTCGATCTCCAACTCGCAGGATATTATGGCAGTCGGCGAATCTCTGCGCGAACAGATGAATGCGGCGATGCAGGCCCGCGAACGGAGAGAAGCCCGCTCTGCCGAGGCGGCGGCCCAGGCGTCTGCCGCTCCGCCGGCCTCATCGGTTCCCGGCGTACCGCCAAGTCCGCCTGAGCCGGCCGGCGGCCGGCCAACGGAGCCGTTCCGGCCCGCGGCTTCGCCGCCGAAGCCGGATTCCAGGCCGGCTTCGGCCCTGCCGCGCACGGCTCCGCCGGCCCGGGAGCTCCCGCGGCCCGGCAGAGAGAAGCCGGCGGCCCCAGGCCCGGCGGGCCCCGCTGCCGGCGAGGCTCCGCGCAAGGGCGGCGTTCGGCCGCCCGCCAAGGAGGCTCCGGCGAAGCCGCTGCTGCGCCGCGAGGCGTCCAGGCCGGCCGCCCTGGAGCGTCCGGCCGACGCTGCGGCCAGGGCCGTTCGGCCGGGGATGGCGTCTGTGCCACCGTCCAAGCCGGCAGCCGCGCCGGAGCCCGGAACCAAAGGCCTGCGCAAGCTGGTGGCGGTCGGCACTTCTACGGGCGGACCAAGGGCCTTGAAGACGCTGCTGGAGAACATTCCCGGCGACTTTCCGGCGCCGATTGTTATCGTGCAGCATATGCCGCCCAGCTTCACCAAATCTCTGGCTCAGCGTCTGAACTCCTTCAGTCCACTGGAAGTGATGGAAGCCGAGCACGGAATGGTGCTGAAGAACGGAACCGCCTATGTGGCGCCTGGCGGATATCACATGAAGGTGGTGGAGATGGGAGGCGGACAATACGCCATTCAGCTAACCAGGGAAGAGGCCCGGAACGGACATCGGCCCTCCGTGGATACTTTGTTTGAATCGCTGCTTCCGCTCGAACAACTCGAACGACACGCGGTCATCATGACGGGCATGGGAAGCGACGGCGCCAAGATGATGAAGGCGCTCTACGACGCGGGCGTAACTTCTACTTTTGCAGAGAATGAAGAGACCTGTGTGGTCTATGGCATGCCTCGTTCCGCCGTCGAGCTGCAATGCGTCACCCATGTCTTGCCGCTGCAGGAAATAGCTCCAAAACTGGTTCAGGTCGTTAGATAACGGAAAAGCGAACTCGAAGGGGAGGTGCTCACAATGGACATGAATCAATATTTATCCATGTTTATTGATGAGTCGAATGACCATCTGCAATCACTCAATGAAAATATGATGAGCCTGGAGGCCAATCCGGAAGACATCAGCATCGTCCAGGTTATTTTTCGCTCCGCGCATACCTTGAAGGGCATGGCCGCGACAATGGGATTTGAAGATCTTGCGTCGCTCACGCACCAAATGGAGAACGTGCTGGATTTGGTCCGCAACGACAAGCTCAAGATGCAGGATTATATATTTGACACCTTGTTCAAAAGTCTGGACGCCTTAGAATCTATGGTCAAGGACATCATGGCCGGCGGTCAGGGCAAGGCCGATGTCGCAAGCATCGTATCTTCCCTTCAGGCCATTGTCCGCGGAGAGAAACCGGGAGGTTCCGAGTCCACCGCTCCGGCGGCCAAACCGGCTGCCGCCGAAACGCCGGCGCTCTTGGACGAATTCCAGTTCTCGGTACTTTCACAGTCGATTCAGGAAGGTCATCAGGTTCTCTTCATCGAGGTCAAGATCCGCGACGACTGCCAGCTGAAAGCGGTAAGAGCCTATATGGTATTCGAGCTTCTGGAGAGATACGGCGAAGTCGTCAAGTCCTATCCGTCTGTCCAGGACATTGAGCAAGAGAAGTTCGACCGCGGCTTCTCCCTCTACTACATCACGCAGAAGAGCGCCGAAGAAATGCAGGGACTGGTGCTCGGAATCTCCGAGATTGAGAATGTGACTGCGGTTAAGCTGGATCAGGAATCGCTGGCTCAGATGGGACAGGCAGCGGTTGCCGCTGCCGCCGAGGCGCCGGCGCCAAGCGCGCAGCCTGCTGCGGCTCCTGCCGCAGCAGAACAGCCGTCAGCTTCGGCGCCGTCAGCTCCGTCAGCTCCGCCGAAGGAGCAGGGCGCCAAAGCGCCGGCACGCAGCGCAGCGCCTTCGCCTTCCCGGACGATCCGGGTCGATATCGACCGGCTGGACGTGCTGATGAATCTGCTCAGCGAGCTGCTGATCGACCGTGTTCGCCTGGAGCAGATTGCTTCGGAAGTCCAGAAGAACGAGCTGACTGAAACGGTGGAACATATGAGCAGGGTCAGCAGCGACCTGCAAAATATTGTGATGAAGCTCCGCATGGTACCGGTAGACACGGTGTTCAACCGGTTCCCGCGTATGGTCCGCGATTTGGCCAAATCGCTGGACAAGAAGATTGATCTGGTGGTCACGGGGGCCGAGACGGAGCTGGACCGGACGGTAGTCGACGAGATCGGCGACCCGCTCGTTCACCTTCTGCGCAACGCGATCGACCATGGCATAGAATCTGTTGCCGACCGCGTAGCCAAGGGGAAATCGGAGACCGGAACGGTCAATCTCCGCGCTTTCCACAGCGGGAACCATGTGTTCATCGAGATTCAGGATGACGGTGCGGGCATATCGCGCGACAAGGTGCTCAATTCGGCGATCAAGAAAGGCATCGTCACCCCGGAACAAGCCGAGAAGATGAGCGACAGCGAAGCCCATCAGCTTCTTTTTGCCGCCGGATTCAGTACAGCCGAGGTTATCTCGGACATCTCCGGCCGGGGCGTCGGCCTGGACGTCGTCAAGGCGAAGATCACCTCGCTTGGCGGGAACGTTACCATCTATTCGACGCTGGGCAAAGGAACCAACTTCTCGGTGCAGCTCCCGCTTACCCTGTCGATCATCGCAGCCATGCTGATTCGCCTCGGGTCGGAGAAGTACGCGATCCCGCTGTCTTCCATCGTAGAGACGAGCATTCTCAAGGCGTCTCAGATCCGCACGGTGCACGGCACCAAAATGATGGAGTTCCGCGGTTCCCATATTCCGCTGCTGTCGCTGAGCGCGCTGTTTGAGGTGCCGGATTACAGCGAGAAGGATGAGGAAGAAACCGAGATCGTGGTCATTCGCAAAGGCGACCGTATGGCGGCCCTTGCTGTGCAGGATTTTATCGGACAGAGCGAGATTGTCATCAAGAACCTGGGCAAATATCTGCCTGAAGTGCAGGGAATCTCCGGAGCTACGATTCTGGGCGACGGCCAAGTAGCGCTGATTCTCGATCCGAACGCTTTTATCAAATAATTGACTTGAACCAGGGAGGTTCTTCACATGGCTGAAGACATTAAAGTAATTGTCTTTAAACTGGGTACCGAGGAGTATGGAATCGAAGTCGATAAGGTACAGACGATTGAGCGGATGATGCCGATTACGCGCGTGCCCAAAACGTACGCTTTCATTAAAGGAGTCATCAATCTCCGCGGCGTGGTTATTCCTGTTATCGATCTGCGCGGCCGCTTCGGTCTTCCGGAAGGCGAGTATACCGAACAGACCCGCGTCATTATCGTCGCGGTCGATGAGATGGAAGTCGGCTTCATCGTCGACTCCGCCAATGATGTCATTGATCTCAACCGGAACGCGATTGATACGCCGCCGGAAGTGGTCGGGGGCATCAAGGCCAAATATCTGGACGGCGTGGCGAAGATCGGAGAGGATCGCCTTCTGATTATGCTTAATCTGTCCGAGGTGCTGAACAAGAGCGAAATCGTGCAGTTGGAAAGTCTTGAGGGCTAGCCTGTGGAACTGTTCAAACATTCCAAAGACTTTAAGATGGACGTCCTTAAGGAAGTCGGCAATATTGGCGCCGGGAACGCGGCAACCGCGCTGTCGCGGCTGCTGAACAAACCGATTGATATGGCGGTGCCCAAAGTCCAAATGCTCACTTTTGACGAAATTACCGATAAAGTCGGCGGAGCCGAGAATCTTGTCTATGCGGTGTTTCTGCGGGTGGAAGGCGACGCGCCGGGCAATCTGTTCTTTATTCTTACACCGGAGGCTGCAAAGAATCTGCTTGGACGTGTGGCCGGTATGGAAGCCAGTGAGGAGGAAACGCTGAGCGAAATGGAATTGTCCGCTTTGAACGAGATCGGCAATATACTGGCAGGCTCCTACCTGTCCTCGCTGGCTGACTTCACTTCGCTGACGATGTATCCGACCGTACCCGCACTTGCAATGGATATGGCAGGCGCCATTCTGGGCTATGGACTTCTTCAGTTCGGCCAGATGGGCGATGACGCGCTGCTGATCGATACCACCTTCTTGGAAGGCCAGGACGAGATCGAAGGTCAGTTCTTTCTGATTCCTGATCCGGAGTCCTTCCCTAAAATTTTTGCGGCTCTGGGAGTACCATTCGATAATGATTGAAGAACAAAGTCTGATTAAAGTTGGAATGGCCGACTTGAATGTCGGCGGACCATACCATTTAATCCGGACCACAGGACTCGGCTCCTGTGTCGGTGTAACGCTGTATGATCCCGTAAAAAAGCTGGCGGGCATGGCTCACGTCATGCTGCCTTCTTCCGATATCGCCCGTGAAGGACAACTGAATATCGCCAAATTTGCGGACACAGCCGTACCCGAGCTTCTGCGCAAGCTGCTGGAGCTTGGGGCCATGCGGTCCCGTCTTGTGGCCAAGATGGCGGGGGGTTCCCAAATGTTTGCATTCGCTGGAGGGAACGATACGATGCGGATCGGACCGCGGAATGTCGAAGCCTGCAAAGAAGCGCTGGAGCGGCTCGAGATCCCTCTCATCGCCGAAGATACGGGCGGCAGCACGGGACGAACCATCGAAATTGCTTGCAGCACCGGCATTTTATATATTCGCAGTGTGCAGAAAGGCGTCAAGGAATTATAATATGATTGGGACCATTTTACTGAACGTGCTGCTTGGCCTGGTTGGTTTTGTGGTAACCTTCCTGATCGCTTTAGGGAACAATTTGCTGGTGACGAGCCTGATTCGCGGATTTTTCGGATTTATTGTCTGGTTTCTGCTTGCTTTCGGGATAAGATGGGTACTGGGTTTTATTGGCGGATTATCCCCTAAGCAGGAAAACACAGAGACCGAAATCTACGGCGAACCGGAGAACAGAGGGTCCCAATTGGACTTGACGACCCCGGATGAAGACGAGGAGCTTATGAATCTGCTGAGACCGGAGCCTGAATCCTCATCGGGAGCGGCCCGGTCCGAGAAATCGGAGAGCAGTTTTCAGCCTTTGCGGCCTCCGAAATTGGTCTCAACGCAGAATCCTGAAGAATTGGCCAAGGCCGTCCGTCACCTGAAGGAAGAATAAGCAGCGCTTTAGCGTGATCGCGGGGATGATCCATTGGTTCACGCGGGCCTGCTGACTACACTTTGGGAAGGGTGAAAGCTGTTGAACGAGCATAATGCTTCTCATTTGGACCACCAGGACCTCTGGGAACAATGGAAAGAGCAAGGAAATCCGGAGGCCAAAAAAAAGCTCATTGAGCTATACCTCCACATCGTAGACTATGTCTCGAGCCGTTTAGCCGTTGGTCTGCCCAAGAATGTCTCAAAGGATGACTTGGCAAGCAATGGCGTGATGGGTCTGATCGATGCCATTGAGAAATTTGATTATAAACGGGGCCTGCAATTTCAGACCTACGCTTCCTGGAGAGTACGGGGAGCTATTCTGGATTCATTGCGCCAAGGAGACTGGGTGCCCCGCTCGGTAAGAGAAAAGGCAAAGAAAATCGAGGACGCCTACCAGCATCTGGAGCAGAAGTATCTGCGCTCCGTTACCGACGAGGAAATGAGTGAATACCTGAGCATCAGCGAACAGGAATTCCAGACAATGCTGCAGGACGTCTCTGTCATGTCGCTCTGTTCATTGGAGGATCCCATCCGCGATGAGGAATCCGAGACCCGAATGTCCATTCTGGTGGACGACAAAGCCAAGAACCCTGACCGTAAAGTCAATGAGTTCTATCTGAAAGAAACGTTGGCCAAAGGCATCGAAAAGCTCACCGTGAAAGAACGGACCGTCGTGTCCCTTTTATATTACGAAGATCTTTCGTTAAGCGAAATCGCCGAAGTCATGTCGCTGTCGCCATCACGAATCTCACAGTTGCATTCCAAAGCGATTCTGAGGCTGCGCGGTACTCTGGAGAAGAACCGTGATCTTCTGATGCAGAATGATTAGCCATTCATGGCAGTGGGAGGGGATACAATGATTGGCCAGTACGCTTTGCATCAGTACTTAAAGGTCAGCATTGCGGATGACAAGAGCGTTGCCTATCTGGAATTTATCAAGCGTGAGGAAGACTTCGCCTGTCCGGCGGAGGATGTTTATGATTTTTTGAAGGACCATGGCATCCGGCACGGCATCCAGCAGGAGACGGTGGATCGCTTTGCCGGCCATCCGGACGAGTTCTTCTTCAGCAAAGTACCTATCGCCCTGGGAACACCTCCGCAGAATGGAGAAGACGGGCGTGTGGTACTTTCTGTTCAACTGGAGGAAGAAGAGAGCCGCCGTCCGATGGAAATGGAGAACGGGCAGGTGGACTATAAAGAAATTGTCCGCTTAAGCAATGTCCGGAAGGGCCAGCTGATTGCCGAACAATACCCGCCGGACCCGGGCGTGCCCGGGTTGAACGTACTCGGGGAAGAGGTTCCGGCCAAGCCGGGCAAGAACGCCCCGTTCCGTGTCGGCAAGAATGTCCTGATCAGTGCGGACGGCAGTTCCATGTATGCGGCAATAGACGGCCTGGTGTCCACGACGGATAAGGGAAAAATCAATGTCTTCCCGGTCTATGAAGTCAAGGGAGACGTCGATTACAGCACGGGGAACATCGATTTTGTTGGAACCGTAGTCATTCGCGGCAATGTTCTGACCGGATTCTCGGTCAAATCGGCCGGCGATATCCGCGTTATCGGCGGCGTAGAAGGTGCCGAACTGACGGCGGCAGGCTCCATTGAAATTACCGGCGGAATCATCGGTTATAACAAAGGGCTTGTGTCAGCCGGACAGAATGTGAAGGTCTCCTTTATCCAAGACGGCAATGTGACGGCCGCCCAGGATGTGATCGTCTCGCAGAGCATCATGCACTCCAACGTGCGTGCGGGCCGGGATATTCTGTGCAACGGACCGAAAGGACTCATTGTAGGCGGGGTAAGTCAAGCCGGGGAGAGAGTCGTTGCCCGAACAATCGGCAACACCATGTCAACGGCCACTTCGATTGAAGTCGGTGTCCTGCCGGAGCTTCGGAACGAGATTAATGAGCTTCGCCATGAGCTTCGCCTGCTGCTTGAGAATGCGGACAAGACCCATAAAGCTCTCTACCTTCTGAACCAGCTGGCCATGGCGGGAACGCTGTCGCCCGACAAGATGGCGATGCGTGTGAAACTGAACGCCACCAAGCAATCGCAGCAGCGGGAAGAGAACCGGGTCAGAGAGCGGATTCTGGAAATCGAGCGAATGCTGGAAGATACGGACCGCGCCCGGGTGGAAGTGATACGCACCATCTACGGAGGCGCCAAAATTGTGATCGGACGGTATACGCGGTTTATCAAAGATCCCGCCGAGCGGGTAAGCTTCCGGTATTCCGACGGGGATATTACCTTCTCGCCCAATATCTAAAATCCAGGAAGCAGGTGCGGCCATGAGTTTCAAGCCGGTAGAGCTGCAAATCGCCGTCCCCCGGGTTACGGAAGCCGCCAAGCTTCACCAGGAGGCGCTTCATCGTCCCGTTCAGGATCAGCAGATGCTGGCAGCGATGAACGTCAAGCATTCGAGAGAAGAGGCCCAGCGGAGCGCCGAAGTGGAGGAGACGGCGGAATCCGCGATTCGGGATGACGGAAGAAGAGGACGTTCCAACCACGGCTCCGGCGAGAGCGGTCGCCGGGAGACGGAGGATAAACAAGCTGAGCATCCTTTCAAGGGCAAACGCATTGACTTGAGCTTGTGAGATTCAGAGAAAGGAAGAAGACTTGTGCAACCATGGGGGTATATTGTGCTGCTGGGTTTCGTGGCGATTGCATTCGGCCTGACTCTGCCGGCCCGCGCCAAGACGAAACCGGCGGATAGCGACCGCCAGGCGCTCAAGGAAGTCGAGGCGGCGCTTGAACTGTATATGGCGGACATTGAGCGCGAGAACGGAGAGCTGGTCAACCTGCTCGGCACGATCAAAGCGCAGTCCCAGAGCGGACAGGCTGCTCTTCAGGAGCAGGTTGCCGAGCTCAAGGGACAGCTGGAAGAGCTTCGGCGGACCAGCGCGCAGGTGGAAGCGAGGGTAGCGGCCAACGAGAACGGTCTTCTTCAAGTCGCGCTGTCTGGCGCAGCTTCGGTCCGGCAGGAGCAGACGATAAGCGAAGGCAAAATCGGAGCGGATCGTGTAGAGGAAGAGAACACCCGGACGGCCAGTACGATCAAGCCGAGATATCCGCGGCTTTTTGAACTGCATGAACAGGGCAAATCGATCGATTACATAGCGAAGAAGACCGGCATGCAAAAAGGAGAGGTCCAACTGATCCTCCAACTGGCGAAGCAGGAGGAGGAATCGGTGTGATCAAGAATCGTTCCTTTATGATCGGGCTGGGCTCCGGACTGGTCGCCGGAGCTCTTTTGCTGCAGCTAATGAATGCTGCGGGGCTCTCGGCGCCCAGCCGCGGGCAGTTGATCCGGGAAGCGGCCGAGCGGAATCTGAGAATTGTCGATGCGGATGAACGGCTGCTGACGGAAGACGAGTGGAGAGCCATGGCTTCCCCGTCGCCGGCAGGTTCTCCCGCTCCTTCTGTACAGCCGTCCCCGTCATCTTCTCCGGCCCCGAAGGCTAAGCCGACGTCCAAGCCGGCAGCCGGGAAGAAGCCGGCCGCTTCTTCTGCGGGAACAGCGGGGGGAGCCGCCGGCGCAGCTGCGCCGGCTGTGAAACCGGCAGAGCCGGGCAAGCCGGCTTCTCCTTCGTCTTCTCCGCTTGTTAAGCCGGCGGCGCCGAAGGCGCCGTCTCCGGCATCCGCATCAGCGAAGGAGCCGATTGTGCTGCGTATTCCGAACGGCGCCACGCTCAGCGAGGTTGCCGATATTTTGGCGGCATCGGAAGTCATCACCGACAAGGACCAGTTCCTGGTCGCTGCCCACAGCAGCGGTATTCAGCGCAAAATCCAGTACGGTCTCTACAGCTTCAAGCCGGGAGAAAGTCTGGATTCAATCATTGTCAAGCTGATTACAGTCAAGGATTAGCTTGCAACGGGTGTGCCCATATGCTATATTAATTAGCGGTGTTAAAACACACGCCGGATGGATCGGCGCAAGCGGTGCTTTCTTCCGAAGAAAGTCTTGCGGCGAGATGAGAACGGCGGAGGGAACACACAAATAACCATACTTAGGAGGTGTGTGAAGATGGCAGTAATCTCCATGAAGCAGCTTCTCGAAGCTGGGGTACACTTCGGTCACCAGACTCGTCGTTGGAACCCAAAGATGGATCGTTATATCTTCACCGAAAGAAACGGAATCTACATTATTGACCTGCAGAAGACAGTCAAGAAAGTAGAAGAAGCGTACAATTTTGTTAAGAGCGTAGCAGGCGAAGGCGGCACTGTCCTGTTCGTAGGCACGAAGAAGCAGGCTCAGGATTCCGTTAAGGAAGAAGCCGAACGTTCGGGCATGTTCTACATCAACCAGCGTTGGCTGGGCGGCACGCTGACCAACTTCTCGACGATCCAGAAGCGTATCGACCGTCTGAAGAAGCTGGAAGCTTGGGAAGTAGACGGCACGTTCGAAGTGCTGCCTAAGAAGGAAGTTATCATTCTCCGCAAGGAGAAGGAACGTCTGGAGAAATTCCTGGGCGGTATCAAGAACATGAAGGGTCTGCCAAGCGCCCTGTTCATCATCGACCCTCGCAAAGAGCGCATCGCAGTAGCCGAAGCTCGCAAATTGGGTATCCCGATTGTAGCGATCGTCGACACGAACTGTGATCCGGACGAAATCGACTATGTAATCCCGGGCAACGACGACGCCATCCGCGCCGTTAAGCTGCTGACTGGTAAAATGGCCGATGCCGTTGTGGAAGCTCACCAAGGCGAAGATACAACGACTGCGTAAGCCGTTATCGGATATCGCGCATTACACATGAACTTAAACAAAAAGGGTGGTTGGCAGGTGGATAACCTCTCACTGCCCTTTTTTTAAAATATCAGCGTATAAACCCTCTGGTCTTATACGGGTCTGATATTCCCGCAGAAACGGACGCCGTCTTCATGGAAGACGATTGAACCCGCTTCTGCTTATCATGCAAGAAATCAGGGCGCTAATTCGCCCATAACCTGGAGGGACTAACCTATGGCAGTAGATGCAAAATCCGTTAAAGAACTTCGTGAAAGAACCGGCGCCGGCATGCTGGACTGCAAAAAAGCACTGGAAGAAGCGAATGGCGATCTGACGAAAGCCATCGAAATCCTTCGCGAGAAGGGCCTGTCCGCAGCCGCCAACAAAGCCGGCCGCGTAGCTACTGAAGGCGTCGTAGAATCCTACATCCATGCCGGAGGCCGCATCGGCGTGCTGGTCGAGATCAACTGCGAAACGGACTTTGTCGGCAAAACCGACCAGTTCAAGGAATTCGCCCGCGATATCGCCATGCAGATCGCAGCCGCCAGCCCTCGCTATGTTCGCCGTGAAGAAGTTCCGGCTGAAGAAGTCGAGAAGGAGAAGGAGATTCTTAAGGCTCAAGCGCTGAACGAAGGCAAGCCGGAGAAGATTGTCGAGAAGATGGTCGAAGGCCGCATCAGCAAGTTCTACGAAGAACACTGCCTGATGGAACAGGCGTTCATCAAGGACCCCGACAAGACGATCTCCAGCATGCTGAACGAGAAGATCAGCACAATCGGCGAGAACATTTCGATCCGCCGCTTTGCCCGCTTTGAACTGGGCGAAGGCCTGGAGAAGAAAGTCGACAACTTCGTAGAAGAAGTTATGGCTCAAGTCAAACAATAATCCGGCAAGCGGCCGACCCGCTTTCTACGAATCCATAGGGCATCGTCAAGAGCGGAACACATTTTACGGTGTTCCGTCTTTTGTACGCAAAAGGCCTTGATTTCACCGCTGCTCCCGTACACCCGTGCGGAGCGCGCCCCAACCCGGGCCCGAATGGGCGCCATGTAAAGTGAGGTATAACGATTTGGAACAGCCGGTATTTAAAAGAGTAGTGCTGAAGGTCAGCGGAGAATCGCTGGCAGGACCGAACGGATACGGCATCGATGCGGATACGATCCAGTCCATTGCGGAGCAGATCAAGGAAGTCGTCGAGCTTGGCGTTCAGGTAGCCATCGTATGCGGCGGAGGCAACATCTGGCGCGGCATCGCCGGCAGTGCGAGCGGAATCGACCGGGCAACCGCAGATTACATGGGAATGCTGGCTACAGTCATGAACTCCTTGGCGCTGCAGGACGCGCTGGAGCAGATCGATGTGCCGACCCGGGTTCAGACGTCGATTTCGATGCAGCAGATCGCCGAGCCCTACATCCGGAGACGGGCGATTCGCCATCTGGAGAAGGGACGGGTCGTTATTTTTGCGGCGGGAACGGGCAATCCGTTCTTCTCGACCGACACGACCGCAGCGCTGCGTGCAGCCGAGATCGAAGCCGAGGTTATACTGATGGCCAAGAACAAGGTCGACGGCGTATATTCGGCCGACCCGTTCAAGGACAGCACGGCAGAGAAGTACGAACAGCTTACTTACCTGGACGTCCTGAACAAGAATCTGGGCGTCATGGACTCCACGGCCTCGTCGCTGTGCATGGATAACAACATACCGCTGATTGTCTTTGCGATTACGGAGCAAGGCAACATCAAACGCGTCGTCCTGGGCGAGAAGATCGGGACGATTGTCAAAGGGAGTGTAGAATAATGCCGCAATCGGTTAAGAAAAACGCCGAAGAACGCATGGAAAAAGCGATTTCGGCGCTGAAACGCGATCTGGCCACGCTGCGCGCGGGCCGTGCGACCCCGGCTCTGCTCGACCGGATTCAGGTCGAATATTACGGAGCGCCGACGCCGGTCAACCAGCTGGCGAACATTAATACACCGGATTCCCGGACGCTGCTGATCCAGCCTTGGGACAAATCGTCGCTCTCCGACATTGAGCGTGCGATCATGAAGTCGGATCTCGGCTTGACGCCTGCCAACGACGGAATGACGATCCGCCTCTCCATTCCTGCGCTGACGGAGGAACGCCGGGCCGAGCTGGTCAAGCTGACGAAGAAGTTCGGCGAAGAGTCGAAGGTAGCGATTCGCAACATCCGGCGCGATGCCAACGACGACATCAAGAAGATGGAGAAGAACGGCATCTCCGAGGACGAGTCCCGGGGACACCAGGAGAGCATCCAGAAGACAACGGACAAGTTCATTGCCGAAGTCGACAAGGTGCTTGCAGCCAAAGAAAAGGAAATCATGGAAGTCTAGGATAATCTCGAGATAACGGCCCCTCCTCCAACGGTGGGGTTTGTCTCTTTCTCGCAGGAGCTTGGAGGAAACGGCGATGATCAAACGGGTACAATCCTGGCTGGGCCGGGAAGAGAGGCAGCAGCCGGTCGAAATTTCACCGGACAATATACCGAAGCATGTGGCGATCATCATGGACGGCAACGGCCGCTGGGCCAAACGGCTCGGTCTGCCGCGGATTGTGGGCCACCAGAACGGGATGAAGGCCGTCAAACGCGCGACGATTGCCGCCGACGAGCTCGGCATTGAATACTTGACGATGTATGCTTTCTCTACGGAGAACTGGAAACGACCGAAAGAAGAAGTGGATTTCCTGATGAGGCTGCCCGAAGAATTCCTTGCGATTGAACTGGATGAGCTGATTGAGAAGAATGTGCGGGTTCGGGTCATGGGCGATGAAGATGCGCTGCCTTCCTTTACCCGCAGGGCGATGGAAGAAGCGGTGGCGCGGACCCGGCACAATACCGGACTGGTGCTGAATTTTGCCTTGAATTACGGAGGACGCAAGGAACTGGAGGTCTGCATGCAGGAGCTCGGCCGCGAGATTGCTGCCGGCCAGCTGTCACCGGAACAAATCACGGCTGAACTGATTGACAGCCGGTTGTTGTCGGGCGGTATGCCGGACCCGGACCTGCTGATCCGCACGAGCGGTGAAATGAGGCTCAGCAACTTCATGCTCTGGCAGCTCGCGTACAGTGAATTATGGTTTACCGATATATACTGGCCCGAATTCAACAAAGAACATCTGCTCCAGGCGGTGGCGGAATATCAGCGCCGCACACGCAGATACGGCGGGTTGAAGTAGGCGAGGGGAGACGATAGTCGTTGAAGCAGCGATTGATTACCGGTCTTTGGGCCGGAGCTTTGTTCTTGGGATTGACACTGCTGGGCGGGTGGGGTTACCATCTGCTGCTGACTGCAATGGCTCTGATCGGTTTATATGAATTTATCAAAATGACGAAGACGCCGCCCATCGGGACAGCGGCTGCAATCGCATATGCCGCTCTGATCGGCTTCATGATTCCCTGGCGGCTGCTTGACAGATCGCCGATCTTTTCCTTTGAGCAGGGCATGTGGCTCCTGCTGCTGCTGTTCCTGCTCCTTACGGTGTTCACCAAGAACCGGGTGAACATCGGAGCCGCTGCGCTGCTCTTCGTTGGTACGGTGTACATAGGGACTGGCTTTGCTTACATGGCCGCCTCCCGCGCGGCAGGAGACGGCCATGGGATTTACTGGACCTTTCTGCTGCTCTGCTGCATTTGGGGCAGCGATGCGGGCGCTTATTTTGTCGGCCGCGCAGTCGGCCGCAACAAGCTGTGGCCGGCCATCAGCCCGAACAAGACGGTGGAAGGAGCGGCCGGCGGAGTTCTGATCGCCATGATTATCGCCGTCGTATTCTGGCTATTCCATACCGATTTGTTCTCCGCCGGGCGTGCGCTTCTTATCGGCCTGTCCTGCGCAGTGGTCGGTCAGCTTGGAGACCTGGTGCAGTCGGCGTACAAACGCGTCTACGGCATCAAGGATTCCGGATCGCTGCTGCCCGGACACGGAGGCATTCTGGACCGCTGCGACAGCTGGCTGATCGTCTTTCCGTTTGTTCATTTGATGACGCTGATGCCTTATCTGTGAGATAAAATAACCTAAAGGACGGATTCAATCGTGAAACGAATTGTAGTGCTCGGGTCCACCGGTTCCATCGGGACCCAGACCCTGGATGTCGTAGCTCATCATCCCGAGGAATTCGTAATCGACGGTCTGGCGGCCGGCGGCAATACAGACCTGCTTCTGGAGCAGGTCCGGCGCTTCAGACCCCGCCGCGTATCCGTAGCCGGTCCCGAGCAGGCAGACAAGCTTGCTCCTCACCTGCCGGCAGGGACGGAACTCTTTTACGGGAACGAAGGACTGGTCGAACTTGCCGCAGGCGGCGATGCTGAACTGGTCGTTACCGCTGTAATGGGCAGCGTAGGTCTGCGCCCGACGCTTGCGGCTCTGGAAGCCGGACGGGATATCGGACTTGCGAACAAGGAGACACTGGTCACCGCCGGCCATCTCGTTACCGAACTGGCCCGGGCCCGCGGAGCGGCTGTTCTTCCGGTCGACAGCGAGCATTCCGCTATCTTTCAGTGCCTCAACGGAGAGCCCCGCGAAGATCTGGCCGGCATTACGCTGACGGCCTCCGGCGGTTCCTTCCGGCACTTGAACCGGGAACAGCTGAAGGATGTGACCGTTGAGGATGCGCTTCGCCACCCGAACTGGAGCATGGGCGCCAAAATCACCATCGATTCGGCGACAATGGTCAACAAGGGGCTTGAAGTCATCGAGGCCCACTGGCTGTTCGGGCTTCCGTATGAGCAGATTTCCGTATTGCTTCACCCGGAGAGCATCATCCATTCCTTTGTCGAGTTTCAGGACACCAGCATCATTGCCCAGCTCGGCAACCCTGACATGCGGGTGCCGATTCAATATGCGCTGACTTACCCACGCCGGCTTGTATCCCCAGGCGAACGGCTGTCGCTTGCCAAGGTAGGGCAGCTCCACTTCCGCGAGATGGATTACGAGCGCTATCCGGCGCTGCGTCTGGCCATTGAGTGCGGCAAGGCCGGCGGCCTGCTGACCACCGCCTTCAACGCCGCCAACGAAGCGGCCGTAGCCCGTTTCTTGCGCGGCGAGATTTCGTTCCTGCGGATTGAAGAAATTCTGGAAGAAGTGATCCAGCGTCAGGCGAATATCACGCTGCCCGGCCTCGAGGCGATCGAAGAATGCGACCGGGCCGCCCGGAAGCTGGCAGCCGAACTGTAGGGAGACCCAAAATTAGGAAGAACCCGTTGATTCTCTTGTGCCCGGTCCTTGAATAATGATAAATTAATAGGACATAGTCGGGTCTCACCTGAAGGGGGTATTTACGCTTGCATATGGTTCAGGTCGTATTTATGACGGTGCTCATGTTCTTCGTCCTGGTGACGGTGCATGAATGGGGGCATTATTATTTTGCCAAGCGTGCCGGTATTCTGGTTCGGGAATTTGCGATCGGTTTCGGTCCGAAACTGTTCTCCTATAAACGCGATGAAACCCAGTTCACCCTCCGTTTGCTGCCGTTTGGCGGATATGCCCGCATGGCGGGCGAAGATCCGGAAATCGTCGAGATCCAGACGGGACAGACCATTGCGGTGCGGCTGGGCGACAAGGACATCATCAAGAAGATCTACGTCGATCAGCTCGATACCCGCCGCAATGTCATTCGCGGCGAAGTGCAGTTTATTGACCTGGAGCAGGAACTGAAGGTCCGTCTGGATGTCGACGGGGAAGTGGCCGTCTATGACGTCGATCCGAGAGCGATGATGGTCAAGGGCAGCCAGCAGATCCAGATTGCGCCGCGGGACCGCCAGTACGGCAGCAAGACGGTCGGGCAGCGCGCTCTGGCGATTTTTGCCGGGCCGCTGATGAATTTCCTGCTTGCCTTTATTCTCTTTGCCCTCTACATCCAGATGGCAGGCGTTGCGGTAGAGAATCCCACTTATGTCAAGATCGGCGATGTGGCCGCCGGGATGCCGGCGGAGGAAGCCGGCATGCATAAAGGGGATATCGTATACTCCATCAACGGCGAACTGATCGGAGCCGATTATCAGAAGATGATCGACATGACGTCCGCATCCAACGGCAAACCGATGGACTGGGCAGTGAAACGCGGCGACGAGACGCTGAATTTCACGCTGACGCCGCGTACCATGGAAGGCCAGGAGGGAGCCAAAGTCGGCATTACGCCGGTGCTTCCGACTCGGTCGGCTACGATCGGCGAGACGATTACCGGGTCAGGACACGCCATGGTCGATACGACCAAAGCGATTTTCCTTGGATTCAAGCAGCTCATCAACCGCTTCAACATGGACGACATTGGCGGACCGGTCCGCACGTTCGAGCTGACGGGGCAGATTGCCCAGCAGGGGATTGAGTATTTGACCCACTGGGCCGCCATTCTCAGCCTATATCTCGGGATCTTCAACCTGCTGCCGATTCCGGCGCTGGACGGAAGCCGGCTCGTATTCCTCGGCGTGGAGGCTCTCCGCGGGAAGCCGGTCGACCCGGGCCATGAGGGCATGGTCCACTTCGTGGGCTTCGCAATGCTGTTCCTGCTGATGATTGCGGTAACGTACAACGATATTTTGCGCCTGATCAGCGGATAATCCGATCATGCCCGGCAGCTGGTTCTCCTTCAAGGAGAGCCGGACCGGACTCATTAACGGGAGGAAATCCATTCTATGTCCAAAGACAAACAATTCGTTACGGAAATTACACCGCAGGGAGAAGACTTCTCCCGCTGGTATATCGATGTTATCAAAAAGGCCGATCTGATGGATTACTCGCCGGTCAGAGGCTGCATCGTCTTCAAGCCGGACGGTTATGAAATCTGGGAGCATATCCAGGAAGAGATGAACCGCCGTTTCAAGGAGACAGGCCACCGGAATGCCTATTTCCCGCTGTTCATTCCGGAGAGCTTCTTCCAGAAGGAAAAGGAGCATGTGGAAGGCTTCAATCCCGAGCTGCCTTGGGTAACCGAAGCGGGCGGAGAGAAGCTGGAAGAGCGCCTGGCCATCCGTCCGACCTCGGAGACCATGATCGGCCACATGTATTCCAAGTGGATTCAGTCCTACCGCGACCTGCCGGTGCTGATTAACCAGTGGGCCAACGTCGTCCGCTGGGAGAAACGGACGCTGCCTTTCCTCCGGACAAGCGAATTCCTGTGGCAGGAAGGCCATACCGCCCATGAGAACGAGACGGAAGCCCGGGAAGAGACCATGCAGATGCTGGAGGTCTACCGCGATTTTGTAGAGGGCTTCCTTGCTATCCCGGTCATTACCGGACAGAAGACGCCGTCCGAACGTTTTGCCGGTGCGGTGGATACGTATTCCATCGAAGCGATGATGAAGGACGGACGCGCGGTGCAGGCGGGCACGTCGCATTATCTCGGCACGAAGTTTGCCGTCGCTTTTGATATCAAATACCTCAGCCGGGACAACAACCTGGAGTATGTGCACACCACTTCCTGGGGGACAAGCACCCGCCTGATCGGTTCGATGATCATGGTGCACGGCGACGACCGCGGTCTGGCGCTGCCGCCGAAGGTGGCTCCGACGCAGGTGATCATGATTCCGATCGGTCCTCCGAAGACACGGGATGCCGTGGTAGGCCGGACGGACGAACTGTTCCGCGAGCTGAAGAAGGCCGGTATCCGGGTGCGGGTCGATGACCGGACGGATGTAACGCCGGGCTGGAAATTCAACGAGTACGAAATGCGCGGCGTGCCGGTTCGTCTGGAACTGGGACCTCGCGATATGGAGAATGGGGTCTGCGTACTCGTCTCCCGCATCAGCGGAGAGAAGAAGGTGGTCCGGCAGGAGAATCTGGTTCAGGAAGTGCAGGACATGCTGGAGCAGGTACACCGCGAAATGTTCGAGCGGGCGCTGAGCTTCCGCGAGGAGCATTTCCATTCCGTAGACACGATGGAAGAAATGAAGGCGCAAATGGAAGAGAAACGGGGCTTTGCCCTGGCCGGATGGTGCGGTTCCGACGAATGCGAGAGCAAGGTCAAGGAAGAGACCGGCGCAACCAGCCGGAACATTCCGTTTAAGCCGGCCGAGAAGAAGATGGTATGCGTCTGCTGCGGTGAAGCCGCCGCTCATACGGTTGTTTTTGCCAAAGCGTACTAAGCAGCAAGCCCAGCCCGCTTCCGCGGACTACATGATGATGCCGTCCTTGTCTCAAGGGCGGCATTTGTTTGCCGGAAAGCGCGGCGTAATAGATACAGGCCGGTACCAGGCGAGAGGATAGTTTCAGATAAAGGCAGGAGGAAGCATGGAGCACAACGGGGAACAACGCAAACGGTTCGAGCTGCTGATGAGACAGGGCGAGCTGCCGCCGGCTCTGATTGACGAGCACTTTACGGATGGCTATATTGAGCGGGTAGAGATCAGCCGGGGCAACCGGGACTGGCATGTCGTCGTCGTCAAACCGGCTCTGGTGCCCGCACAGGCGTACCGCACGTTCAGTCTGCGCATCCGGGAACGTCTGTCGCATATCGCCCAGGTCAGCTTCTTGTTCCGGTACGGGGAGGCCGTGAGCCGAGCCGACATCGTGCAGGAATACTGGGGGCTGTTCCAGGAGTGGGTACAGCGGAAGATTCCGTCTTCGAGCGGATGGCTGTCCCGTTCCTCGCAGACCCTGGAGGGCGAGACGCTGCATTTGAGCATGAGCGACGGTATGTCGCTGGAGCTGGCCCGCAAGAAAGAGATTGACAAGGCCATCATCACGTTCTATTCCCGCTATTTTGATCTGCCGCTGAGGGTGAAGATCGAGCAGGCCGAGACGGCGAACCCGACTGAAGTCTTCGAGGAGTTCCAACAGAAGCTTCAGCGCGAAGAGCGCGAATACATCGAGCAGATGATGACGATGGCACGCGAAGCTGACGAACTGGCAGAAGTGGCCGACGGGGCGGAAGCGGTGCCGCTCCTGATCGGCTATGACATCAAAGAGCCGCCGGTTCCGCTTGTCGAGCTTCAGGATGAGGAGAAGAAGATTACCGTTCAGGGAACGATCTTCGGACTGGACAGCAAGGAGCTCCGCAACGGAAGCACGCTGTTCACCTTCTTCGTTACCGATTTTACCGATTCGCTGCAAATGAAGCTGTTCGCCAAGAACAAGGAAGATTTGAAGGTCATGGGCCAGCTGGCCAACGGCAAATGGATCAAGGCGCGCGGCCGTGTCGAGTACGACCGGTTCATGCAGACGCCGGAGCTTGTCATGATTCCGTCGGACCTGGCCGAAGTATCGGCTCCGCCGGTCCGCAAGGACAATGCCGAGCGCAAGCGGGTGGAATTTCATCTGCACAGTGCAATGAGCACGATGGACGCGGTAACGCCGATCGACGCCTACATCAAGACGGCAGCCAAGTGGGGACATCCCGCCATCGCCGTGACCGACCACGGCGGAGTGCAGTGTTATCCGGAAGCCGCCAAGGCGGCGAAGAAGAACGGCATCAAAATGCTGTACGGCGTAGAGGCCAATGTGGTCAACGACTCCGTCGCGGTCGTGGAGAATCCGCAGCCGCTGGACCTGAAGACGGCAACCTATGTCGTCTTCGACATCGAGACCACGGGTCTTTCGATTACCCGCAACAACATTACCGAACTTGCAGCCGTGAAGATGCAGGGCGGGCAGGAGATTGACCGCTATACGACGTTCGTGAACCCGCATGAGAAGATTCCGTATCACATTCAGCAGCTGACCAACATTACGGACGAAATGGTCAAGGATGCCCCGGACATTGCGCCGGTGTTGGACGAATTCACCGCTTTTGCCGGGGATGCCGTGCTCGTTGCGCACAACGCCCGGTTCGATATGGGCTTCATTCAGGCCATGCTGGCCAAACACGGCAAGCCGCAGATGACCAACCCGTTCCTGGATACGCTGGAGCTGGCGCGGCTGCTGCATCCGAATATGAAGAACCACCGGCTGAACACATTGGCGGACAAATACAAAGTGCTGCTGGAGAGCCATCACCGGGCGGTGGACGATACCGTGGCGCTCGGCGGCATTCTGAACGGCCTGCTGGCCGATGCCGAGAAATTGAAGGGACTGACGATGCTGGACCGGCTGAACGATTATGTCGGCAAGGATCTGTCCAATACGCGGCCGTTTCACTGCGGCATCTATGCCTTGAACGCGGTCGGGAAGAAGAATCTGTATAAGCTGATTTCTCTCTCCCACACCGAATACTTCAAACGGGTGCCTTGCATTCCCCGCTCCAAGCTTGTAGAGCTGCGGGAAGGCCTGCTGGTGATTTCCGGCTGCGAGCGCGGCGAGTTCTTCGAGGCGGTCCTGAACAAATCGGTGGAAGAGGCGATCGAAGTCGCCGCCTTCTACGACGTGCTGGAGATTCAGCCTCTGACCATGTACATGCATCTGGTGGACAAGGGCTTCGTCGCAAGCCCCGATGAGCTTCGGGACTGCGTGCGGCGGGTATGCGACATCGGCGAGAAGCTGAACAAGCCGGTCATTGCCACCGGCAACGTTCATTATCTGGACCCTCGGGACAAGCTGTTCCGCGACATTACGATTCATGGAATCACCGGCTTCAGCCCGCTGAAGGACCAGCGCAAGCCGGATGCCCATTTCCGGACAACGGACGAGATGCTGGAGGAGTTTGCTTTTCTGGGTGCGGAGAAGGCGATGGAGGTCGTGGTGGACAACACGGTGGCGCTTGCCGACCGATTCGAGGAATATCCGCTGTTCCCGTCCGAATTGTTCACCCCCAACATTGAAGGGGCGGAGCAGGAGATTCGCGATACCTGCTACCAGACGGCGCGTTCGATCTATGGCGAGGAGCTGCCTGAAGTCGTCGTGGCCCGGCTGGAGAAAGAATTGGAGCCGATTATCAAGTACGGCTTCTCCGCCAACTACCTGATCTCGGAACGGCTCGTCAAAAAGTCGAACCGCGACGGCTACCTGGTCGGTTCCCGCGGTTCCGTAGGCTCTTCGGTCGTGGCGACCTTCCTCGGCATCTCCGAGGTGAACCCGCTGCCGGCGCACTATATTTGCCGCAACGCCGACTGCCGGTACAGCGAGTGGTTCCTGGACGGAAGCGTGCCGAGCGGATTCGACTTGCCGGACAAGCTGTGTCCGGACTGCGGCGGCATGCTCAAGGGCGAGGGCCAGGACATTCCGTTCGAGACGTTCCTCGGCTTCAAGGGAGACAAGGTTCCCGATATCGACCTTAACTTCTCCGGGGAATACCAGCCGCAGGCGCACAACTTCACGAAGGTCATGTTCGGGGAGAAAAGCGTATTCCGCGCCGGCACCATCGGCACCGTGGCCGAGAAGACTGCGTACGGCTTCGCCAAGAAGTACGAAGAAGACCACCACAAGCGCTGGCGCGGAGCGGAGCTGAGCCGGCTTGCGGCCGGCTGTACGGGCGTCAAGCGCAGCACCGGCCAGCATCCCGGCGGCATCGTCGTCGTTCCGGATTACATGGAGGTCGAAGATATCACGCCGGTGCAGTACCCGGCGGACGATGTGAACGCCGAGTGGAAGACGACCCATTTTGACTACCACGCCTTCGATTCGAACCTGCTGAAGCTCGATATTCTGGGACACGACGATCCGACCATGATGCGTATGCTCCAGGACCTCACCGGGGTGGACCCGATTTCGATTCCGATGAACGATCCGAAGGTGATGAGCCTGTTCAACTCGACGGAAGCGCTCGGCGTGACGCCGGAGCAGATCCGCACTCCCGTTGCCACCTACGGCGTTCCCGAGATGGGAACGAAGTTCGTCCGCCAGATGCTGGTGGAGTCGAAGCCGTCGAGCTTTGCCGACCTTCTGCAGATTTCGGGACTGTCGCACGGAACGGGCGTCTGGCTCGGCAATGCGCAGGAACTGATCAAGAACGGAACCTGCAACATCAAGACCGTAATCGGCTGCCGCGACGACATTATGCTCTATCTGATCTACAAAGCGGGCATGGATGCGGGTCTCGCCTTCAAGATCACCGAGAGCGTCCGCAAAGGCAAGGGTCTTACACCGGAATGGATCGACGAGATGAAGAAGTGCAAAGTGCCGCAGTGGTACATTGATTCCTGCCTCAAGATCCAGTACATGTTCCCGAAAGCCCACGCCGCCGCCTATGTCATCTCGGCCGTCCGGACCGCTTATTTCAAGCTGTATTACCCGATCGAATATTATGCGACCTATTTCTCCGTACGTGCGGCGGATTTCGATATTGAACTCTGCTGCAAGGGATACGACGCGATTCTCAAGGCCATAATTGAAATAGAGCAAAAGGGCTTCCAGGCCCAGCCGAAAGAGAAGGCGCTGCTGCCGATTCTGGAGATGGCGCTGGAGATGACCGCCCGGGGCTTCACCTTCAAAAGCCTCGACCTCTACCGCTCGGATGCGACCCGCTTCACCGTCGACGGCGACAGCCTGATTCCGCCCTTCTCGGCGATGGCCGGCATCGGCGACAACGCGGCGCGCAATATCGCCGCCGCCAAGGACGGCGGGGAATTCCTGTCGATTGAGGATTTCCAGCAGCGGTCGAAGGCGAGCAAGACGATCGTGGAGATGCTGACGAATATGGGCTGCTTCCGCGGTCTGCCGGAGAGCAACCAGCTGTCGCTCTTTTAACCGGCGCGAAGGTACGGTCAAGGTTCGCCACTTGTCAGTCTTGCCCTCGCTATGGTATAATTTTTCTTGGTAATAATGAGATAAGTCCGTTTGCGAGAGAGTGGGGAAACCCACTCTTTAGCTTTGAAATGCCAGAATTTACGAGTTCGTGGAGGTTATTTTCATTTGAGCACACCCAAAATTAAAGGTACGGTCGAAGAAATGCTGAAACCCTACCTGGACGACAACGGTTTCGAGCTGGTTGACGTAGAGTATGTCAAGGAAGGCTCCAATTACTTTCTGCGTGTGTTTGTGGACAAGGAAGGCGGCATCGACATCGACGACTGCGGCGTGATCAGCGAATACCTGAGCGCCAAGCTGGACGAGAATGATCCGATCGAGGGCGCCTATTTTCTGGAGGTATCTTCGCCCGGGGCGGAACGGCCGCTGAAGAAGGCCGACGATGTGCGCAAGGCGGTCGGCAAGGATGTATTTGTTACGACCTATGAGCCGATCGGCGGTCTGAAGGAATTCGAGGGCCGGCTGTTGTCGTTCGAGAATGAGGAACTGCTTATCTCCGCGGGCAAGAAGCAGCACACTGTTCCGTATGCCAAAGTCGCCAGCGCGCGATTGGCGATTATATTCTAACGTACTTGAAAGGGGGACCGGATTTTTCATGAGTATGGATTTTATCGAAGCTATGAATGAACTGGAAAGAGAGAAAGGTATCAGCAAGGATGTGCTGTTCGAGGCCATCGAAGCTGCGCTGATCTCCAGCTACAAGCGAAACTTCAACGCCGCGCAGAACGTGCGCGTAGATATGAACCGTAATACGGGCGTCATCAAGGTGTTCGCGCGCAAGCTGATCGTGGAAGAGGTGCTGGATTCCCGCACCGAGATTTCCCTGCCGGCGGCCCGGGAGATCAACCCGCATTTTCAGCTGGAAGACGTGGCGGAACTCGAAGTCACACCGCGCGACTTTGGACGGATTGCCGCCCAGACCGCGAAGCAGGTTGTAACGCAGCGCATTCGCGAAGCCGAGCGCGGCCTTATTTATAACGCTTTTATCGACAAGGAAGAGGATATTGTGACCGGTCTCGTGCAGCGCCAGGACCTTCGCAATATTTATGTGGATCTCGGCAAGATTGAAGCCGTGCTCCCGCTGACCGAGCTGATGCCCGGGGAGAAATTCAAGCACGGCGAACGGATCAAGGCTTACATTACAAAGGTGGAGAATACGACCAAGGGGCCGCAGATTCTGCTCTCCCGTACCCATCCCGGCCTGCTGAAACGTCTGTTCGAGCTTGAAGTTCCGGAAATCTTCGACGGCGTGGTCGAGATTCGTTCCGTTGCCCGCGAAGCCGGCTTCCGCTCCAAGATTGCCGTCTACTCCCGCAATGCGGAAGTCGATCCGGTCGGCTCCTGCGTCGGTCCGAGAGGAACGCGCGTGCAGACCATCGTCACGGAACTTCGGGGCGAGAAGATCGACATCGTCCGTTATTCGGAATCGGTGGAGGAATATGTAGCCAATGCGCTCAGCCCTTCCAAGGTGCTGGAGGTGCAGGTGTTCGAGGCAGAGAAGATGGCCCGCGTCATCGTGCCGGATTACCAGCTCTCACTGGCGATCGGCATCAAAGGACAGAACGCCCGCCTGGCCGCCAAGCTGACCGGCTGGAAGATCGACATCAAGAGCGAGACCCAGGCGGAGCAGGAATTCGGCAGACCGAAGACGCCTGGCGATGAAATGCCTCAGGATTCCGTCTCGATCGACTAAGTTCCAGGAAGAGGCGGTGCTAGAATCATGGTGAAGCAGAAGAAGGTTCCGCTGCGCAAATGTGTGGCGAGCCAGGAAATGATGCCCAAGAAAGAGCTGATCCGGATTGTGCGTACGCCGGAGGGCGAAGTGCTGATTGATCTTACCGGCAAAAAGTCCGGGCGGGGCGCCTATATTTGCGGCAAGCTGGAATACTTCCGGCTGGCCCAGAAGAACAAGGCGCTGGACCGGGCGCTCAAAACCACGGTGGGGCCTGAAATCTACGAGCAGCTGATGCGGGATTTCATCAAAGTGGAGGACCGGTTCCTCGCCGCCAAGGAAGGGCCGGATGATGATGACGAATAGAGCGCTCTCCAATCTGGGACTCGCCATGCGCGCCGGCAAGGTGCAGACGGGCGATGAAATCGTACTGAAGGCCATCCGCTCCAAAGAAGCGAAGCTTGTAATCTTGGCAGAGGATGCTTCGGAGAATACGCACAAGAAGTTCCGCGATAAGTGCGGGACCTACGATATTCCGCTGGTGATCGGGGCTAGCCGCGATACCCTTGGCGAAGCGATCGGCAAAGAAAGCCGTGTCGTCATCGCCGTTACCGATCAGGGATTCGCGAACATGATCTCCAGACAGCTAGGAGACAATGTCGGAGGTGGAGTTATTGACTAAACAGGATAATAAGGACAAATTGCGTGTTTATGAATATGCCAAGTCGCTGAACATGAGCAGCAAAGAAATTATCACCATCCTGAAGCGGCTCAACGTCCCTGTGAATAACCATATGAGCGTAATGGAGAACGACTCCGTCTCCAAAGTGGAGCAATTCTTCAAAGATGTCAAAAGCAATGCGGCGGCCAAGCGCGAGAACTCGGCCGCAAGCCGGCCGGTTCAGACAAGCGCTGCCGCCGATAGCCAGAGTGCCAACAAAAATCAAAATGAAAAGCAGGTAGGTATGAACAGTAAACCGAACAACTCATCGACAACGTCACAACGTCCGCAAGGCGGCCAGGATAACCGCCGTACTTCCAGTTCGAACAGCTCCCGCCCTCAGGGTCAAGGCAGCGCACCCCGCCAGGACGGACGTCCGCAGGGTCAAAGCGGCGGCCAGAGCCGTCCGCAGGGCCAAGGCGGCCAGGGCAGCCGTCCGCAAGGCCAGGGCGGCCAGAACCGTCCGGGCGGCAACCGTCCGCAGGGCCAAGGCGGCAACCGCAGCGGTGAAGGACGCCCGCAAGGCCAGGGCGGCGGAGCACCGCGTCCGCAGGGCCAAGGCGGCCAGAGCGGCCCCCGCACAGGCGGCGGCAGCCGTCCGCAAGGCCAGGGCGGCGGAGCACGCCCGGGCGATTCCCGTCCGGCTGCACAGGGCGGCGGCGCAGGCAGCAATGACCGGAACCGTAGAGGCGGCAACGGCAGCGGCAACAACCGCCAGAACGGCAACTCGAAGCGCTTTGAAGACGGCAAGGGCGGCTTCCGCGGCGGCAACAACCGCGGCGGCAAGAACCAGCGCGGCCGGAATCAGTACTCGGGGGAACGCCGGGAGAAGATTGACAATACACCGAAGAAGATTATTGTCCGCGGCGAGATGACGGTCGGCGAGACCGCCAAGCTGCTGCACAAGGATGCTTCCGAGGTTATCAAGAAGCTGATTCTGATGGGCGTTATGGCGACCATCAACCAGGAACTGGATATTGATACCATCCAGCTGCTCGCCGGCGAATTCGGCGTAGAAGTGGAAGTCAAGATTCCGGTTGAAGAAGACCGGTTCGAGACGGTAGAAGAGAACGACGCTGAAGAAGATCTGGTGTCTCGTCCTCCGGTCGTCACGATCATGGGCCACGTTGACCACGGCAAGACGACGCTTCTGGATGCGATCCGCAAGACGAACGTGACCGGCGGCGAAGCCGGCGGCATCACGCAGCATATCGGCGCTTATCAGGTGGAGATCAACCATAAGAAGATTACCTTCCTCGATACGCCGGGCCACGAAGCCTTCACGGCCATGCGTGCCCGCGGTGCGCAGGTTACCGATATGACGATTATCGTCGTTGCAGCCGATGACGGCGTGATGCCGCAGACGGTCGAAGCGATTAACCATGCGAAGGCCGCCGGACTGCCGATTATCGTAGCGGTCAACAAGATTGATAAGCCGGGCGCCGATCCGGACCGCGTGAAGCAGGAACTGACGAACTACGAGCTCGTTCCGGAAGAGTGGGGCGGCGATACGATCTTCGTCAACGTCTCCGCCAAGCAGCGCATCGGTCTGGAGGAACTGCTTGAAATGATTCTGCTCGTTGCGGAAGTCAACGAGTACAAAGCCAACCCGAACAAGCGGGCGCGCGGTACGGTCATCGAAGCCGAGCTCGACAAGAGCCGCGGACCGGTGGCTCGGATTCTCGTCCAGCACGGTACGCTGCATGTGGGCGATGCTTTTGTCGCCGGCAACTGCTTTGGCCGCATCCGGGTTATGGTCAGTGACAAGGGACGCCGCCTGAAGGAAGCCGGTCCTTCGACTCCGGTCGAGATCACCGGTCTGACCGAAGTACCGGGAGCCGGCGATCCGTTCATGGTATTCGAGGATGAGCGGAAGGCCCGCTCTATCGCCGACAAGCGTGCGATTACGCAGCGCCAGTCGGAGCTGAATACGAACAGCCGCGTCACGCTGGACGACCTGTTCAAGCATATCAAGGACGGCGAAATCAAGGACCTGAACGTCATTATCAAGGGCGACGTTCAAGGGTCGGTTGAAGCGCTGAAGAGCTCGCTGGCCAAGATCGAAGTGGAAGGCGTGCGCGTCAAGATTATTCACAGCGGAGCGGGAGCCATTACGGAATCCGATATTACGCTGGCCGCGGCATCGAATGCCATTGTCATCGGCTTCAATGTTCGTCCGGACGCCCAGACCAAGGCGGCGGCCGAGCAGGAGAAGGTGGATGTTCGTCTCCACAACATCATCTACAATGTAATCGAAGAGATCGAACAGGCCATGAAGGGCATGCTCGATCCGGTATTCAAAGAGAACGTCATCGGCCACGCCGAAGTGCGCAACATGTTCAAGATCAGCAAAGTCGGCACGATTGCGGGCTGTATGGTTATCGACGGCAAGATCGCGCGCAACGCCGAGCTTCGCCTTATCCGCAGCGGCATCGTCGTCTTCCAGGGCAAGATTGATTCCCTGAAACGCTTCAAGGATGATGCCAAAGAAGTGGCGCAGGGTTATGAATGCGGCATAACTTTGGAACGCTATAACGACATCCAGGTGGGTGACATTATCGAAGCGTTCGTTATGGAATCCGTCGAGCGCTAAAGACAAGAGGTGACAATAACATGTCCAAGATCAGAGCGGAGCGGGTTGGCGAGCAGATCAAGAAAGAGCTCAGTCTCCTGATCCAGAAAGAGTTGAAGGATCCTCGGGTCGGTTTCGTTACCGTAACCGGCGTTGATGTGACCAATGATCTGTCCCAGGCCAAAGTCTATCTCAGCGTATTCGGCAGCGACGAGCAGAAGGCTGCTTCCCTGAAGGCAATTGAGAAGGCGAACGGCTTTCTGAGATCCGAACTGGGCAAAGTGATCCGCCTCCGGCATACGCCGGAGCTGATCTTCAAGTTCGACGAATCGGTTGCCTACGGCAGCCGGATCGAGAAGCTGCTCGGAGAGATCGGCCGAACGGATGAGAAGGAGTCTTAATTAAAGGAGACGGCGAATGCAGAGCTACGAACAATGTCTCCGGCAGACCCGCGAGTTTCTGCTGGAACACGACGATTATTTGATAGTGTCGCATGTTCAGCCGGACGGAGATGCAGTCAGCTCCACCCTAGCGGTGGGCTGGCTTCTCTCATGTCTGGGCAAGAAATACGTTATGATCAACGAAGGCCCGATTCCGGCGCGCATGCGTTATCTGTGGCATGCCGGTGAGATTCTCGATATGTCCGTTTCGCAGCCCGACCGCAAGTTCAGCCATGTCATCTGCGTCGATTGTGCGGATTTCCAGCGCGTCGGCGGGACCCAGCGGCTGTTCGCCGAGGATGCGCGGATCGTGAACATTGACCATCATCCAACCAACAACGGATACGGGGAGATTACGCTGATCAAGCCCGACGCTGCGGCAACCGCGGAGATTCTGTTCGATCTGCTGAATGAATTCGGGGCAGCCTGGGATAAAGAGATTGCGACGGCCATCTACACCGGCCTGCTGACGGATACGGGAGGGTTCAGATACTCCAATACTTCGCCGAAGGTAATGGCGGCGGTATCGAAGCTGCTTGAAATGGGCGTGAACGGCCCGGAACTGGCCGAGACCCTGCTGGAGGAGATGACGCTTCCCCAGATGAGGGTGCTGACGAGAGCGCTGAATACGCTGCAGATGTCTCCCCGCGGAGACATCGCCTGGGTAGTCGTCACCCCGAAGGACATGGAAGAGTGCGGAGCGGCCAATGAGGACCTGGAAGGAATCGTGAACTATCCGCGCAATATTCAGGGCGTGGAAGTGGGACTCCTCTTCAAGGTCATTCATGACGGCGCCGTCAAGGTCAGCCTGCGTTCAGCAGGAAGAGTGGACGTGGCGGCACTGGCCCAGGTCTTCGGAGGAGGCGGCCACACACGGGCAGCGGGAGCCCGCCTTGAAATGAAGGTGGAACAGGCGGTCGAGCAGGTTCTGGAGGAGGTCAACCGGAGATTATGACGGAACTGGAAGGCGTATTGGCCGTCCACAAGCCTGCAGGCATGACCTCCCATGATGTCGTATCCCGGGCGCGCCGCCTGCTTGGTATGAAACGAATCGGCCACACCGGGACGCTGGACCCCATGGTAACCGGCGTTCTCCCCCTTTGTCTCGGCAGAGCAACCCGGGTGGTCGAATATATTCAGGATTTGCCGAAGGAGTATGTCGCCGTTCTTCGGCTTGGGGTCAGCAGCGACACCGAAGACCTGACCGGAACTCTGACGGAGTCGGAGGAAGAAATTCGGGTGACCGAGGAAGAAGTGCGCGGGGCGCTCGAGCGCTTCCGCGGCGTCATTTCCCAGGTTCCTCCCATGTATTCGGCGGTCAAGGTGGACGGAAGACGGCTCTATGAACTTGCCCGGGAAGGCAAGGTAGTGGAGCGCAAGAGCCGGGAAGTCGAAATTTACGAAATTGAAATGCTGGGAATGACGCCGACGCCGGATGGACGGCACCGTGACGTAGCCTTCCGGGCGCTCTGTTCCAAGGGAACCTATATCCGGACGCTGTGCGTGGATATCGGCCGGGCGCTCTCGGTGCCGGCGGCCATGGTGAAGCTGGAGCGGACGCGGTCCGGCGGCATTACGCTGGACCGGTGTCTGACGCTCGAGCAGATAGCTGCCCGCATGGAGCGCGGAGACCTGCAGGAGGCGTTGATTCCGGCGGATCAGGCCATTGCCCATCTTCCGGAGCACCGGGTCATGGAAGAGAAGCGCAAGGCGGCTCTTCAGGGGCAGCGGCTGGCTGCGCGTTTTGTGGCGCCGGAGGTCGGAGCATCCGGTCCGATTCGGCTGTACGACGAAAAGGGCGAATTCCTGGGCATCTTTGAACGCGAAGAGAGCGGGGCCATCGCTCCGGTAAAAGTATTCAATTAAAGAAACCGTGAACTTATAAGAACCTATGTGAATTGCAGGTGAGGAGCAACGTGAGAACCGTAATGTTAAGCTTCCCGTTATCGGCGGAGGCGGCCGGAGAATGGGGAAGACCCCAGATCGCAGCGCTGGGTCAGTTCGACGGCCTTCATCGCGGACATGCCAGCGTAATTGCCGCCGCTGTTGCGCGTGCGCGCAGGGAGGGGCTGCCATGCGCGGTCATCACCTTTCATCCGCATCCCAAAGATGTGATGGGCAAGGGAAATTACGACGGATACCTGACGCCGCCGCGCGACAAGCGCGAGCTGCTGGCGGATATGGGCATCGATGTCCTGTACATTCTGGAATTCGATGAGCCGTTGTCCCGGATCAGTCCGGAGCAGTTCGTAGACGAAATGCTCCGGCCGCTGCGCCTCTCCGCCGCGGTAGTCGGGTTCGACTACCGCTTCGGCTACAAGGGCGAAGGCGACGCCGAGATGCTGCAGCGCCTTGGAGAAGGCTGGATGCAGGTCGAGACCGCGCCGCCGTTTCTTCTGGACGGCGTCAAGGTCAGCAGCTCCGGCATCCGCAGAGCCTTGCAGGAAGGCGACATCGAGACCGCCAATGCCTGGTTCGGACGGCCCTACCGGATCCGGGGGACGGTCGCGCACGGCGAGAAGCGCGGACGGACCATCGGTTTTCCAACGGCCAACGTGAAGCTGGAGGACCGCTATGTCATTCCGGCAACGGGCGTCTATGCGGTGCGGGCCGGAATTGACGGCCGGCGGCTGGACGGAGTCATGAATGTCGGAGTCAAGCCGACCTTTCACGAACAGGCGCTGGAACCGAGCTTTGAGGTGCATTTGTTCGACTTCGAAGGGGACCTGTACGGCCGTGAAATGGAAGTGGAGCTGGTCTCGTTCATTCGTCCCGAGCGCAAGTTCGATTCGGTGGACGCGCTGATTCGCCAGATCGGCGCCGATGCCGAGGTGGCCCGGCATCAGCTCCGCTGAAGAGGATGAAGAAATTTGGCTGCGGGAGACGCCAATTTGTTTTACTTTTGCCGCGCGTAATGCTATACTGTTAAACGTTGCCGGCTTTTTGCCGCTGACGATAACCTTGGCTTGGTTGTACGAGCTTCACCGACGGCGACGAGGCCACAGGCGATTATAGAGAAGGAGGTGAACAGAGTGGCATTGACTCAAGAACGGAAGCATCAGCTGATCGAAGAGCACAGAACGCATGAATCCGATACCGGATCTCCTGAAGTGCAGATCGCGATCCTGACTGAGAATATTACGAACTTGACCGACCACCTGCGTACGCACAAGAAGGATCATCATTCCCGCCGCGGATTGTTGAAGATGGTAGGTCAGCGCCGTAAGCTGTTGGCGTACCTGAAGAACAAGGACGTTAGACGCTATAGCGCCCTGATCGAGAAACTTGGATTGCGTCGCTAATCATCATACGTTTACCCCTAAAGCAGCCTGGTTGTATACCGTATGTGCTTCCTTGAAGCGTCAGCGGGTCGCCGGGTTGCTTTTTAAAAATTTGGGGATAATCAGAGTGATGCCCAAAGGCTGGTCAGCCGCCGCCTGCGGCGGCTTTTTTCCATAGAAGACGAGAACATCAAGGAACAAGCCCAATTCAAGGAGGGGTTTTATGGAACAACGTGTTGAAATGCAGCTTGGCGGAAGAACGCTGGTGCTGGAGACAGGCCGTCTCGCCAAGCAGGCGAACGGAGCCGTGATGGTTCGTTACGGCGATACTTCGGTGCTCTGCACCGTAACCGCTTCAAAAGAGCCGAAGGATCTCGACTTTTTCCCGCTTACCGTCAATTATGAAGAACGTCTCTATGCGGTGGGCAAAATTCCCGGCGGCTTCATCAAGCGTGAAGGCAGACCGAGCGAGAAGGCGATTCTCTCCAGCCGTCTGACCGACCGTCCGATTCGTCCGCTCTTCCCGGAAGGATTCCGCAATGATGTACAGGTGCTGAATCTCGTCATGAGCGTGGATCAGGACTGCTCGCCGGAGATCGCCGCGATGATCGGCACCTCCGCTTCCCTCAGCATCTCCGATGTGCCGTTCAGCGGCCCGATCGGCGGCGTGGTGGTCGGCCGGGTGAACGGCGAGTTCGTCATCAATCCGACGATTGCCCAGCAGGAAGCCAGCGACATCTATCTTGTTGTGGCCGGTACGAAGGATGCCATCATGATGGTGGAAGCGGAAGCCAACGAGGTTCCCGAAGAAATCATGCTGGAAGCGATCATGTTCGGACATGCCGAAATCCGGAACATTGTAGCCGTCATCGAAGAACTGGTGAAGCTTGCAGGTAAAGAGAAGATGGAAGTCAAGCTCCATGCCGTGAATGTCGATGTGAACCGGGAAGTCCGCGATTTTGCGGCCGAGAAGCTGGTTCAGGCGGTCCGTATCGCCGAGAAGCATGCCCGGCAGGATGCCATTGACGCCGTGAACGCGGAGACCGTCGAGTATTTCTCCGAGAAATACATAGAGACGCCTGAGCTGATTGCCGATGTTAAAGAAGTACTGCACGATATCGTCAAGGAAGAAGTCCGCCGGCTCATCACCCATGACAAGGTGCGTCCGGACGGCCGGAAGCTCGACGAAATTCGTCCGATCGAGTGCGATACGTCGCTGCTGCCGCGCACGCACGGATCGGGCCTATTCACCCGTGGACAGACCCAGGCGCTCAGCATCTGTACGCTGGGAGCGCTCGGCGATGTGCAGATTCTCGACGGCATCGACCTGGCCGAGACGAAGCGGTTCATGCACCACTATAATTTCCCGCCGTTCAGCGTAGGCGAAGCCCGTCCGCTGAGAGCGCCGGGACGCCGCGAGATCGGTCATGGCGCTCTGGGCGAGCGCGCCCTGTCGAAGGTCATCCCGAACGAAGCGGAGTTCCCGTATACAATTCGTCTGGTCTCCGAAGTGCTGGAATCCAACGGTTCCACCTCCCAAGCGAGCATCTGCGCCAGCACGCTGGCGATGATGGACGCAGGCGTTCCGATCAAGGCGCCGGTTGCCGGTGTGGCCATGGGTCTGATCAAGGACGGCGAGCATGTCTCGATCCTGACGGACATCCAGGGGATGGAAGACCATCTGGGCGACATGGACTTCAAGGTGGCCGGTACCGCGGAAGGCGTAACCGCCATTCAGATGGACATCAAGATCGACGGCATCGACCGCTCCATTCTTGAAGAAGCGCTGCAGCAGGCGAAGGAAGGCCGCATGTTCATTCTCGGCAAAATGACGGAAGCCATTTTGAAGCCGAGAGAGAGCCTGTCTCCGTATGCGCCGAAGATCATTATCATCAACATCAACCCGGACAAGATCCGCGACGTGATCGGCGCCGGGGGCAAAATCATCAACAAGATCATCGACGAGACCGGCGTCAAGATCGACATCGAGCAGGACGGACGCGTATTCATTTCGTCTTCGGATGAAGCGATGATTCAGAAGGCCCGCGGCATTATCGAAGGCATCGTACGTGAAGTCGTCGTCGGCGAAATCTATGTCGGCACGGTGAAGCGGATCGAGAAATTCGGCGCATTTGTCGAGATCCTTCCGGGCAAAGACGGCCTCGTGCATATTTCCCAGCTCTCGACCGAACGGGTCGGCAAGGTGGAAGATGTCGTGGCGATCGGCGATACCGTGACGGTCAAAGTTACCGAGATCGACCAGCAGGGCCGGGTCAACCTGTCCCGCAAGGCCGTGCTCACTGCTGAACCGCAGGCTTGACCTGTCCGGGTTCCGGCAGCGCATGAAGAGTGAATAACGATTGCGTCAGCGGCTGTCCCTTTCACAGGAAGGGGACGGCCGCAAGGACGACCTTCGGCCGGCAACGGCAAAGAGGCAGAGGCTTTTGCGATCTGGCTCTTTTTTATTGGAATGGAATGCTCCTCATATTCGTTCAGCGGCGCTCATAGAATGGGACAAAGTCCTGCGCGGGCCCGGCCGGCCGCGCCGGAAGACGCCGGCTGCGCTTCCCTGCCAGAAGCGGTAAACCCCGGCGATTCGAGGTACGCGGGAGGAAGCTGGAGTATGGGAGCAAATGTGAATAAGGCGGCGATGGTTCTGGCCTGTCTGGCCGTCGTCATCGGCATCGGGCGGAGCGCTCCGCCGGTGCGGAATATGCTGGCGGCCGTGCACGGCGAGGCGCCGGACGAACGCGGGAGCGGAGCGTCTGCGGCGGCTGCGGCGCCGCAGAAGAATAGCGGGGAGCCGAAGGAGCCGCTGCGGCGGCTTATTGAGCGGAAGGCTTCCGAGCTTCGGCAGGAGCCGCTGAATGCCCGGGTGGACCGGGTCTGGAAGGCGATACCCGGGTATAACGGACGGGAAGTCGATGTAGAGGCAACGTACCGGAAGGCGTCCGTGCTGCAGCCGGGAGAGCAGATTCCTTACGTATTCCGGCGGATCAAGCCGGAAGTCTCGCTTGAGGATCTGGGGGCGCAGCCGATCTACCGCGGCAATCCGGCGAAACCTTTTGTATCGCTGATGATTAATGTGGCGTGGGGGAACGAGTTCATTAAGCCGATGCTGGACATTCTGGACGAAGAGAAAGTGAAGGCGACGTTCTTCCTCGACGGCACCTGGCTGAGCAAGAACCGGGAGCTGGCGCTGGAGATCAAGAACCGGGGCCACGAGATGGAGAACCACGCCTATACGCATCCGAATATGAGCCGGCTCAGCCGGGAGAGAGCGCAGCTTGAAATCGCGAAGACGAAGGATCTGCTGAAGTCGAGCCTTGGGGTCGAGAACAAGTGGTTCGCTCCGCCTTCGGGAGATTTTAATGCGCAGACGGTTGAAATCGCCCAGGGACTCGGACTGAAGACGGTGCTCTGGACGCTCGATACGGTGGACTGGAGGCATCCGCCCGCCGACGCCGTCGTTGCCAAAATCACGTCCAAAGCCGAGCCGGGCAGTCTGATTCTGATGCATCCGACGGATACATCTTCCCAGGCGCTCCGGGGGATGATTCGCGGCATCCGGGCCAAGGGGCTGCGGCTGGCAACCGTCTCGGAGACGCTCTCGGCCGAACGCCCCGAAGACGATGCGGTTGAGTGAGCGGCCTGATTTTGATAGGATATGTAGAGCCCGTTCTTCACGAGAGCAGGAACATGGCATGAACCAGGAGGAACCGAATGAACAAAATTGTACTGTCCAACGGATTGCGGGTCGTGATGGAGAATATTCCAACCGGGAGGTCCGTCGCCTTCGGCATTTGGGTAAAGACCGGATCGCGCAACGAAACGCCGGACATCAACGGGATTTCCCATTTTATCGAGCATATGCTGTTCAAGGGGACGGACCGGTTCGACGCCAAAGGAATTGCGGAGCAGTTTGACGCCATCGGCGGCAATCTCAACGCTTTTACGGCTAAGGAATATACCTGCTATTATACTAAGGTGCTGGATGAGCATCTGCCGATTGCGGTGGATGTGCTGTCCGATATGTTTCTCAAGTCGCAGCTGGACCCGGAGGAGCTGGCGAAGGAACGCAACGTCATTCTGGAGGAAATCTCCATGTGCGAGGATACGCCGGACGATCTGGTGCATGAGCTGATGTCCGCAGCCGCTTACGGCAGCCATCCGCTCGGCATGACCATTCTCGGACAGAAGGACGTTCTGCTCGGCATGGGACCGGATGATCTGCGTTCTTATATGAAGAAGCAGTACACGGTGGAGAATACCGTGATCAGCCTGGCAGGCAACCTCGGGAACGAAGAAGCGGTCGTTCAACTGCTGGAACGGTATTTTGCCGGATTCGACAACCCGGGCAGCGAAGCGGCTCTGACGCCTCCCGAATTCCAGGGAGAACTTCTGTTTCAGCGCAAAAAAACGGAGCAGAACCATATCTGTCTCTCGCTGCCCGGCTGCGCCATCGATGATCCGCTTCAATACGCCATGGTGCTGCTGAACAATACAATCGGCGGCGGGATGAGTTCCCGCCTGTTCCAGGAGATTCGCGAGAAGCGCGGCCTGGCCTACTCGGTCTATTCCTACCACAGCGCACAGGCGGACAGCGGCCTGTTCACGGTCTACGCAGGGACCGCTCCGAAGCAGACCCGGGAAGTGCTGGAGCTGACCAAGGAGATGCTGGCCGATCTGGCGGCGAAGGGCTTGTCCGAAGACGAGCTCAGCAAGGGCAAGGAGCAGCTCAAGGGCAGCCTGATTCTCTCGCTTGAAGGCGCCAGCAGCCGAATGAACCGGCTCGGCAAGAACGAGCTGATGCTCGGTCGGCACGAATCGCTCGACGATGTGATCGAGCGGATTCAGAACGTAAGCATGAAGGACGTGGACGCGCTGCTGGACCGGATGTTCGCCCGGCCGCTTGCCGCCGCCATGGTGGGTACATCCGATAAACCGATTCTCAATGTAAGGAGAGATGATCTTGTTGCCATACGTGCAAATTCGCAAGCTTCCGGGCTCTGAGGATGTGGAGGCGCCGCGCAAAATGTCGCAGCAGGCTTCCGGCTACGACTTGTTCGCGGCCGTGGAGGAAGAGGTCACGCTGACGCCGGGCGCCCGCGCGCTTATTCCGACCGGCATTGCGCTGGCCATGCCGGTGGGGCTCGAAGCGCAGATCCGTCCGCGCAGCGGGCTTGCGATCAAATACGGCGTGACCTGTCTGAATACGCCCGGGACGATTGATGCCGATTACCGCGGCGAGATCAAAGTGATCCTGATCAATCTGGGGCAGGAATCGTTCACCGTCAAGCGCGGCGAGCGGATCGCCCAGATGGTGTTCCAGACGGTGCCGGCCACCGAGCTGGCCTGGGTGGAGGAACTGGACGAGACGGCCCGCGGCGCGGGCGGCTTCGGCCATACCGGCCGTTAAACAGACGGAAGACAAGCGAAAGACAAGCCCGGCGGGCCTGCTCATGCAGGCGGCGCGGGCTTTTTTTATGGAAAAATGCCGGTTCGGTTACCGGCTGCCCGCGCTTCCGCATTCACCCATCGCCCTTGCCCGGCATACAATGCTCCAGAGTCGTTAGCGTAAGTGGTGAAAGGAGCGTCATCCTATGCTTACTGGCGTCCGGATCGTCTTCCTGGGCGGGGATGCAAGACAAATTGAAATCATTCGCAAATGCGTAGAAATGGACGCCGGCGTGAGTACGGTCGGATTCGACCTTTGGGAAGGGCAGCTGCCGGGGGCGGCGAAGGCGGAATTGACAGATTCCCTGCTGTCGGAGGCGGATGCATTGGTGCTGCCTGTGGTCGGCTGCGATGATGAGGGCCAGGTCGGAGCCAAGTATTCGTCGGTGCCGCTTCGGATCGGACCGGAGCAGATTGCGGCGCTGCCGGCCCACTGCACGGTATACACGGGAATGGCAAAGCCGTTCCTGCGCAAGCTCTGCCGGGAGCGGGGGCTGCGGCTGACCGAACTGCTGGAGCAGGATGATGTGGCCATCTATAACTCCATTCCGACCGCGGAAGGGGCGCTTGCTATGGTGATCCAGAATACGGATTTTACCATACACGGCTCGGCAGCCGTGGTGCTGGGGATGGGACGTACCGGGTTTACGATGGCGAGAAGCCTTCAAGGCCTTGGAGCGAGGGTGCGGGTTGGAGTCCGCCGGAGAGAGCATTACGCGCGGGCGGAAGAGATGGGCTGGCAGGCGTTCATGACGGAAGACCTCGGACGAAATCTGGCGGATGCGGATCTGGTGTTCAATACGATTCCTTCGATGATTCTGAATGCGCAGATGATTTCCAAGCTGCCGGCGCACGCCTGTGTAATCGACCTGGCTTCTTCGCCGGGCGGCACGGACTTCCGCTATGCCGAGAAGAGAGGCATCCGCGCTCTGCTGGCTCCGGGTCTGCCGGGGATTGTCGCTCCGAAGACCGCCGGCATCATCATGGCGAACGCTCTGGTGGAGTGCATACGCGCGGAGAGCCGCGAACAGGAGGGGTGAGAATACATGAACTGGCACGGGAAAACTGTCGGGTACGCCATTACAGGCTCCCACTGCACCTTTGAGGAAGTCATGCCGCAAATTCAGCGTTTTGTGGATGAGGGAGCCAATGTCGTGCCGATCGTCTCGGCTTCGGTGAAGGGAACGGATACCCGGTTCGGGACGTCGCAAAATTGGCTAAAACAGTTGAAAGATATAACGGGGAATGATATCATTTCTACAATTGTTGAAGCGGAACCGCTGGGCCCGTCGAAGCTTCTGGATGTGCTGACCATTGCGCCCTGCACGGGCAATACGACAAGCAAGCTGGCCAACGCCATGACGGACGGACCTGTCCTGATGGCGGCCAAGTCGCAGATGCGCAACGGGCGTCCGGTTGTACTGGCGATCTCGACCAACGACGGTCTGGGCCTCAACGCGGCGAATATCGCCAAGCTCCTGGTGGCGAAGAATATTTATTTTGTTCCGTTCGGTCAGGATAATCCGCAAGGAAAACCGAACTCGCTGGTGGCCCGGATGGACCTGATTCCGGAAGCTTGTTATGCCGCCCTGTCGGGCGTGCAGCTTCAGCCGATGATCATTGAACGGTTTCATTCAGCATAAATTTGCAGCACGAATGGCAGCAAGAGCCTCCCTGCCGCCCGCTAAGGGTACCGGCAGGGAGACCCCGTTGTTTCGTTTACTTAATGGAGGAATAGTCATGGGCATTTTGGTGCAAAAATTCGGCGGAACGTCGCTGTCGACCCCGCAGGCAAGAGAGCATGTCATCCGTCATGTCAAACGGGAGCTTGCGGCCGGGCACAGCCTGGTCATCGTCGTGTCGGCCATGGGCCGCCGCGGCGAACCGTATGCGACGGACACGCTTCTGGATTGGGCGGTACAGAACGGCAATGCGCTTCCGGAACGGGAGAAGGACCTGCTGATGTGCTGCGGGGAGATTATATCGGCTGCCACGCTGTGCGGATTGCTGGAGAGCGAAGGCGTTCCGTCCACAGTGCTTACCGGCGCGCAAGCCGGTTTTTTAACGGATGCCAGCTTTGGCAATGCCCGGATTCTCGATGTGCGGCCGGAACGGATTCTCCGTGAACTGCGTGCCCAGAAGGTCGTCATTGTCACCGGATTCCAGGGACAGACGGAAGAAGGCGACTTCACGACGCTGGGCCGCGGCGGCAGCGACACATCGGCGACTGCGCTTGGGGCTGCGCTCCGGGCGGATATGGTCGATATTTATACGGACGTGGACGGCATTCTGACCGCCGATCCCCGAATCGTCGAGGATGCGCGTCCGCTTGGTTTTGTCAGCTATACTGAGATCTGCAATATGGCGTACCAGGGAGCGAAGGTCATTCATCCCAGAGCCGTGGAGATCGCCATGCAGGCGCAGATTCCGGTGCGCGTCCGCTCCACCTTCTCGGAGAGCGAAGGGACGCTGGTTACACAGCCGGAAGCCTTCAAGGACGCCCAGCCCGGCATCGTGGACCGGTTCGTTACCGGCATTGCCTATGTCAACAACATCACCCAGATTTCCGTGGGATGCCCGGACGGCAACGTCTCCGGCGTTCAGCTTCAGATCTTCAAGGCGATGGCCGACAACGGGATCAGCGTCGATTTTATCAACGTGACCCCGACCAGCGCCGTCTATACGGTCTTTGACAACAATTCAGAAAAAGCGATTGCCGCGCTGCAGGAGCTTGGCCTTCGGCCCAAGAGCCTGTCGGGCTGCGTCAAGGTGTCCGTCATCGGAGGGGGCATCAACGGCGTTCCCGGGATCATGGCCCGGATCGTGGAAGCCCTCAGTACGCAGAATATCCAGATTCTGCAATCCGCGGATTCCAACACGACGATCTGGGTGCTGGTGAAGAAGGAAGACATGGTGCAATCGCTGCGCGCGCTGCATTCCAAATTCGAACTACACCGTTAAGGGGAGGAATACAGAGTGGAATTCGGAAGACTGATAACAGCCATGGTGACTCCTTTTAACAAGGAGGGGGAGATTGACTGGGAGGCGACCGCGCGCCTGGTGGACTACCTGATTGAAGAGCAGAAGTCGGAGGGACTTGTCGTCGGGGGAACGACGGGCGAGTCGCCTACGCTGAGCGATGAAGAAAAGCTGGAGATGTTTTCCTTTGTGCTGAAGAAGGCCGCCGGCCGCTGCAAGGTCATTGCGGGCACAGGCAGCAACAGCACGAAACACTCGATCGCCTTAACCAAGCAGGCCGAGCAGCTGGGCGTCGATGCGGCGCTTCTGGTCGTGCCGTATTACAACAAGCCCAACCAGGAAGGGCTTTATCGTCATTTCTCGGCTGTCGCCGCCGAGAGTGATCTGCCGTTGATTCTGTATAATGTTCCGGGCCGGACAGGGGTATGCCTGTCTCCGGAGACTACGGTCCGCCTCTCCCGGGTACCGGGAATCGTGGCCACGAAGGAATGCGCTTCCTGCGATAATGTGGCGCTGATTGCGGCGAACTGCGCTGACGGGTTCCACGTGTATTCGGGGGACGACGCGGCTGGGCTGCCGATGCTGGCTGTAGGCGCGCACGGCATTATCAGCGTCGCCAGCCATATCGCCGGAGCCCAAATGTCCGCCATGATCCGTTCGTTCATATCGGGGGATATCGCGTCGGCGGGCCGGGTTCACCGGGAGCTGTTCCCGCTGTTCAAGGGCTTGTTCGAATGTCCCCAGCCGCTGCCGAACCCTTCCGCCGTCAAGTATGCGCTTGAGCTGCGCGGCGTGACGGTGGGTTCCGTCCGTCTTCCTCTGGTAGACCCCAGCGAAGCGGAAGCCGAATTCATCCGTCAACTCCTTCAATAGAACGCCCGGACGTCCGGTAAATCCGGTGAACCGGAATGTTATAGAGGCCGCCTTCCTTCCCGAAGGCGGCTTCTTCGCGTCTAAATAAAGAGAGACAATTGCGGATAAAATAGCGGAGAGAAGGTCCTGACTTGTCTTTTGTTAAATTTATCATGTATAATGGATGCAAGTGACTGGGTGCGGTTAATTAAAAATGCAGTGATTTTCTGTCATGCGACACGGCATGACTGGACACGGTGAGAGCCTATCGGGCCGATTTGCGCCCGAAACCGGAAGTGTATGGGCCGGGTTCGGCGTCAGGCTTGACATCAGCGTCCGCTTTGAAGAATGGAGATCGCTTTCCTTGGAACAAGGGGGCTTTCGTTGTTGTATCTTTTTTCGGAGTTTCGGACGGCATTCGCCCGTGTCTGAAGGGAAATCAGCAGTTTCAATGATGTGTTCAGCGCTGCCTGGATTGTGGAAGCCATGAAACAACCATATATTTTGCGTCCAAATTTACTAGGAGGGTTAGATTCATTTGTCCAAAAAAAACAACAATGATAAACTTACGATCTTCGCATTAGGCGGAGTCGGCGAAATCGGGAAGAACATGTACGTCGTCCAATACGGCAACGACATCGTCGTCGTGGACGCCGGGCTTAAATTCCCCGAAGAGGACATGCTCGGTATCGACATCGTTATTCCGGACATTTCGTACTTGACGGAGAACCGCGATAAGGTGCGCGGCATTCTGCTGACGCACGGCCACGAAGACCATATCGGTGGATTGCCTTATGTGCTCAAGCATCTGAATGTTCCGGTCTACGGAACGAAGCTGACGCTGGGTCTGGTGGAGAACAAGCTGAAGGAAGCGAATATGCTCGGCGAGACGAAGCGCATTCTCATCCATGAGGATTCGGTCGTGAAGCTGGGGAACACCTTGGTGGCAACCTTCTTCCGGACGAACCACAGTATTCCGGATTCCGTCGGCATCTGCATCGAGACGCCCGAAGGCAACGTCGTTCACACCGGCGACTTCAAGTTCGACCACACGCCGGTCAACGGACAATATGCCAACCTGCACCGGATGGCCGAGATTGGACAGAAGGGCGTGCTTGCCCTGATGTCCGACAGCACCAATGCCGAGAAGCCGGGCTTCACGCCTTCGGAGAAGAATGTGGGCGTTGTGCTGGAAGATATCTTCCGCAAGGCCGACCAGCGCGTCGTGGTGGCGACCTTCGCTTCCAACGTGCACCGCATTCAGCAGGTTGTCAATGCCGCTGAACAGACCGGCCGCAAGATCACGGTCATCGGCCGGAGCATGGTCAACGTAGTGTCGATCGCTTCCGAGCTGGGTTATCTGCATCTGCCGGACGGCATGCTGATTGAACCGGAAGAGATGAACCGCATGGCCGCCAACCGCGTTGTCGTGCTCTGCACAGGCAGCCAGGGCGAGCCGATGTCGGCCCTTACCCGGATGGCCCGTTCCAGCCACCGCAAGGTGGACATTCTGCCGGGCGATACGGTCATCATCGCCGCCACACCGGTTCCGGGCAATGAGAAGTATGTCGGCCGGACGATCGACGAACTGTTCCGCCTGGGCGCCAACGTTATTTACAGCGGCTCCAATTCCGGCGTACACGTCTCCGGTCACGGCAGCCAGGAAGAGCTCAAGCTGATGCTCAACCTGATGAAGCCGAAGTTCTTTATTCCGATCCATGGCGAATACCGGATGCAGCGCAGACATTCCCTGCTGGCGGAATCCGTCGGCGTGGATCCCGACAATATCTTTATTACCGAGATCGGCGAAATGGTCGAAATCCAGAACGGTTCGGCCCGCCGCGCCGGCAAGGTGACTTCCGGCAATGTGCTGATTGACGGTCTTGGCGTAGGCGACGTCGGCAATATCGTTCTCCGCGACCGCAAGCTGCTGTCCCAGGACGGCATCCTCGTTGTCGTCGTTACGCTGAGCAAGCAGAACGGCGCTATCGTATCCGGTCCGGACATCATTTCCCGCGGCTTCGTGTATGTGCGCGAGTCGGAAGGCCTCCTCGATGAAGCCAACCGCATCGTATCCAGTACACTGCAGCGCCTGATGAGCGAGAAGGTCAACGAGTGGGCTTCGCTCAAGACCAGCGTTAAGGATTCCCTGGGCCGGTTCCTCTTTGAACAGACCCGCCGCAGACCGATGATCCTTCCGATCATCATGGAAGTCTAAGGGGCCTTCAAGGACTCTATCTGAATAACGGTTAAGATCAGGGCCCTTCCTCCGGAAAATGGACGCTTTCCGGCGGGGAGGGCCTTGGTGTGTCTGTTCCGCCTGTCTGCCGGTGTACCACCCTTCAGACCGCGTGCATAGACCTTCTTGGTCTAAAGTCATACTAACCCCGAGAACGCAATGGAGAAGGAGTGGGTTCAGATGACGGACAACCATGCCGCAGACAGCGGCAACGCCCGGCGCTACCTTGCCGAGGAGCCGGCCCCCGCGCCGGAGGGACCCGGCCCCGGCTTAGTGCCGGGAGCGATTCCGCAAGTTTCGGTTCCCGGCCCGGCCGGAGCCGTGCGGGAATTTGGACAGAACGCCGTGCTCGGAGGCGAGCCGGATATTTTTTGCATGACGATCATCGGGCAGATTGAAGGTCACTTCGTACTGCCTCCGCAGAACAAGACGACGAAGTATGAGCATATTATCCCGCAGCTGGTGGCAGCGGAGCAGAGCAAGACGGTTCAGGGCATACTGCTGATCCTCAACACGGTGGGCGGGGATGTCGAGGCGGGGCTGGCGATTGCGGAGATGATTGCTTCGCTGTCGAAACCGACGGTAACGGTTGTAGTGGGGGGAGGCCACAGCATCGGGGTGCCGATTGCCGTAGCTTCCACCTATTCCATTATTGCCGAGAGCGCCA
The DNA here is from genome assembly GCF_031470375.1 of Paenibacillus glufosinatiresistens. NCBI lineage: Bacteria > Bacillati > Bacillota > Bacilli > Caryophanales > Paenibacillaceae > Paenibacillus > Paenibacillus glufosinatiresistens. The sequence continues at coordinate 132,540 of NZ_JAVFHT010000003.1, forward strand.
CGATGACGATTCATCCCATCCGGATGAACGGGCTTGTGATCGGAGTTCCGCAGACATTTGAATACCTGGAGAAAATGCAGGAGCGGGTGGTGCGGTTCGTGACTTCGCACTCGCGGATCAGCGAGGAGGTCTTCAAAGATCTGATGTTCAAGACGGGAGAGCTGAACCGGGATATCGGAACGGCGGTGGGCGGCTATGATGCCGTGAAATTCGGACTGATGGATGAAGTCGGGGGAATCGGCCAGGCGCTGGCGAAGCTGAACGCGATGATCGCTTCAAGCCAAGCGGCCGACGCGGCAATGCCCGAAGGGAGGCTGACGCAATGACGCTGTATACCGTCGCGAGCATGGATCTGGTCTGGGAGGGCGCGCTTGCGCCCGTTACGCCTCTTTGCGAGCTGAGGATCGGAGGGATGGTGATGGAGGCGGAGCCCCTGCCCGAAGGACAATACCGGATTGTCCGCCTGCTCGCCGGACCGCTGAACCTGTATCTGGACAGCCGGTTCGCGCCGGGCTCCGTCATTGGTTCAAGCCTCGGATAGCCGAGCCCGGACAAGCGGGAAATAGCGACCCGAGCCGCCTCTTTCCGACAAAAGAGAACATAGGTACGCCATGCCAAATTGTGCTATAATGATAGCTCGGGGGTGGCTGGCGTGGCTAAACGGAAGAAACGCAAAAAGAAAAAACAGGCGCTGCTCGGCAGCTTCTTGAAATATGAAATTTATGGAATTATTCTGATTACCTTGTCCGTCATCGCGCTGTCGGGCGAAGCGGCGGTCGGCCGTTCCCTGTCCAATCTTTCCGGGTATTTGCTGGGGCGGTTCTATTTTGCGCTGCCGCTGGCCGGAATCTGGTACGGCCTGATGGTCATGATTCACCGCAGATGGCCGTCCTCCTGGAGCAGCAGGCTGACGGGCGTTCTGCTTCTGGTCATGGCGCTGACGCTCATGAGCAGCATTTCGGCTATGGAGCACAAGCTTGGGCCGATCCATCTGCTTCAGCCGGGACAAGTGATCGCCCAGACCCAGCGCGATCTGGCCGGAGCCTTGACGCCGGGCGGGGATGAGCACGGAATGTACATGCTGGGCAAAGACATCAGCGGCGGCTATGTCGGCGCCCTGCAATTTGCAGTGCTGCTGTGGCTGTTCGGTACCCTCGGAGCCAAGCTGCTGATGATCGTCATGCTGGCGATCAGCTTCATGCTGATTACGAATTTGTCCTATGTGGAGCTGGCTGTGCTGCTCCGCACTCGGGCGGTCAAGCTTGCCGAGAACCTGCGCCAGCGTTCCGCCAACCGTCCCAAGGCAGTGCCCGCGGCTCCTCGGGCGGGTGGGCGCAAGCCGGCCGCTGCCGCTATGCCGGCGGTTGCCGTGCCGCAGGACGAGGAGCATGAAGAACCGCCGATTGCAAGCCCGGGACGCTCGGGAGCGGCGCTTCTGAAGCGCCTGAACATTCGGGCCCGTTCCGAAGAACGGGAAACGGCCGGGGAGCCGCAGCAGACGGAGAGAGAGGCGGCCGCAGGCAGCGGGCCGATTCTGTCGGGATTTACCGAGCCGGCCGATTGGAGAAGCCTTGCCGATGAAGAGGACCCCGAGGACCTGGACGACGAGGCGATGGAAGTGACCCCAATCATCCGGGACTTCTTCGAGCACATCCGAAGCGAAGGGTTGAGCCGGGAGGACCGGGAAGAGTGGTCGGAATTCTCTCCGACTGCCCGAATCGACGGCCTGAAGCACTCCGCCCGCCTGTCGGAACAGAGCGGCGAAGGAGATCCGGCGGAAGCGGCTGCCGGGATGGCCCGGGCGGCAGCCGACGCCGGAATCCCGGACGGGGCAGAAGGTTTGCCGGGGGACCCTCCGGCTGCGCCGGGGGAGGAAAGGGAAGCTGTCGCTTCGCCTCCGCCTCCGCCGCCTAAACCTTATAAGCTGCCGCCGTTCCGGCTGCTCTCCAAGCCAAGCGGCGCCGGCAAGGGCGGCGATCAGAACGACTACATGCAGACGGCCCGGAAGCTTGAAGCTACGCTCGAGAGCTTCGGGGTGCGCGCGAAGGTGCTGGAAGTGGTCCGCGGCCCTGCGGTGACCCGGTACGAGATTCAGCCGGATATCGGCGTCAAGGTCAGCCGGATCGTCAGTCTGACCGACGATATCGCCCTCGCGCTGGCCGCCAAGGATATCCGGATGGAAGCGCCGATTCCCGGCAAATCGGCGATCGGCATCGAAGTGCCGAATCCTGAAGTGTCGCTGGTCACCATGCGCGAGGTCATGGAGACGCAGACGTTCCAGGACGCGGAATCGAAGCTGACCATTGCCTTCGGCCGGGATATCTCCGGCCAGACGATCATCGGGAATCTGGCCCGTATGCCCCATCTGCTGGTGGCGGGAGCAACGGGTTCGGGCAAGTCGGTCTGCATTAACGGGATAATTACCAGTATTCTGTATAAGGCAAAGCCCAATGAAGTCAAGTTCCTGATGGTCGATCCGAAGATGGTCGAGCTGAATGTATACAACGGCATACCTCATTTGATGGCGCCCGTTGTAACGGACCCGAAGCGCGCCAGTCTGGCGCTGAAGAAGATTGTCGTCGAGATGGAGAAGCGCTACGAGCTGTTCTCGAAGTCGGGCACCCGGAATGTCGAGGGCTACAATGCGCTGATGAAGGATAACCCGGCTGCGGTTCTGCCTTATATTGTGGTTATCGTCGATGAGCTTGCCGATCTGATGATGGTCGCTGCGGGAGATGTAGAGGATGCGATCTGCCGGCTGGCCCAGATGGCCCGCGCCGCAGGCATCCACCTTATCATCGCTACGCAGCGTCCTTCGGTGGACGTCATTACCGGCGTAATCAAGGCGAATATCCCGTCCCGCATCGCGTTCGGCGTGTCCTCCCAGGTGGATTCGCGGACCATCCTCGATATGGCGGGCGCCGAGAAGCTGCTGGGCCGCGGAGACATGCTGTTCATGCCGATGGGTTCTTCAAAGCCGATTCGTGTTCAGGGCGCCTTCATGAGCGACGGCGAAGTGGAAGCGATCGTGCAGTATGTGAGCAGCCAGGGAGAGGCGCAGTATGACGAATCGCTCGTGCCTGAAGTGGACGAGTCCGGCGACAGCCCGGACGAGCCGCAGGATGAGATGTACGATCAGGCGGTCCAGATTGTGCTGGAGGCGAAGCAGGCCTCGGTCTCGCTGCTGCAGCGGCGGATGCGCGTCGGGTATACCCGGGCCGCCCGTCTGATTGATTCGATGGAAGCCCGGGGCGTCATCGGCCCCTATGAGGGCAGCAAACCGCGCGAGGTGCTGGTCTCGCTGGAGCAATATCAGCAGAGCCGGATCAGTTCATAAGTTTTGGCTGTAGGACAGAAGCTGCGTGTGTCAACGGGAGTTCATTCTCCGCTGGCGCATGCAGCTTTTTTGGCGCATCGGACAGAGAGAGCCTGCGAAGTCAAGGCGGAAAGAAAGCGGGGAGAAGGCTTGGAAAGGACATGCATAGGAACGGCGCGGCTTCGTCATAATAACTTTAGCCATCCATGCAGAACTTACAAGAGAAAGGTAGAGCGAAGCCAAATGAACAAAACGAAGCTGTGGATCATGGCCGCACTGACTCTTACGCTCGCTGCGGCTCCGCTGACCGGACACTACTACAGAGGAGGCGCGCATCCCGAACGGGACTCCAAGCCATCCCCCGCACTTGCCAGCCAAGACGGGGCCCTCTCCGGGCCGGACGAATTTGGCAATGAGGCCCTTCCTGCCTTCGGAACGACGCCGCTTCGATACGGCGCTTCCGGTCAGGATATTTACGAACTGCAGGGCCGGTTGAAATACCTCGGCTACTACGACGGCAAGATTGACAGCCAGTTCGGTTCCAAAACCCTGAACTCGGTCAAATGGTTCCAATGGAAATTCGGAATGACAGCCGACGGTATCGTCGGAGCGAAGACGAAGCTGAAATTGTATAACGCAACCAAGGACTGGAAGCCGACTGAACCGAAGACGGCTTCCGGAGATGAAGGCCAGAACGGAACAGCAGGCTCCGGCGGGAACCAGACGAAGAATACGGCGGAGCTGTCCTCCGGCAACACGATGGGCTTGTCGGAGAACGACCTGCGGATCATGGCCAACGCCGTCTACGGCGAAGCGCGCGGGGAGCCTTTTGAAGGCCAGGTTGCCGTTGCTGCGGTAATTCTGAACCGGGTGAAATCCCCGAGCTTCCCGAATACGCCGTCCGGCGTCATCTTCCAGCCGGGCGCCTTCACGGCCGTTGCCGACGGACAGATTTATCTGGAACCGAACGAACAGGCCCGCAAGGCGGTTCAGCAGGCGCTGAACGGATGGGACCCGACCGGCGGGTGTCTGTATTATTTTAATCCCAAGACGGCAACCTCCAAGTGGATCTGGAGCCGTCCGCAGGTCAAGACGATCGGAGAGCATATTTTCTGCATGTAATTCAGCACCCCTTGCGGAGCAGGCTGCTTCCGGGATAGCCGGAGGAATCCGGCAGCCGACTAAAATGGAGCAACCGGAGCCTCTTCCTCCGGTTGCTTCCTTTGTTTGGAATGGTTTAGAATAAATATTACTTCATAAACATGGTAACAAGCACCTTATCCCGCAGGCATTGACTTCAGAATGCCTCCCCACGAAAAGGAGTTTTGGAATTGACCAATCACACGTTCCAGCATGGTTCCGTCGGCGGACTCCGCCTGCATGTGCTGCCGACCAAGACATTCAAGACCTTCGCCATTTCGCTGTACGCCGGTATTCCGCTGGCGGAAGACACGGTTACGCAGACGGCGCTTATTCCGTTCGTGCTTCGCCGGGGCACGGCCGCTTATCCCGAAACGTCTGAATTCCGGAAGCGGCTGGAGGAGCTCTACGGAGCCGGATTCGGCTTCGATGTCTACAAGCGCGGCGATTATCAGATTGTGCAGTTCCGAATGGACACGATCAACGACGCTTTTGTCTCCAGTCCGAAGAGCCTGCTCGCCGAATCGTTCGAGTTTCTCGGCCAGGTGCTCACGCATCCGCTGCTGGACAACGGCGCATTCCGTTCCGCTTATGTGGCCACAGAGAAAGAGACCGTGCGCAAGAAGCTGGAAGCGATCATCAACGACAAGGCCCGCTATGCGGCTGAACGATGCATTGAAGAGATGTGCAAGGATGAACCTTACCGCTTGTATCCGCTGGGGCAGCGCTCCGACCTCGAACCGGTAACGCCGGAGAGCCTGTACAGCTCCTACCGCAGCTGGCTGGACGGCGCGATTCTGGATCTGTACGTTGTTGGAGATACAACCGCCGAAGAAGTGGAGCGGCTGGCCCGCCAATACTTCTCCCTGGAGCGAAACGCCACGCTTCCGTATGAGTCCCGCGTTCAAATTCCCCAAGCGCGCGAGGTCCAGACGGTGGTCGAGAAGCTCGATGTGGGCCAGGGCAAGCTGAACATGGGGCAGCGGACCTCCATCACCTATAAGGACGACGCTTACCCGGCGGCCCTGATGTACAACGGAATTCTGGGCGGATATCCGCATTCCAAATTGTTCGTGAACGTCCGGGAGAAGGAGAGTCTGGCTTACTACGCTTCCTCCCGTTACGACGGGCACAAAGGAATCGGCACGATCCAGTCGGGTATCGAGATCCCGAATTATGACAAGGCGGTGGATATTATCCGCCGACAGCTTGAAGACATGCGCAGCGGAAATATCAGCGATCTGGAGCTGAACCAGACCAAAGCGATGATTCGCAACCTGCTGCTGGAAATCCAGGATTCGGCTTTTGAAATGATCTCGTTCGACTTCAACCGCCAGCTGTCCGGCAAGGACCGGACGACCTCGGAACTGATCGATCTGGTGCAGCAGGTGTCGGCGGACGATGTGAAGCAGGCGGCGGACGCGTTCCGGCTGGATACGATCTATTTCCTGACCGGACAGAAGGAGGTTTAACCGATGGAGACTCTACATTATGAACGCCTTCAAGAGACCCTGTACCGCGAAGTGATGGACAACGGGCTTCAAGTCTACGTCCTGCCGAAGCAGGGATTCACGAAGACCTATGCCACGTTCGCAACCAAATACGGTTCCGTGGACAATCATTTCCGGGTAGCGGGGCAGGAGGAAGTAACCGTCCCTGACGGCATCGCCCATTTTCTGGAGCATAAAATGTTCGAGGAACCCGAAGGCGATATCTTCGCCACCTTTGCTTCCAACGGAGCTTCCGCCAATGCGTTCACGAGCTTTGAACAGACGGTGTACCTCTTCTCGGCGACCGAGAAGATTGAGACCAACCTTTCGACGCTGATCGACTTTGTGCAGCGGCCTTATTTTACGGAACAGAACGTGGAGAAGGAGAAGGGCATCATCGGCCAGGAGATCAATATGTATGCCGACAACCCGGACTGGCGCGTCTATTTCGGACTGATCGAAGCGATGTATACGAAGCATCCGGTCCGCATTGACATCGCCGGTACGGTGGATTCCATCTCCACGATTACAAAAGATACGCTCTATACCTGCTACAATGCGTTCTACCATCCGAGCAACATGCTGCTGTTCGTTGTAGGCGGCGTCGATCCCGAAGCGGTCTTCAAGCTGGTGCGGGAGAATCAGAGAGCCAAGTCCTACGGCCCGCAGGGCGAAATCGAGCGGATCTTCGAGACGGAACCGGCGGAGGTCGGCCTTAATCGCAAGGAATGCAGACTCCCGGTCTCCCTTCCGAAGTGCCTCTTCGGGTTCAAGGAGGCGGAAGCCGGCCTTGACGGCCCGGAAGCGGTGCGCCGCGACCTGATCACCAAGCTGATGCTGGATCTTCTGGTCGGCAGCAGCACCAATATTTATCAGACGCTCTATGAAGAAGACCTGATCTCCGACAGCTTCGGACACGAATTCAACAGCTCGCCGCAATATGCTTTCTCGGCAATCGGCGGAGATACGAGGGACCCCGATCTGCTGCTTGGCCGGTTCCGCGAGCTGGTAGAGCCAATTCTGGCCTCCGGCTTCCGGGAAGACGATTTCGAGCGGGCGCGGAGCAAAAAAATCGGCTCCTACCTTCGCATGCTGAACTCGCCGGAGAGCATTGCCCATGAATTCACGCGTTACCAGTTCCGTGGAGGAGATCTGTTCGAGGTGCTCCCGACTTATGAATCGATCACGCTTGAGGAAGTCAATGAACGTCTGCGCTCCCATGTGGACTGGAACCGGCTTGCCGTGTCCCTGGTGGTGAGTCCCTGAGATGAGAGAGGAGACCGGGGGAGCCAAATCCCTTCGGGAGATGAACGTGCTGGTCACGGGGGGCAGCGGCGGCATTGGGGGAGCGATCGCCGAACGGTTCGCTTCAGTCGGAATGGGTGTGGCGATTCACTACATGCAGTCCCATGAAGCGGCGAATGAAGTGGCCCGCCGGTGTCTGGAGCAGGGCGCCCGGGCGATGACCGTCAAGGCGGACTTGAGAGACCGGGTCCAGCTGGAGCGTATGGCGGAGCGGCTGGAGGCCGAAGGGATGCGGCCCGATATTCTGGTGAACAACGCGGGACGGGCGCATTATGGCATGCTGGCGGATTTGACCGATGCGGAATGGGACGATCTGATGGCCGTGAATTTAAAAAGCGCCTTTATGTGCAGCCAGATCTTCATGCGGCACATGGTCTCCCAGCGGTATGGCCGAATTATTAATATTTCGTCGGTGTGGGGAATCTCGGGCGCTTCCTGCGAGGTGGCCTATTCGGCCAGCAAAGGCGGGATGAATGCATTCACGAAGGCTCTGGCCAAGGAACTTGCGCCTTCCGGCGTGACGGTGAACGCCGTCGCTCCGGGAGCCGTGATGACCCGGATGATGGAAGGCTTTGCCGATGAAGAGGTCCGTTCGCTGGAAGAAGAAATTCCTGCGGGACGGCTCGCGTCGCCGGAGGATGTCTCTTCGCTCGTCTATTTCCTCGCGCTGCCGGAATCCGGTTACATTACAGGCCAGGTCATCAGCCCCAACGGGGGCTGGATCACCTGAGAACGTCTTCGGAGAGCTTGGGAACACTCACCAGGCATAACCGGGATGGCGGAAGGACATAGTAAGACTGTTGCTATTAAATCTCATCATGAGGAGGATTTAAGATGTCAACAGAGTCATCCGTTATCAAGAATTTTGATACGTGGAAGAAGTTTCTGGGAGAACGGGTCGTGCAGGCCGAGAAGATGGGAATGAGCGAAGATACCATTTCCAAGCTGGCCTTTGAGATCGGGGAGTTCCTCGATAACAAAGTCGATCCCCAGAACCCTTCCAACCGGGCGATCAAGGAGCTGTGGGACGTCGGCGACGAAGCCGAGCGCCATACCATTGCGTCGCTCATGGTAAGGCTGGCCAAAAAAAACGCGTAGCCTGCCGCAGTGCAAGAAGCTCCCCTTAGCGGGGGCTTTTTACATATGCGGTTTTTCACGGCTTGCCTTTCATTTTCTTTTTATATATCATTAACATGACCCGGACCCGTCAACGGGCTGTCGATTTTTTGCCTTTCCCGGCGGGAGAGGTCGAATCCGGGAACTAGGAAGTTACGGGGTGTAGTCGCTTGGAATACAAACAATGGTATCTGGAATACAAGATACATAAGAACCGGCCGGGACTGCTCGGCGACATCGCTTCCATGCTGGGCATGTTGGAAGTCAACATATTGACCATCAACGGGGTGGAGGGCAAGACCCGGGGGATGCTGCTGGAGACCAGCGACGACGAGAAGATCAGCCTTCTGGGCCAGATGCTTAAGAAGGTGGAGAATATAACGGTGACCGCGCTGCGTTCGCCGAGACTGGTGGACCGGCTCGCGGTAAGGCATGGCCGATACATCGACCGGGATTCCGACGATAGGAAGACCTTCCGTTTTACCCGGGATGAACTGGGGCTGCTTGTCGATTTCCTGGGCGAACTGTTCAAGCGGGAGGGCAATCAAGTCATCGGTCTTCGGGGAATGCCGCGCGTCGGCAAGACCGAATCCATTATTGCGGGCAGTGTCTGCGCGATGAAGCGGTGGACGTTTGTGTCCTCGACGCTGCTGCGCCAGACGGTCCGAAGCCAGCTGGCCGAGGACGAGATGAATCCGCATAATGTGTTCATTATTGACGGCATCATCAGCACCATCCGTTCCAGCGAGAAGCACTATCAGCTGCTGGAGGCGATCATGTCGATGCCGAGCACCAAGGTGATCGAGCATCCCGATATTTTTGTGAGAGAATCGAACTACACGTTCGATGATTTTGATATTATTATCGAGCTTCGGAGCACTCCGGGCGAAGAGATTGTGTACGACAACTTTACAGCCAGCTACAGCGACGACCTGTAGGCCGGACGGATAAAAGGAGATGAGAGCATGTCGGAACTTGGCCGGCAGCTGAAGGAAGCGCGACTGCAGAAGGGGATGAGCCTGGACGATGTCCAGGAAGTCACCAAGATCCGCAAGAAATACCTGGAAGCGATTGAAGCCGGAGATTACAAGGCTCTGCCTGGAAGCTTTTATGTCCGGGCGTTCATCAAAACGTATGCGGAAGCGGTCGGAGTCAATCCCGACGAGCTGATGCAGGAGCAGGGAATGGTCCAGCCTCCGGCTGCCGAGCCGTCGACGATGGAGACTGTCATGTCGCAGCGGAGCCGTCGTTCGGAGAGTCAGCGGAGCGTCAAGTGGCTTCCGACGGTGCTGATGTGGGTGTTCCCCGTGTTGATTCTTGCGGTGATCTATATCTATGCCTCGAACTGGGGACATTCCGACAGCGAGAAGACGGACCCTGTGAATTTAACGGAGAGTTCCAAGCTGCCGAGCGCCGTCCCTTCGGCCGGACAGGCCGCAAGCCCGGCGCCTACCCATGCGGGAGCGGGTGCCGATCCTTCGGCTGCGCCGTCGGTTGAGCCTTCCCCGTCGCCGTCTCCATCCCCTTCTCCGGAGGCAGACGGGACGGTCGTTCAAGACCGCAAGTCGGGCAAGACCACCGTCTTCAGAGTGACGGGCAGCGCCCCGCAGGTCGTCATTGACGCCACCGGAGAGAGCTGGCTGGAAGTATACCGGGGAACGAATTCCAAGGGAGAGAAGCTGAACTTCGCCACAACTGCGTCGGGCGATCATTTCACGTATACGCTGGACAGCGCGGGCCTGTATATCAAATCCGGCAATTCGCCGTACACCACCATTACCGTGAACGGACAGACGGTGACGGACGGCAAGACGACCTCGCGAATTCTGCTTGAATTGGACAGCGGCGGAACCGGCACTTCCGCGGACGGCGGAGCAGCCGGCGATGCTGCCGGAACAGAAGCCGGCACAGAACAATCCGGCGATTAAGCCCCGATGCATACCCTTGTTGCAGATGGAGAAACTAACGTTGATTCACAGTTTCTTCACACCAAAGCGAGGTGTATGATCATGACGGTCAGTTGGATCGTAACCGGTCTGGGCATCATTGTCAGCCTGCTCGGTTATTATTTGACCCCGGGAGCCTGGGGCTACGGTATTCTGGGATTCGGCCTGGCCCATATCGTGCTGGGCATTCTGGATATGTTCCGGAACCCTGCCCGCAGCAGATAGGCTGCCTTAAGGGGCAGGCGCGCCATGCCCCCGAGCCGGCGGAAGCCGCAAGGAGAGAGGACCCGCGTTCGCGGGTCTTTTCCATGGGTGGAAGGATAATCCTGCTGCTCCGTTCACGGGTTAGACTTGGATGGAACTTTTTCATATAATAGAGTAGCTGCAAGAAAGTATTGTAAAAAGGACGTGGAAGCATGAGTTCGGAAAGCTCGTTTGATATTGTATCGAAGATGGACATTCAGGAACTGACCAATGCGATTCATCAGACCGAGAAGGAAATTGAGAACCGGTTCGATTTCAAAGGAAGCAAGAGCAGCCTGAAGCTGGAGAAGGACGCCCTTATCATCGCATCCGACGATGAATACAAGCTGAATGCTGTTATTGACATTTTGCAGTCCAAGATGGTCAAACGGGGAATTACGCTGAAGAATCTGGATTACGGCAAGATCGAGCCTGCGTCTCTCGGCACGGTTCGTCAGCGTCTCGGGCTGAAGCAGGGCATCGACCAGGACAATGCCAAGAAGATCAACATCCTGATCCGGGACTCGAAGCTTAAGGTGAAGAGCCAGATTCAAGGTGACCAGATCCGGGTTACGGGCAAGAGCCGCGACGACCTGCAGCAGATTATCGCGCTGCTCCGCAAAGCGGATCTGCCGCTGGATTTGCAGTTCACGAACCTGAAGTGATGGACGCGCCCCGCCGGATGCCAGCTTTCCGATGGCGGGGTGCTTTGCTGTTTGCTTCGACCGTTTAATGGCTAAATTATAAGAGTCCGGGGGAGGAAGATTCGTGAATTTGCCCAACCGCATCACGCTTGCGCGGATATGTCTGATTCCGATCATGATGTTTTTTTTGCTGGTGGATTTTGATTTCTATGCACAGCTGCACTGGGGTTCCTTTGAACTGTCCGTCAATCATTTGATTGCAGCTATATTATTCCTGCTTGCTGCGAGTACGGACGGGATCGACGGCTATATCGCCCGCAAGCACAACCTGGTGACCAATCTGGGCAAGCTGCTGGATCCGCTGGCGGACAAGCTCCTGATTTCGGCCGTCCTGATCTCGCTGGTCGAGCTGGGACGCTGCGATTCGTGGATTGTCATTGTCATTATATTCAGAGAATTCGCGGTGACCGGTCTTCGCCAGATCGCTCTTCTGGAGGGGAAGGTCGTCGCGGCGAGCAAATGGGGCAAGCTCAAAACGATTCTTCAGATCGTGGCGATTTCACTGCTCCTGCTTAACAATTTCCCGTTCCAGTTCATCAGTATTCCGTTTGACGATATCGCCATCTGGGCTGCGGCCATTGTAACGATCATTTCGGGCGTGGACTATTTTGTCAAGAACAAGGAATTGCTGCAGCTGGACAACGCTTGAATACAAATACAGACCCGAAAGGCGCGAGGCGAGGATGAAAGCAGAAATTATTGCAGTCGGAACGGAACTGCTGCTTGGCCAAATTGTGAACAGCAATGCCCGCTTCCTGTCGCTGGAACTGGCGGCGCTCGGTATTGACGTCTATTTCCAGACCGTAGTCGGGGACAACCCGACGCGTCTGCAGGAAGCGGTGGAGATTGCCCGCGGCCGGGCGGACATCCTGTTGTTCACCGGCGGCATAGGGCCGACCGAGGATGATTTGACCAAAGAGACGCTGGCGGCCGTTCTGGGCCGGGATCTCCATACCGACCGCATTGCCATGGATCAGGTGGAACGCTTCTTCACCGACCGCGGACGCGAGATGACGGAGAACAACCGGAAGCAGGCGCTTATGATCGACGGAGCGACTCCGCTTCCCAACGGGACAGGGCTAGCCGTAGGGCTGGCGCTGGCTGAGAACGGCCGGTTCTATATTGTGCTGCCCGGACCGCCCCGGGAGATGGAGCCGATGTTCACGGAACAGGCGAAGCCTTGGTTGCTGCAGCATGCGCTGACCGATGAAATGCCGCTGTATTCCAAAATGCTGAAGTTCGCCGGGATCGGCGAATCGCAGCTGGAGACCCGTCTGATTGACCTGATTCGCAATCAGACGGACCCGACGATCGCCCCCTATGCCAAAGAGGGCGAAGTGACGATTCGCATCTCCACCAAGGCTCCCGGGGAGCGGGAAGCTATGGAGAAGCTGGGCAAGCTGCAGGACAAGATTCAGGCGCTGCTTCCCGAGCATATGTATGCGGACATTGACGTGCCCTTGGAGAAGATTATCGTCGACTGGATGGCCGATGCAGGACTTACCGTCAGCGCCGCCGAGAGCTGCACCGGAGGGCTGCTGATGAGCAGCATTACGAGCGTTCCGGGCAGCGCCTCGATGTTCCTTGGCGGTGTAGTCTGCTATTCCAACGAAATGAAGCAGAAGCTTCTGAATGTGCCCAAGGATTATCTGGAAGGTCCGGACGCCCCCGGAGCCGTCAGCCGGGAAGTCGCCGAAGTGCTTGCCGAGCAAGTGCGGATGCTGACTGATACCGACTTCGGCTTGTCAATCACGGGAGTGGCGGGTCCGGCCTATTCCGAGCGCAAGCCGGTGGGGCTGGTCTATATCGGCATCGCCGAGCGGGGAGGAAGTACGGAAGTGTTCGAGCTTAACCTGAGCGGTAACCGGGAGACGATCCGCATCCGTTCGGTGAAGTCGATCCTCTACCGGCTGTGGCGCCGGCTGGAGGAGCGCGAGGATGTGGAGACGCCGCTGGGCGGCTCGGATCTCGCTTGATTTTAGTGCCTGCATCCTATATAATGGAAGTATACGGAAGGACCGTGGCAATCTCTTGTTTGCCGCGGTTTTTCCTTTTTTAAGCCGGCTGACGCCTCCCGCCGGAGGGGCCGTCCGCGCTTGAAGGGGAACAAAAAAACGAATGTATGTTCGAGAAAATGCTTGGCAAAGGCCTCAAAACAAGGTATTATATATATATAAACAGGGAAAAGGATGTGATCTGATTGTCAGATCGTCGTGCAGCGCTGGAGATGGCGCTTCGTCAAATAGAGAAACAATTCGGTAAGGGTTCGATTATGAAGCTTGGCGAATCCACCCATATGCAAGTGGAGATTGTACCCAGCGGATCGCTGGCTTTGGATATTGCTCTGGGAATCGGCGGAATCCCTAAGGGCCGCATTATAGAAGTATACGGACCGGAATCCTCCGGTAAGACTACGGTTGCGCTGCATGCCATTGCCGAAGTTCAGAAAGCGGGCGGACAGGCCGCCTTCATCGACGCGGAACATGCGCTCGACCCGAGCTATGCAAGCAAGCTTGGCGTCAACATCGACGAGCTGCTTCTCTCTCAGCCGGATACCGGCGAACAGGCGCTGGAGATTGCCGAAGCTCTTGTCCGCAGCGGTGCAGTAGATATTATTGTCGTGGACTCGGTAGCAGCCTTGGTGCCGAAGGCGGAGATTGAAGGCGAGATGGGCGACTCCCACGTGGGCCTCCAGGCTCGTCTGATGTCCCAGGCGCTGCGCAAGCTGTCGGGGTCCATCAACAAATCGAAGACCATTGCCATCTTCATTAACCAGCTTCGCGAGAAGATTGGCGTCATGTTCGGCAATCCGGAGACAACGCCGGGCGGCCGCGCCCTGAAATTCTACTCGACCATCCGCCTGGATGTGCGCCGCGTAGAGAGCATTAAGATGGGCAACGATATTGTAGGTAACCGTACGCGAATCAAGGTTGTGAAGAACAAGGTGGCTCCTCCATTCAAGCAGGCCGACATCGATATCATGTACGGCGAAGGCATTTCGAGAGAGGGCAGCATTATTGATATTGCCACCGAAATGGATGTAGTGAATAAGAGCGGCGCTTGGTACTCTTACGAAGGCGAGCGTCTCGGTCAGGGACGTGAGAATGCCAAGCAGTTCCTGAAAGAACATCAGGATATCGCCTTGGTAATCGAGAACAAGATTCGCGAAGCGAGCAATCTTACTACACTGGTTGCAGCTCCGACGGAAGCGCAGCTGGAAGAAGAGAAGCAGGAAGAGCAGGCACTGCTGGAAATGGAATAAGCGGAATTTAGAGCGGGACGCCCTGTGAAAGAATGCAGGGCGTCTTTTTTGCTACAGCCAATGACAAATTAAGGGAGAGACAATTCACATGGTTATTCAGCTAAATCCCGAACCGGAGGAGGAGAAAGAAGACCCGCTGCTGGCATTCCCGGAACATACGGAATTGGAGATTACCCGGGTAGAGAGAATGAAGAAATCCCGCAGCCGGTATATCATTTATTTTGGAGAGATTGCCGTTCCGATCCACGAAGATATTATGATTAAGTACCGGATGATGTCTGGCCGGAGCTTCGGGAAGACGGAACTGCTGGAGATCATCCAGGCGGATGAACGGCAGCGGGCTTATGCGGAAGGTCTTCGGTATCTGGAGAGCAAGCCGAGAACAGCAGTCGAAATCTCGCGTCGTCTGCGCCAGAAGGAATTCAGCGAGTCTGTGGTGGAAGGAGCGGTCGAACGGCTTACCCGGGAGCGCTTCGTCGACGACCGGCAGTATGCTTCCCGCTGGGCGGAGCAGCGGATTACCGGACACCGCAAGGGCAAGCTCTGGGTGCGTCAGGAACTGAGGGAGAAGGGGATCGAGAAGTCGCTGATTGCGGAGGCGCTTGAAGGAATCAGCGAGGAAGAGGAGTTCGACGGGGCCTTGCAGCTGGGACGCCGGAAGTGGAGTTCCTCCAAGGGAGAGGCAATCGACCGGCGGCGGAAGACGGGCGCATATTTGATGCGGCGGGGGTATTCCGGCGATATCGTGCGCCGGGTGTTGAATGAACTGCGAAAGCTGGAAGCGGAAGAAGGCGAAGAGGAAATTGAAGACTTCTATTGACTTTGAAGCCGTGAACCGCTCTCTTGACAACGTCTTTTTGTAAAGAATAAAATATATCATGAATCGGCATGACCTCAAAAGCCCTTTTTCCTTCCCAAAAAGGGTCTTAAAGGCAATCCGGCTCTTGTCTCCACTTATATGAATGTTAATCGCCGGATTCGGCGGGCTGTGACCATGCGCAACAAGTGTGCAGTATGGCATCCGTTATGGATGGTTCAACGACAGCTGCACAAGTCCCAGGGAATGCCTTGGAGGAACCAACGAGGAGGTGAAACAGATGGCAACTTGGATCTGGATCATCATCGTTCTCGTTGTAGCGACATTATTCTTTGGGTTCGGTTATTTTATTCGCAAATCCCTTGCAGAAGCCAAGATTTCCAGTGCGGAAGAAGCCGCCGCCCTTATCGTGGAGAACGCGAAGAAGGAAGCGGAAGCGCAGAAGAAGGAGACGGTACTGGAAGCGAAGGACGAAGTTCATCGTATCCGTACCGAGGCCGAGAAGGAAACCCGTGAACGTCGGAATGAAATCCAACGTCAGGAAAGACGGTTGCTGCAAAAGGAAGAATCGCTGGATAAAAAAATGGAATCGCTTGAACGAAAAGAAGAACAAGTGGCTAACAAAGAGAAACGAATTGATGAGACCCAGCAACAAATCGATGTCATCTACCGGAATCAGGTCACGGAGCTGGAACGTATCTCCAACCTGACGATGGAAGACGCTAGAAGCATTATTCTCAGCAATGTAGAACAGGAAGTTCGCCACGAAACTGCGCAGATGATCAAGGAGATTGAGCAGCAGGCCAAGGAAGAAGCGGATAAGAAATCCCGCGAGATCATTACATTGGCCATCCAACGCTGCGCCGCCGATCATGTGGCGGAAACAACAGTCTCGGTGGTTACTCTGCCGAACGAAGAGATGAAGGGACGCATTATCGGCCGCGAGGGACGCAACATCCGCGCGCTCGAGACGCTGACCGGAATCGATCTGATTATCGACGATACACCGGAAGCGGTCATTCTGTCGGGATTTGATCCGATTCGCCGCGAAGTAGCCCGTACCGCTCTGGAGAAACTGGTTGCCGATGGACGTATCCATCCGGCCCGGATTGAAGAGATGGTGGACAAATCGCGCAAGGAAGTGGACGAACGAATCCGCGAGTATGGCGAGCAGGCCACCTTCGAGGTAGGCGTGCACGGTCTGCATCCGGATCTGATTAAGATTCTGGGACGTTTGAAATTCCGGACCAGTTACGGCCAGAACGTGCTGAAGCACTCTATGGAAGTGGCTTACTTGACTGGACTTATGGCGGGCGAGCTTGGGGAAGACATCGTGCTGGCTAAACGAGCCGGTCTGTTGCATGATATCGGCAAAGCGCTCGACCATGAGGTGGAAGGCTCGCACGTTGAAATCGGCGTAGAGCTTGCCAAGAAATACAAGGAACATCCGGTCGTTATCAACAGTATCGCTTCTCATCACGGCGATACCGAAGCGACTTCAGTCATCGCCATGCTGGTTGGAGCAGCCGACGCCTTGTCGGCGGCAAGACCGGGAGCTCGGCGCGAGACGCTGGAGACGTATATCAAGCGTCTAGAGAAGCTGGAGGAAATCTCCGAGTCTTTCGAGGGCGTCGAGAAATCGTACGCCATTCAGGCCGGGCGCGAGGTTCGCGTGATGGTGCAGCCTGACAAGATCGACGACGCGGAAGCCTTCAGACTGGCCCGTGACATCACGAAGACCATCGAGAATGAACTGGATTATCCGGGACATATCAAGGTTACGGTAATTCGTGAGACCCGCGCGGTGGAATACGCTAAATAAGGCAGGAAATCCTAAAGTGGCGCCGATCCGGCGCCACTTTTATTGATACGGTGGTCAATCAGAAATCGGAGGAGATTATCATCAAGGTTCTGTTTATCGGAGACATCGTCGGCAATACCGGACGCAAGGCGCTGCGCGAAATGCTGCCGAAGCTGAAATCCAAGTACCAGCCGCATCTTATTATCGCCAACGGCGAGAATGCAGCGGCGGGACGGGGAATCACCTCGGCGATCGCCAACGAGTTTTTTAACTGGGGCATTCACGGCATTACGATGGGCAACCATACCTGGGACAATAAGGACATTTTTGAATTCATTGATGACGAACAGCGCATGGTGCGTCCGGCCAATTTCCCTCCGGGTACACCCGGTCGCGGCTATACGGTCGTCAAGGGGAACGGCAAGCAGCTGGCGATTGTCAATCTTCAGGGCCGCACGTTCCTGCCGGCGATTGACGATCCGTTCCGGATCGGTGAAGAGATTGTGGAGGAGCTGCGCAGAGACCACAAATGCATTCTGGTGGATTTTCATGCAGAAGCGACGTCCGAGAAGATAGCGATGGGCTATTTTATGGACGGCCGCGCTTCCATCGTGGTAGGTACCCACACCCATGTTCAAAGCAACGACGATGTTATTCTGCCGGGAGGAACCGCTTACCTGACGGATGCCGGGATGGTTGGTTCAAGAGAAGGAATATTGGGTATGGAAAAAGATGCAGTACTCTATAAATTTACCACCCAGCTTCCATCCCGATTTACGGTAGATGAGGGGAAATGGCAGCTTCATGGCCTGTATGCGGAACTCGATGAAACCACGGGCAAAGCGGTGAAATTACAGAAAATCCGTATCCTGGAAGATGAATGGGTAATGGATTAGAGAAGGATGGTGGTAGTAGGGCTTTTGGCAGTTTGCCTTAATTATCTGGGAGTAGTGTGATATTTCTAATATCCAACAAGAGTATCTTTAGTACCATTTTTAGCCGGGACATTTGCAAAAAGAAGGAATAGATTCTTCTCTCGCGAATAACATCATACAGTAGTGGCAGGATACTATTTTCTCCCAGGGGAGGTACTTACTATGGATGTATTAAAAGTATCAGCTAAATCCAATCCGAATTCTGTTGCCGGCGCATTGGCGGGCGTTCTTCGCGAACGGGGAGCCGCCGAGCTGCAGGCGATCGGAGCGGGTGCCTTGAACCAAGCCATCAAAGCCGTTGCCATCGCCCGGGGATTCGTTGCGCCTAGCGGCGTCGATCTGATTTGCATTCCTGCTTTTACCGATATTGTGATCGACGGCGAGGACCGTACTGCCATCAAATTGATTGTGGAGCCCAGATAGAGTGTATTCATAGATTGCGAGCAGCGGACCGCAGCCCTGCGCAGGGAGGCGGTCCGCTGCTTTTTTGCTGTTCCGGAAATAGGGACTTGACCGGCTGCATACGCTGTTACAAGAGAGGGAGGAAAGCAATATGCCTTTACGTTCACAATGGCCTGTCGCCGATCTTCACTGTGATGTGCTCAGCAAGCTGGCTCGGAATCCCGAACTGGAATTTGCAGATTCTTCCGGTCTGGATGTCACCTTGAAGCGCATGCGCCAAGGCGGGGTGAGCTTACAGTGCTTCGCCGTATTCGTGCTGCCCGGCTCCGGCTCTCCGCGGCTGGAGCAGGCGCTGCGTCAAATCGAATGCTACCGGAGAGAAGTGATCGGAGCCGGAGGGCTTCGGCCGCTCTGCTGGAGAGAGGAAGCCGCCGAGCTGAATCGTCTCCAACGTCCGGATCAGCGCTGGGCGCTCCTGTCGCTGGAGGGAGCGGACTGCCTGGAAGGGAGCCTGTTCTACGCGGAAGTGCTGTATGAGCTTGGAGTCCGATTGTTGGGCCTTACCTGGAACGGGGCCAACTGGGCGGCGGACGGAATTGGGGAAGAGCGGGGCGGCGGATTGACTGCCAAAGGAAAGCGGCTGGTGGAATGGTGCAGCGAGCACGGGATGCTGCTGGATGTGTCGCATCTCTCGGAACGGGGGTTCTGGGAGGTGGCAGAGAATTCCGTACGGCCCATTATCGCCTCTCATTCCAATGCCAGAGCAGGCTGCCGCCATCGGCGCAATCTGGAAGACGATCAGATTCGGACCATTGCCGAACGCGGAGGCTTGATCGGACTGAACTTTTTTCCGTGGTTCGTGACTGACGGCAGTCAGGGAAAAGCGGAAGATTTGATCCCGCATATTGAGCGGATCTGCGAATTGGGGGGCGAACGCAGTCTGGCGTTCGGGTCGGATTTTGACGGGATTGATGACAAACTTCGCGGCTTGGAGCATCCGGGCAGATTCCCTGCCTTCCTGGATCTTCTGCTGAAAAGGTATCCCGAGAATGCGGTCCGGGACTGGAGCTGCGGGAACGCGGTGCGCTTCCTCTCCGACCATCTGCCTTCCAGCGCTGTGAATAAAGGGAATCCGAGGGGGCCCAAATAAGAAGAGATTGTGAAAAAGGGACCCGTAAACGTGGGTTCCTTTTTCTTTTGGGTAATTAGAGGTATAATGGTCAATGGCTTGTACAGATACTAGAGAAAATTCAAGGAGTGACTTGACAATGAGCAAGACTGTACCCGTAGGTGTGTCGGCCCGACATATTCACCTTACGCAGGAGCACATCGAGGCGCTGTTCGGCGCCGGTTATCAGCTGACAGAATTCAAACCGCTCTCCCAGCCCGGCCAGTTCGCGGCGAACGAGCAGGTTGCCGTAATCGGTCCCAAAGGCCAATTCGACAAGGTTCGCATCCTGGGTCCGGCCCGTCCGGCTTCCCAGCTTGAAATTTCCCGCACGGATTCGTTCGCGATCGGCGTGAAGGCACCTGTCCGGGAATCCGGCAAAATTGAAGGAACGCCCGGCATTCTGGTTAAAGGTCCGGCCGGGGAGGTCGAACTTGAGACAGGCGTGATCGTGGCAGCCCGACACATTCATTTCCATACCTCCGAAGCGGCTGCCTGGGGCATTGCCGACCAGCAGCTTCTGAAGGTCCGCCTTGGCGGCGAACGCGGCCTGGTGCTTGAGAATGTCATTGCCCGCGTATCCGACAACTTCAAGCTGGATATGCACATTGACACCGACGAAGCCAATGCCGCCGGTGCTAAGAACGGCGACACTGCGGAGATTGTAGAATAAGAATCGGCCATCATTATTCTGTGGAAGGCTGTCCCGAGAGGGACAGCCTTTTTGGATGGGGCGGAAAGTCAAGGCGGGCGGACCGCGCAGCAGCTTCGTTTGAAGTAGGAGTTCAGGCGGGTAATACATTAGCAGAACAGATTCTCGCAGTCGAAGGGAGCAACGAACATGAGTGACAAGCGCAAGGAGAATATTCACGTTACGCCGGACGGAGACGAAGGCTGGGTCAATCAGAGCCAAGGCAAGGAGCTGAGCCGGCACCGAACCAAGGAAGAGGCCGAGGAGGCGGGACGCGAAGAAGCCAAAGAGGCGCATACCGAGCTGAAGATTCACAAGAAGGATGGCGTAATCTCCGAATCGCACAGTTACGGCAATGATCCGTTCCCACCCCGGGGATAGCCCATGAACGGCATGCGAACAAGCGGAGAACAACTGGTAGGGCGCAAGCCGGTCACTTGGCCGGCTTTTTGAGCTGTCGGCGTACAGTGCGTCAACACGGCTGCCGTCCGGCAAAGGAACGAAGCGGCATTTCGGAATGGAGAATTCTCGCGCTGCTCTCCGCCCGAAGCTGACTGCAATGGAGATTCCTTACATTTTCCCCGTAACATTTTTAACTGACCAACGGTCAGGACAGCCTTAAAATAAGAATGTAAACGCTTTATATTATTTGGATCTGGGGGAATGTTTGTGAAAAAGGGAACAAAAATCTTCGCAGCCGCCGGTCTCTCGCTGGCCCTGCTGGGCGGCGGCGCAGCCGTCGTCAACAATGCTCATCCGGTATCGGCAGCCGCGGCTCCGCTGAAGGTCGGACGCGTCGAAGCAGCCGCTCACGGGAAGAAATGCTTTACTGTGGCCGTAGCCGTTGTACAGAACGGCGTAATTGTCGCCGCTTCGGTGGATGACTACCAATTCATGGACAAGAGCACGGTAACGGGCGTACCGAATTCCGATTCGGATTTCGGCGCGAACTATAAGGACCCGAACATGGTCCTGGCATCCAAGAAGACCAACGCCGCTTACTACAGCGAGCATATGAAGGAAGCTGCCGGTTCGACGGTCTCCTATGACAAGAATCTGGCCGCCATCGAGAAATTTGCCACCGGCCGGACGATCAAATCACTGGAAATGTCGCTGAAGGCGAAATCACCGGAGCAGATGGTCGACGCCGTAAGCGGCGCGACGCTGGTGGACACCAAGGGCTATCTCCAGGCGATTCTGGACGCAGCCAAAGCTGCCAAATAGGCAGAGCGCCAGCTCTGTACAGACTTCCCCGGATGCCGGGGAAGTCTTTTTGATATGCCCGGGTATCCGGTTCGGAGAAACGTGCAATGCCGGTGCGATCTCGTCGCGCAACGCGGCGGGGTATGGTATAATTTTAAATTGCAATGAAATTCAATTCAGCGATTATCTGTATACGATAAAAGGACGTGACCTCTATGACGATGGAGAAGCCAGGCTCACCGGACTTAAAATCCGGCAAGGGAACCAAGGATTACTCCCGGTATTTTGATTTCAGCGGCGCCAAGCTGATCTCGGAAGAAGACGGCAAAGCGACCTACCGCATCAAGGGACGGACCATTCAGGTCAACAGCCAGCCGGACTACAAGGAAGGCAAACGGCGGGGCAAGGAAGAAATCCAGATTCATTACGATTTTGCCATTCCCGAAGAGATGAAGCGCTTCGGCGAAGGCAAGCTGTATTCGATCACCACCTACGGCTGCCAGATGAACGAGCACGATACGGAGACGATGAAAGGGCTGCTCGAACAGATGGGCTACCGCGGGACGGACAACCGGAATGAAGCGGATCTCATCCTGCTGAACACCTGCGCCATCCGGGAGAATGCCGAGGATAAAGTGTTCGGCGAGCTGGGGCACCTGAAGCATCTGAAGACCGAGAAGCCGGGGCTGCTTCTGGGCGTCTGCGGCTGCATGTCCCAGGAAGAAGGAGTCGTGAACCGGATTCTCTCCAAGCACGGATTCGTTGACATGATCTTCGGCACGCACAATATCCACCGGCTGCCGGCGCTCATCAAGGAAGCGGTGTTCAGCAAGGAACTGGTCGTCGAGGTCTGGTCCAAGGAGGGCGACATTATCGAGAACCTCCCGAAGAAGCGGGAGGGCATGCGCGCCTGGGTCAATATCATGTACGGCTGCGACAAGTTCTGCACGTACTGTATCGTGCCTTACACCCGGGGCAAGGAGCGGAGCCGTCTGCCTGAAGATGTCATTGCGGAGCTGCGCGAGCTGGCGCGCCAGGGCTTCAAGGAAGTCACGCTGCTCGGCCAGAATGTGAACGCCTATGGCAAGGATTTTGAGGACCGGGACTATACGTTCGGCGACCTGATGGAAGACCTGCGGGGCATCGGCATCCCGCGCATCCGGTTCATGACCTCCCACCCCCGCGATTTCGACGATAAATTGGTTGCGGCGCTGGGCAAAGGGGGCAATCTGATGGAGAGCATCCATCTTCCGGTGCAGTCGGGCAGCAACGCCATACTGAAGCGCATGAGCCGCAAGTATTCGCGGGAGACTTACCTGGAGCTGGTCGGCAAGCTGAAGGCGGCCGTGCCGAATCTCTCGCTGAGCACCGACATTATTGTCGGCTTTCCGGGAGAAACGGACGAGCAGTTCGAGGAGACGATGTCGCTGGTCCGGGAAGTCGGCTACGATATGGCCTATACCTTTATATATTCTCCCCGGGAGGGTACCCCGGCGGCGGCCATGGAAGACAATGTTCCGGCAGAAGTCAAAAATGAACGGCTGCAGCGGCTGAACGCCCTGCTTGCCGAACAATCCCGGGCCGCAAGCGATGCGCTGCTCGGCCGGACGCTGGAAGTGCTGGTCGAAGGAGAAAGCAAGAACAATGCCCATATGCTGTCCGGCCGGACGCGGACGAACAAGCTGGTGCATTTTGAAGGCCCGGCGGAATGGATCGGCAGCTTCGTCCATGTGAAGATTACCGACACCAAGACCTGGTACATCAAGGGAGAGGCGATCCCGGCCGAAGTGCTGGCCGCCAACTGATCCCGGTGGAAGGAATGAAGACAAGTGACTGAAGAGAAGGACGGAAGAACCGGACAGAGCACGGCTGCCGGAGACACGGTGGAGCGCAACCGGATTATGGGCAAAGCCAAAGAACTGGCATCCCTGATCTCAACCAGCGAGGAAGTTCGGCATTTCCGGCAGGCCGAGGCCAAAATCCGCGACCATGAACGGGTGCAGGGACTCATCAGCACCATCAAGAAGAAGCAGAAGGAAATTGTAGCTTTTGAAAGCTTCGGCAACCGGGAAATGGCCGCCCGGATTGAAGGGGAGATCGCCGAGCTTCAGGCCGAGATCGACAGCATCCCGCTCGTCAATGAGTTTCAGCAGAGCCAGAGCGAGATCAATGATCTGCTTCAGCTCGTCATCCTGGCCATCAAGGATACCGTATCGGAGAAGATCCATGTCGAGACCGGCGCGGAAGCGCCCCCGCCGAGCTGCGGGGACTGATGAACCGAAGCAGATACAGATAAGATGACGACAGATGAACAAGGAGGCCGCCCGGTGGGCGGCCTTTGGCGTAGATTGGAACAACCGGATGCGACAACTTTTGATAATGTTCGATCTGGCGCCCCCTATATTGCTTTTGCCGGAAAAGGTCTGTTACATTAATAGGTGCGAAACAACCACCAGGACGGCAAAGGATGAAGACTATTGAACGAGAACGCGGAAATTCGATACAATGCGAGCAAATACCGCACGCCCGACGGCGTGCCGGCCGACATCGTGATGTTCACGCTCACCAAGCGCGAGCGCAAGACCGTGACGAAGACGCTGCCGCTCCGCGAGCTGAAGGTCATGCTGATCAGACGCAAGAAGTGGCCCTGCGCCGGCATGTGGGCGCTGCCCGGCGGCTTTTGCCAGGAGGATGAATCCATCTATGACGCGGCCAAGCGCGAGCTCAAGGAAGAGACGGGCGTCGACGGCGGCCATCTGGAATATTTGGGCGTATACAGCACGCCCGGACGGGACCCCCGGGGCTGGATCATCAGCCATGCTTTTTTTGCCCTGGTAGAAGAATGGATGCTGGAACAGCGGCAGGCGTCGGACGACGCCGGCGAGGTCGGACTGTTCACGCTGCAGGAAGCGCTGGAGGAGCTGGAGCTTGCTTTTGACCACCGGGAGATTATTACCGATGCCTATCACCGGATTCAGCAGCAGATGCTTCAGACGACGATTGCCCGGCAGTTCCTTCCGCCGCATTTCACGCTGAGCGAGCTGTATCAGGTCATTCAGACCGTGGTGCCGGAATTCAAGGAGCCTAATTTTATCCGCAAAATTACGTCAACCCGCAGCCGGCAGGGTATATTACAGGAAGTCAGGGATGAAGAGGGGCGGCCGCTGAGCTCCAATCAGTATTCGCAGCGTCCCGCCCAGCTCTATATGTTCACCGACCACGTTCCGCTGCTGTCCATTTATACGTAAAGCCAAGACGGCCGGGACGAATAACGCCAACGAAGGAGTGCGGATCTGTGAGAGCGCTGATTGTCATTGACTATACGAAGGATTTTGTGGACGGAAGTCTGCCGGTGGGGCAGCCGGGCATCGACATCGAGGACCGGATCTGCGAGCTCACCCGCGAATTCGCCGATGCCGGCGACGAGGTGGTCATGGCGGTCGATCTGCATGAACCGAATGATCCCTACCATCCCGAGAGCGCGCTCTTTCCGCCGCACAATCTGAGAGATACGGCCGGACGCGAGCTCTACGGCAAGCTGAAGGCCGTCTACGAGGCGCATCAGGACCAGATTCACTGGATGGACAAAACGCGCTACAGCGCCTTCTGCGGTACCGATCTGGATCTGCGCCTGCGGGCCCGGGGCATCACGGAGCTGCATCTGATCGGGGTGTGCACCGACATTTGCGTGCTGCATACCGCCGTGGATGCGTACAACCGGGGCTACGCCATCGTCGTCCACAAGGACGCGGTCGCGAGCTTCAATCCGCAGGGCCATGACTGGGCTCTGGGCCATTTTGCCGGAAGTCTGGGAGCCGAGGTTGTCAGCAAGGGCGAGAGACGGGAGATGACGAATTGAATCAGGAACTGGCACTTCACACCGACAAATATCAGATCAACATGATGTACGCCCATTGGGTGAACGGCACCCATAAGCGCCGGGCCGTGTTCGAGGCCTATTTCCGCAAGCTGCCCTTCGGCAACGGATTCGCCGTATTCGCCGGTCTGGAGCGGATTGTCCGCTATATCTCCACGCTCCGCTTCTCCGAAGAGGACATCCGCTATCTCTCGGAGCAGGAAGAGAATTACGATCCGGCCTTCCTGGAGGAGCTGCTGCGCTTCCGCTTCCAGGGCACGATTCATTCGATGCAGGAAGGCGCGGTCATCTTCCCCGAGGAACCGCTTGTGCGCGTGGAAGGCTCCATCATGGAAGCCCAGCTCGTGGAGACGGCGATTCTGAACTTCATGAACTACCAGACGCTGATCGCTACGAAGGCGGCCCGCATCAAGCAGGTGGCCGCCGGCGATACGCTGCTGGAGTTCGGCACCCGCAGGGCGCAGGAGGCTGACGCCGCGGTCTGGGGCGCCCGAGCGGCCTATGTGGCCGGCTTTGACGCGACCTCCAATATGCTGGCCGGCCGGCTCTTCGGCATCCCGACCAAGGGCACGCATGCCCATTCCTGGGTGCAGAGCTTCAGCAGCGAGCAGGAAGCGTTCGATGCCTATGCCCGCGTGCTGCCGGACGGGGTGACGCTGCTCGTTGATACGTTCGATACCTTGCGCAGCGGCGTTCCCCACGCCATTGCGACCGCCAAGAAGCTGGAAGCCCAGGGCAAACGGATGAAGGGGATCCGGCTGGACAGCGGCGACCTGGCCTACCTCTCGATTCAGGCCCGGAAGATGCTGGACGAAGCGGGACTGCCTTACGTGGGAATTGTAGCCTCGAACGATCTGGACGAGAATACCATTATGAACTTGAAGTCCCAGGGTGCCCGGATCGACACCTGGGGCGTGGGCACCCAACTGATTACCGCGTCGGACCAGCCTTCGCTCGGCGGGGTCTACAAGCTGGTGGAGATTGAAGCTGCCGACGGCCGGATGGTACCGACCATCAAAATCTCCAGCAATCCCGAGAAGGTCAGCACCCCCGGGAAGAAGGAGGTCTACCGGATTATCGGCGAGCAGGGCAAAGCGCTGGCGGATTATCTGGCTTTCCCGGAAGAAGAAGCGCCCCGCTCCGGCCGCAAGCTGAAGATCTTCAACCCGCTGCACCCGTATCTGCGCAAAAAGGTCGAGCGCTACGAAGCGATGCCGATGCTTCAGCCGATCTTCACGAACGGTCTGCAGGTCTATGAACTTCCGACACTGGAAGCCATCCGCGCCTACCACCGCTCCCAGCTTGATTTGTTCTGGCCCGAGTATTTGCGCAAGCTGAATCCTGAAGTCTACCGGGTCAGCCTCAGCGAGACGGTCTGGAACCGCAAGCAGGAGCTGATTGCGGAGCATCTGCATACCGAAGAGGAATAGAAACAACAATAGAACACCTGTCAAAGCGGATTTCTCAAGGAGCAAGCCTCTTTCCCGGCCGTACGGTTGGGTAAGAGGCTTTTTGGCGTTCACGGGATGAATTTGTGATTTTTGTCATGAAGACTGTGAGGAATTTAACATCTTAATTTTTAATTTTATTGCTAAATTAAGGGGACTTCTTGTGGGCCGAGCAGGCTTCAGCCACTAAATGTTCACTCTGCTGAATTTCGTGGGAGGTTATCTCTGGTTGGATTTACGCAGTGCTGTCGGGTGCTTGTTGCGTATAAGAGAAACCCTGCTGCGCCGATAAAATAATATGATTTTGGAACCGGACGGACTGCAAGATTTGTCACTTTAAAACAACTGGAAACACGATACAATCGTGAAAAAGTCAAAGTGCATGTTATTCTAGCTAACACTGAAAGGGGTTATGTCGGTGGTACAGTTGCCTGCAATCAATGAACGGGGCTTCTTCGAAATCCGCCTGGAATCCATAGGAGGGCTGGGAGCCAATCTGGCCGGCAAAATGCTGGCCGAAGCCGGCGTCGTCGGCGCGGGCCTGAACGGAGTCAGCTTCTCCTCTTACGGTTCGGAGAAGAAGGGCTCGCCGGTCAAGGCACATATCCGGTTCTGCGATCTGAATACGCCGATCCGCGATACGTCGCCCGTGGAACGGCCGCATGTTGTAGCCGTCTTCCATGAAGCGCTGGCCAAGACGGTCAATGTCGTCAGCGGAGTCTATGCTTCGAGCACCGTACTCGTCAACTCGTCCCGCACGCCGGAAGTCCTGAAGGAGACCCTGCGCCTGACAGCCGGCACGCTGGTGGTTGTAGATGCCACCGCCATCGCGCTGGAGGAGAAGAACAAAGTTAATATGGCGATGCTCGGGGCCATCTTCCGTCTCTGCCCGTTCCTCGACCCGGTTACGATGAAGGGCGTTATCGAGAAATCGCTCGGTAAGAAATATCCGCAAGCGGTGCAGGCTGCCCTGACGACGTTCGAGCGCGGCTACAATGAAGTGAAGATTCAGCAGTTCGGCCTTCCGGACGGCGTGAGCATGCCGGCGTTCGTCCGTTCCGACGTCTCGGCCCTGGGCTATGAGACGCAGCCGATGGGCGGTACGGTGGTCAATCCGGGAATGAGCTTTCTCAAGGACCTCAGCATCTCCCGTTCGGGAATGATGCCGAGCTATGACAGCGAATCGTGCATTCACTGCGCCGAGTGCGATTCCGTCTGCCCCGATATGTGCTTCGTATGGGAGGAGACCGTGAACAAGAAAGGCCGGTCCATGATGTTCTTGAAGGGGATCGACTACCAATATTGCAAAGGCTGTCTGAAATGCGTGGAAGTCTGCCCGACCTCGGCCCTGTCCCGGGTCCGGGAGAAGGAAGGACTGGCGGAGGAGCGCACGGTTCGGCACAGCTTCGAGCTTCTGCCCCAGGCTTGAGAATTCCGATTAAGGGAAGGTAAGGTGAGTTCAGAATGGCGATTGACTATGAGAAGGAAATGGGCTCCGCCACCGTGGAGCAGAAATTCCTGTACGAATCCGGCAACGAGATGGCCGCCTACGCGGCGCATCAGATCAATTATCATGTCATGGGGTATTTTCCGATTTCGCCGTCTACGGAGGTAGCACAATTCCTGGATACGATGAAGGCAAGCGGACAGCATGACATTATGCTCGTTCCTTCGGACGGCGAGCACAGCTCGGCGGGCATCTGCTACGGAGCATCCGCCGCCGGGGGCCGCGTATTCAATGCTACGAGCGCCCAGGGCTATCTCTATATGCTGGAGCAAATGCCGGTCCAGTCCGGCACCCGGATGCCGATGGTCATGAATCTGGTCTGCCGCTCCGTGTCGGGGCCGTTGAATATTCACGGCGATCATTCCGATCTTTATTTTGCCCTGAATACCGGCTGGCCGATCCTGATGTGTCCGGACCCGCAGTCGGTCTATGACATGAACCTTATGGCCATCAAGCTGGCCGAGCATGCGAAGGTGCGCCTGCCGGTGCTGGTGGCGATGGACGGCTACTTCACCTCGCACCAGAAGCGCCGGGTACAAGCCTTCGCGAACCGCGAGGATGTGCATAAGTTCATCGGTCCGCAGCCGGCGGGCTACGACGATGCGCTCGACCGCAATCATCCGGTCTCGATCGGCCCCTACATGAACGAGCCGGATTATATCAATAACAAATACCAGCAGTCCGTTGCCATGTACAATGCCG
Organism: Paenibacillus glufosinatiresistens; assembly: GCF_031470375.1. Lineage (NCBI taxonomy): Bacteria > Bacillati > Bacillota > Bacilli > Caryophanales > Paenibacillaceae > Paenibacillus > Paenibacillus glufosinatiresistens. Next base: position 161,613 of record NZ_JAVFHT010000003.1, read on the forward strand.
GCGAAGTGTTTGAAGAGATTGCCAAGGAATTCGGCGACCTTACCGGCCGCCACTATCCGATCCTGTCCCAGTACCGGATGGAGGACGCCGAGGTTGCCGTATTCCTGATGAACTCTGCTTCGGAGATCATCAAGGATGTGGTGGACGATCTCCGCGCCCGCGGCATCCGCGCGGGCTCCGTCTCGCCGAATATGATCCGCCCGTTCCCGCAGAAGCAGATTGCGGAAGCGCTCCGACATGTCAAAGCGATCACGGTCGGCGACCGCGCCGACTCCTACGGAGCCTACGGCGGCAACATGGTGAATGAAATCAAAGCCGCCCTGTTCACGTACGGCAACACGACGACCCGGGTCATCAGCCGCATCTACGGGCTCGGCGGCAAGGACTTCTACGCGGAAGACGGACATCATCTGTTCCGGCTTGCCATTGAAGCCGCCGAGACGGGCCGGATAGAAGTGCCGTTCGACTACTACGGACACAATCCCGGACTGCCGGGCAGCGAGCCGAAGCGGACGCTGAAGCCGCTCCCGTTCGACAAGCTGAAGAGCGGCCTGATCGCGGTAGACAAGGACCCCGATACGGGCAAGCTCAAGGTCAAGATTCCGCCGCTGCGGAGTCTGACCGCGAAGCCGAAGCGCTTGTCGCCGGGACACGGCACCTGCCCGGGCTGCGGCATCTTCTCCGGACTGGAGCTGTTCTTCAAGGGGATCGAGGGCGATGTGGTCGCCCTGTATCATACGGGCTGCGCTTTTGTCACCACGATGGGCTATCCCTACTCGTCCCACAAGTCCACGTTCATCCATAACCTGTTTCAGAACGGAGCTGCGACAATGTCCGGCGTCGTCGAAATGTTCTGGGAGCGCAAACGGCGGGGCGAGCTGGAGCATCTGGGACTCCAGGACGACTTCACCTTCGTCATGGTCACCGGCGACGGCGGCATGGACATCGGCATGGGTCCGGCCATCGGAGCCGCTCTGCGCGGCCACAAGATGATCATTGTGGAATACGACAATGAGGGCTATATGAATACCGGGGCCCAGCAGTCGTATTCGACGCCGATCGGCCACCGGACCTCGACGTCCAGCATCGGCAAGACGCAGCAGGGGAAGAAGACCCAGCATAAGGACACGCCGCAGATTATGGCGGCCACGAATGTGCCGTATGTCTTCACCGGCTGCGAAGCCTTCCCGCAGGACCTCGTCAAGAAGGCGGCCAAGGCCCAGTGGTATGCCCAGAATGAAGGATTGGCTTACGGGAAGATCCTGTCCGCCTGCCCGCTGAACTGGATGTCCGAGGATGCGCTCGGCACAAAGCTCGTCGGCAAGGCGGTCGATTCCTGCTTCTTCCCGCTGTATGAAGTCGAGCAGGGCATTACGACGATTACGTACAATCCCGAAGAGAAGGAGAAGCGCGTGCCGGTAACCGAATGGCTGAAAGGCATGGGCAAGACGAAGCATCTGCTCAAGGAAGAGAATGCCGAAGCACTCCGCAGCTTCGAAGAAGAAGTAGAGCGGCGCTGGGTGCGCCTGAAGGCGAAGCACGAGCATCCCGATCTGTAAAAAAGACAGGGGGAGCCCGGAGGGTTCCCTCCCGATTAAGAAATTTCTGACAACCGAAAAGGCTCCCGATGGCTTAGACAAGTCGTCCGGGAGCCCTTTCTGTTGTTGCTTGGCTGCGCCCCGTCAGAACAGGTTCCAGCTGCCCTTGCTGCGCGCGTGCCGCTCGGCGGCCGAGAGCAGAAGGGCGCGGTTAGCGCGGCCATCGCGAGACAGCCGGCAACCAGCGCGGCAAGCGAAGCGTACCAACAGATCCCGATGTTGTCGCAGACAGGTTGAACAGCCCCGTACCGGGGGCGGCAGAAGAAGTCAGCTCTCCTTCTTGTATATCTCGCGCATGACATGGCCGAGCTCGGGAAGAATGAGCCGGTTCATCGCCAGCCGGACGGCTGCGGCCGATCCCGGCATGGAGAAGACGGCTTTGCTGCCGATGGTGCCGGCAATGGCGCGGCTCAGCATGGCCGCAGGTCCGACGTCTTCCTGGAAGCTGAGCAGACGGAAGAGCTCGCCGAATCCCGGGAGATTTTTGTCCATCAGGGAAGTGACGGCTTCATAAGTGGAATCCCGGGGCGAAATGCCCGTTCCCCCGGTCAGCAGAATCGCTTCGACGCCGGCGCGGGTGGAAGCGGAATAGATCGTCTCCCGGATCAGATCGTAATCGTCCTTGACTATCGTGTAGCTCTCTAATCGGTGCCCGTTCTCCTGCAGGAGATCGCGGATGAGCGTACCGCTCTTGTCCGTCTCCGGTGTGCGGGTGTCCGATACGGTGATGACGCAGCAGGCAACGGAGCCCGGCGCCTGGCTTCGGTGTTCCTGGGCAGAATCCTTCATGGCAATCCCTCCTTGTCCTTCCATCATAGGATAGACCGGAGGCTCCCGCAAGGTTGTGCTTCCCCGCCGGTTTATAGTACACTCGCAGATGACAACAACGGGGCAAGGGAGCTATCGAAGATGAATAATGAGGTTGTTATCGGAACCGGGTACGATGCCGGCGAACGGATGGAAGCATCCAAGCCGCTGCCGGTCTATATTTTGTCGGGATTTCTGGGAAGCGGCAAAACGACGCTGCTCCAGCGCCTGCTGGCCCACTGGAAGAGTCAGGGCCTTCGTCCGGCGGTCATTATGAACGAACTGGGAGAAGTCAATCTGGACGGACTGCTCGTGGAGCAGACCGTGCCGATGGCGGAGCTGCTGGGCGGGTGCATCTGCTGCACGATCCGCGGCGATCTCAGCACCGAGCTGGCTACGCTCATCAAGCGGGAATCGCCGGATCTGGTTATTATCGAAGCGACGGGAGCGGCCAACCCGATCGAGATTATCGACAGCGTCACCGAGACTTCGCTCTATCAGCGGCTGGAGCTGAAGGGGCTGATCACCGTGGCCGACGCCGCCCATCTGCTGGAGCTGCACCGCACCCAGAAGGGTTCCACCTACCGGCTCATGCAGGAGCAGATTCGCTCTGCGTCCGTGCTGATTCTGAACAAGACCGACCGCGTCAGCGCGGAGGAGGAGGCAGAGGTCGCCGATGTGCTACGCCGCTGGAACGCGTACGCCGATCTCCTTCCGGCGGTGAACTGTGCCGTGGACCCCGCCGAGCTGCTCGAACGGATGGAGCAGGCGGACATCCACGCCGGATGGGAAGCGGAGGCGGAACCCGGGGATGCGGGCGATGAGGCGCAGGGCAGCGCCGGCACCGGGGAGGAAGGAGCCGGAGCGCCGGGAACCCACCGGACCCATGACCATGTGATGGCCTACACCCATTACTTTACTTTTCCGGTGAACAGTGAGGAATTTGAAGCTCTGATCCGGGATCTGCCCAGCGATGTGTACCGGGCGAAGGGCGTGGTGAGCTTCAGCGATACGTCCAGCCGGTTCCTGTTCCAGTATGCTTACCGGGAAGCCGATTTTATGAAAATCACCCCTCAGGGCGATCTGCCCGACGTGGCCGTCTTCATCGGGGAGCATTTCTCGTCCTCGGAGCTTCGCAGCAAGCTGCTGAAGCTGGAGCGCCGGACGGCCGGACGCCCGGACAGAGTGCGCCGCACTCTCTAGGGAGTCCCTGAAGAGCAGGCCCGGCAGGACGGCGGCAGGCCATGGTCGAGTACCGCCTATGGGCATTCTGGTTCGGAGCTTGGGGCTTGCGGTTATATAGAAGGCATAACCTAATTCATACGACCCGGAGGTACAAGGCGATGACCCGAATTCTATACCAGGATTGCATTGACGCTTGTCTGAAATGCATGGAAGCCTGCAACTACAGCTATGTCTCCAACCTGAAGGAGTATGAGCTCGCCCGGCTTCGCGACTGTGTGCTGCTTGAACGCGAGTGTGCCGATATATGCGGCTTCGCCATGGAAGCGATGACGCGCCAGAGTCCTTTTGTCGCCGATATTTGCCGGCTGTGCGCCGATATCTGCGAAGCAACCGCCGAGGAATGCTCGCGCCATGAGCAGACGCACTGTCTGGACTGCATTGAGTCCTGCCGCCGCTGCGCCGAGCTGTGCCGCGAAGTCAGCAGCCTCGTGACCGTGCTTGCCTAAACGAAGGGCAGGCTGGTACAATAAACAATATTGTTCGGAGCCAGTTTCCGCTTGCAGGTCCGGCGGAGGCTGGCTTTTATCATGAACCGGCCCGGGTAACAGGGAATACGCAGACGTAACGGGAGGGACAATGAAGGGAAGCCAACTGCCGGAAAGCGAACATTCCAGAGAGCTGTTCGCCTATTTTGGCCTCGCCGTCTTCTACGGCCAAGCGCTGGAACAGCAGCTGACCAACCTCCTGCTGCTGACCAAGCTGTCGCAGGGAAAGACACTGTCCGAGGAAGAGCTGACCGATCTGTACCAGCGCAAGCTGAGCAATTCGCTGGGTCAGCTGATCCGGGAGCTGTCTCACTACTTCCCTTTCTCCGAGGAAGAGACGCGACAGCTTCAGGAGGTATGGAAGCAGCGCAATTATATCGTACACGACTATTTCAAAGAACGGATTCAGGATACCTTCACCCCGGCCGGCCGGACCCGGATGATCCGCGAGCTGAAGCGGTTCAAGAACAAGGCCCGGCGGCTGGAGGTGAAGCTCCAGGGATACTGTGACGAGATGTATGCCGGGCTGAACCGGGAGAACGCCCAGGATATCGAAGGGCTCTATAAGCCGATGGCCGCTTCCGCCGCCGTCACGGCTGCGGAGAATTCGCCCGAATCCAAGCGGAACTGACCCCTGGCAGAAGGAGAAGTCAGGAAGCCGGGCGGCCCCCGGCATTCAGGCGAGAGCAACGCCGCCGCACACGAACAACGCCTCCGGGCTCCCGATCAGGGAAGCCCGGAGGCGTTGTTCGTTGCAGTAGCCGCAGAAGCGTCTATTTGCCCGGAAGCGGAGAAAGCACCGGCGCAGGGGAAGGTGCGGCCGCACCGCCTGCATTGCCCGACTGAAGCTGGTACATCCGGTAGTACCGGCCCTCTTTTGCCATCAGCTCCTCGTGGCTGCCCCGTTCGACAATCTCGCCGTGATGCAGCACCAGAATCTGATCGGCGCTTCGAATGGTGGACAGGCGGTGGGCGATGATGAACGTCGTCCGGCCCTTCTTCAGCACCTCCAGCGCTTCCTGAATAAGACTCTCGGTCTCGGTATCGATGTTGGAGGTCGCCTCGTCGAGAATCAGAATCGCCGGATCGAAGGCGAGCGCCCGGGCGAATGAAATGAGCTGGCGCTGTCCGGCGGACAGCGTGCTGCCCTTCTCCACGACCGGTTCATCGAAGCCCTGGGGCAGATGCGCCAGCAGCCGGTCGGCGCCTACCTCGCGAAGCGCGCGCTCGGCGCGTTCCCGCGTAATCCGCTCGTCGCCGAGACTGACGTTGGACGCAATCGTGCCCGTGAACAGATACGGATCCTGCAGCACGATGCCCATATGGCTGCGAAGCCACTGCTTCGGAATGGATACGGTCTCCTTGCCGTCGATCGTGATGGAGCCTTTCTGCGGATCATAGAACCGGAACAGCAGGTTGATGATCGAGCTTTTGCCCGAACCGGTATGTCCGACGAGCGCCACCGTCTCGCCCTGCGCCGCCCGGAAGGAGATATTCTTGAGCACCTCATGCCCTTCCTTGTAGGCGAACGAGACGTTCTTGAATTCCACATGGCCCTTGTAGCGCGGCATCGATCCGTCCGTAATCGGCTCGCCTTCTTCGTCCATCAGCTTGAAGACGCGTCCGGCGGATACCATCGAGGAATCCAGGTTGGCCAGCTGGTTGACCATGCCGGTGATCGGCTGGAACATCCGGCCCAGCACATCGACGAAGGCGTAGAGCACGCCCAGCGAAATGGCGGTGGAACCCGTCAGGCTGCCGAAGCCGAAATACCACAGCACCATCACAAAAGCGAAATTCCGGAGCACCCCGACCAGATTGTGGGAGGTGAAGGAGTTCAAGTTCAGCATTTTGTTCTGGTATTTCAGGTAATCGTCGTTCAGCGTCTCGAACTCCTCCAGCCGCTCTTTCTGGCGGCGGAAGATCCGGATGATCGACATGCCCTGGATGGATTCATTAATTATGGCGTTGATCTCGCTCAGACGGGAGCGGATGACCGTATTGTACTTGGTCGCCACCTTGCGGTAGAGCACGATCCAGAGCACGATGACCGGCAGAATGAACAGGCTGACCAGACCGAGCCGGTAATCGAGCAGGAAGAGCGCGATGTATACGCCGGTGATGTTGATGATGCCGGTACAGAAATTCGAGAGCACGGCGATGAACAGATCCTTGACCGCCTCGGTGTCGTTGGTGACCCGGGAGACGACCTTGCCTGCCGGCAGATTATCGAAGAAGTGAACCGGCAGCCGCTGAATATGGGCGTATACATCGGTCCGCAGCTTCCGGACGACCTGATTGGCCGAGGATTGAAGCCAGTACGTCTTGCCGAACTCCGCGATAATCGAGACCAGCAGCAGAATGCCGTATAGGCCGACCAGCCGGTAGATGCCGGGGAACTCCGGTTTGTAAAAAGCGAACAGTTCGCCCGCCGACAGCTTCGCCGCCGGATAGCTGACGGACTGTCCGTCCCGGGCGATGGTCAGGGTCCCGTCCCGGAAGCTGCGTTCGCCTTCCGTCCGGGGTACCGCCTCGCCAATGAAATAGAAGCTCCGGCCGATCTGGAGCAGCCGGACCTCCCGGCCTCTGGCTTCCCCCGGCTCGAACCGGTCGCCGCGCTTGTAATAAGCGCCCCGGTATTCCGCAGCCTGATGAGAGGATTCCGAGACAAAGTAAGGCTTCTCGATGGCCAGCATATGGTTGTCGATCATTGATTTGGCGATAAAAGGCCCGGCCAGCTCGGCCGCTACCCCGATGGAGAGCAGCAGCAGAGCTGCGATGAATGTCTTCTTGGCATGCAGCGCGTATTGGAACAAGCGCCTGCCTGTATTGGATTTCATGAGGAAAAACCTCCTAAAAGTTTTACTAGCTTCCGCTTCATCGAATATCTTCGGTAAAACTGCATCGGAAGCATAAACCTAGTTTTACTAGCTTCCGCTTCATCGGGTTTTCTTCGGTAAAACTGCATCGGAAGCATAAACCTAGTTTTACTAGCTTCGGCCTAGTTGTTCAGATTATTCTCCAGCTGCTGCCGGTCGTACTGCTCCCGGTACCAGCCGTTCTGCTTCAGCAGCTCTTCGTGCGTACCACGCTCGATAATGGCGCCGTCCTCGAGAACCACGATCTGGTCGGCATGCTCGATGGCGGACAGCCGGTGAGTCGCGATCAGAGTGGTCTTGCCCTGGCGGTGTTCGCGGATGTTGTCTACAATCCGGGCTTCCGTGCGGGCGTCAACGGCGGAGAGCGCGTCGTCCAGAATCAGAATGTCCGGCTCGGCGATAAAAGCGCGGGAGAGCGAAACGCGCTGCTTCTGTCCGCCCGAGAGCGAGACGCCCCGTTCGCCCACGAGCGTATCCAGGCCGCGCTCCAGCGTGCCGAGATCCTGGTCGAAGGCCGCAGTGGCGATCGCTTCCATGATGGTATCGTCGGAAGCGCCGGGCTTGCCGAATTGAATATTCTCGCGGACGGTCTTCGAGAAGAGAATCTGCTCCTGGGGCACATAGCCGATCCAGCTGTGCAGCCGGTCGAGCGGGATGCGGTTAATCGGAACCCCCGAGACGGCTATGGTGCCGCTGCCGGTCGGATATTCATGCAGAAGCTGCTTGAGCAGCGTGGATTTGCCGCTGCCGGTCCGTCCCACAACGCCGAGCGTTTCGCCTCGGCGGAGCGTAAGGTCGATTTCCCGCAGATTGTCCTGCGCGGAGGTCGGATAGCGGAAGGTGGCGTCCTTGAATTCGATGGTCTCCGGTGAGGAGACCTCCACGGTGTCTTCCGGGTCCTGAACATCCGGCCGGGTGTGAAGCACCTCGTCGATCCGGTCGAGCGAAGCGCCGCCCCGCTGCATGAGGTTAATCAGCTCGCCGATGGCGAACATCGGCCAGACGATCATTCCGAGATACATATTGAACGAGACGAGGTCGCCTAGCGTAATTTCACTGTGAAAGACGAGGTACATGCCGTAAGTCAGGCCGATGATGTAGCTGAGACCGACGCAGAACCGGATCGTCGGCTCGAAGAAGGCGTCGATTCGGGCAACGGCCATGTTCTTGCGGTAGACGTCGTCGGTGATGTCGCCGAACCGCTTCTCATCCAGGCGTTCCTGGACATAGGCGCGGATGACGCGGATACCCGAGACCGATTCCAGCACCTGGTCGTTCATATCGCCGAAGGCGTCCTGGGCCAGGGTGTAGCGTTTGTGGATCGCTTTGCCGTAGACCACCATCGCCAAGGCAATCAGCGGAAGCGGAAGTACGGCGGCGAGCGTCAGCTTCCAGCTGATCAGCACGCCCATGGCCAGCAGCACGACAGAGAAGTAGATAGTCGAATCGACCAGGGTCAGCATCCCGAAGCCGACCGTTACGGACACGGCGCGGATATCGTTGGTGGCGCGGGCCATCAGATCACCGGTCCGGTTGCGCTCGAAGAACGAGGGGGTCAGGGTCATCAGATGATTCATGAACCGGGAGCGAAGGAGACGCTCTACCAGATTGGAGCCGCCGAACAGGCTGTGCATCCATATGTACGTAATGCCGTAAATGACAGCCAGCAGGCCGACAATGCCCGCGATGTAGGCGGTCAGGGCGCCGGACGTGATCGAGCCCCGGACGATCCGGTCGATGGCGTTCCCGAGCAGCCGTGGAGGCAGCAGCTCAAGGATGCCGACGAGGATCAGCATGAAGAGGCCGATGATGTACCGTTTCTTCTCGCGGCGGAAGAACCAGCCGAGATTGCGGAGTACAGAGAATATCATCCGTATTTCATCCTTTCGTTGAAAGCTTGTGTCAATCGGGTAGCGACCGGAGCAGCGTGGAGGAAGATTCCTTCTTGGGCTCCGCCATTCAACCAAAAAAGGCATACCATCCGTTAACGGATGATATGCCTGTAGGAAGCAAACGCATCATGTGAACGGTGCCAAGCGCACCGCACTCATTATGAACGATTCTTCCTCTAGATGCAGGGCGGCGGACGCCGTGCGCTCAGGAAGACTTCTTCACAAAAGGGGACGCTTCGGTATTCGGTTGGGGACGGAGAATGGCTTGGAACGAAATGGAATAAAGTCTATGTTTAAACACCGAGATCACCCTTTCTAAGAAATTGGTAATTACTAGAAGTTGAATCGCTACGTCTACACTTTATCATCCGGCCCGAGAAATTGTCAAACGTAATTTTGAACAAAATGCGAAAAATTTTAAGTATTGACCGGAAGACGGTTTGGAAACAGGGGATTTTAAGCTATGATGAAGAGGATAAGGAGATGAGCTATGATGAGCATCACGGTTAGTTCGGAAGCCGCTTCCTGGTTCAAAAGAGAGCTGTCCCTCCAGGAGGGAGCCCAGCTCCGCCTGTTCCCTCGCTACAGCTCGGGCGGCGGACTGCATCCCGGCTTCTCGCTCGGCATCGCCGCCCAGCCGGCCGTCCGCCCGGGGATGCAGGAGACGCGCGAAGGCGTCTTCTTCTACCTGGAGGAGCAGGATCTGTGGTATATGGACGGCTACAACTTGAGCATCGTCTATGACAAGGCGGAAGACGACATTGATTATGTCTACGAACCGGCTTCTGCCAGGGAACAAGCTTAAATGCCGCCGGTTCCGGCGTCAGAATAGACGGACGTTCCTGCAGCAACAGCAAAGCCCCGGCCTCTTCAGGCCGGGGCTTTGCTGCGTAAGCAAGGACCGTTCATCCGTCAGTGCGAACGAAATGGTTCTTCTTCCATGGCATACTCGAAATCGTCGATATCATAGACCTGCACCGGAACTCCGCCTTCTATAATCCGCTGAATCAGCTCGAGCTGATCGGTCAGGATCGGCGCATTCTCACGCTGGGAAGCCAGCAGCAGCTCGGTCTCGATCGGATCGAACAGCTCGCCGTAAGCGGCATTGTCAACGCCGTTGACCACGGTAATCCGGGCTCTCTCCCCGACGAGAATCGAAGGACTCTTCGACCAGGGCATATTCAGGCACCGCCGCAGCTTCTTCTGGTTCAGCGGTTCCTCGAAGTAGGAGATCAGCTCGGCGATCTTCTCCTTCACATGCCGCTCGTCTTCGGGGTGGTTCATCAGCGGCTCGCTGCTGTCTTTCAGCTCGTAGAGCTCCAGCACCGTGGTGTAGGGAACGAGATATTCCACCGGTTCCGCGGGGACGAGCAGTTGACCGTATATGGCCATCATGACGGCTTCCGTCACAAATTGTCTGGACATCATTATCCTCCTGGGGCTGTCGGGACTGCGTTTAACGCGGGATATAGCCTAGAATTATCAAAACACTGTCACCGGCAAAAGTCAACCGGAGCGGTCGCCTACATCCGTCCGATCAGAAGCGACAGGATGCCGGCGGCAATCAGCGGGCCGACGGGAACGCCCTTGAAGAGCGCCACCCCGAGCACAGTGCCGATCAGCAGCCCCGCGACGACGGTGGGCTGGCTTCCCAGCAGTGAAGCGCCGCGGCCTCCGAGCCAGGCGACGAGCATGCCGACGCCGACCGCGAGCAGCGACTTCCAGTGCAGGAAGGATTGCAGCGCAGTGCCGGGCGTAATGCGCCCGCTCGCCAGCGGGGTCATGACACCGATGGTCAGGATGATGATGCCTGCCGTCAGCCCGTATTTTTCGAGCCAAGGAAAAGCCTGGTGCAGCCCGGCCACCCGAACCAGCAGCAGAACCAGCATAGAGATCGTAATCGCCGAATTGCTGCTGACAATGCCCAGAGCCGCCAGTGCCAGCAGCAGCAGAGAGGTCATGTCCATGGCGCTGCTCCTACAGAGACTTCGCCGCGATATGCGCAGCGATGAGCTTGCCGTGGCCCCGCCCGGTCTCAATGAAGACCTCATTGGCGTTGCGTCCGGATGCGATGACCCCGGCAATATACAGACCCGGCACATTGCTCTCCATCGAGGACGGATTGAACACCGGCTTATCCATATTGTCGTCCATGTCCACGCCGGCCGAAGACAGCAGCTCGCGGTTCGGACGGAAGCCGGTCATGGCCAGTACAAAATCGTTCTCGATCTTCAAGCCCTCCCCGCCGTCATTCGGAGTTACGGTTACGGTGTCGGCCGTAATTTCGGTAACCCGGGAACGGAGATGCAGGGTGATTTTGCCCTTCTCGACCATACTTTCGAAGATGGGGCGGACCCAAGGCTTGATATTGTCCGAGACGCTGTCGCCGCGGTAGATCATATCCACCTGGGCACCGACCCGCATCAGCTCCAGAGCGGCGTCGACGGCCGAGTTGCTGCCGCCGATGACGGCTACGCGCATGCCGGTGTAAGGATGGGCTTCACTGAAATAATGGGTGACCTTCGGGAGCTCTTCCCCCGGGATTCCAATCCAGTTCGGCTGGTCAAAATAGCCGGTGGCAATGACGACATGGGCGGCCTCCCGCACCTGCCGCTGGCCGCGGTTATTCACGGTATGAACTTCGAAGCTCCCGTCGGCGCGGCGCTGCACCGAGACGGCTTCTTCATAGGCGGCAATCCGGAGGCCGTAGCGCTCGGCGGCCCGCCGGTAGTAGACCAGCGCTTCCTGGCGGTAAGGTTTGTCGTTCTGCGAGGTAAAGGGAACATCGCCGATCTCAAGCAGCTCGGCGGTGCTGAAGAACTGCATGCCGTTCGGATACAGGTAAATGGAGTGGACAATAAAGTGCTTCTCCACAATCAGCGCGGTAAGCCCTTGGCGCCCGGCTTCGATGGCGGCGGACAGGCCGCAGGGCCCGGCGCCGATGATGATGACGTCAATCATATTCCTTGAACTACCTCCGTATCGAGTAGGGTAATGGAGCATGCGCAACGGCATGCGGATAACTCAAATCCTACAGCAAAAGCAGGAATTTATCCAATCGGATAGATCTGGGTTGCTAATCTGATTAGACAAATATATAATTAGATATATATCTATACTATTGATCGAGAAGAGAGTGATTCGGGATGCAGCTTGCAGCCATTGTCCAATATCACAAAGCACTGGCCGATCCGACCCGGCTGAAGATGCTCCTGCTGCTTGCAGGAGGCGAGCTGAACGGCCAGACGCTGGCCGAGAAGCTGAACTTGTCGCAGCCTACCGTGACGCATCATGCGTCCAAGCTGCGTTCGGCCGCGCTTATCAAGGAGCGGAGAGACAAGAATACGGTTTATTTTCAGCTCAATGAGGAATTTATCCGGTACGGCGCAGACGCGTCGCTGCAATTCATTTTGAACAAGGGGGTACAGCAAATGCAGGAGAAGAGCGGAGCAAGGTCGCAGAAAGAGACGGTGCTGTCCAATTTCTACTCGAAGGACGGCAAGCTTCGGCAGCTTCCGGTTCAGTACAAGAAGAAGCTGATCGTGCTGGAGCACATGGTCGAACAGCTTAAGCCGGATGTGGTATATACCGAGAAGGAAATCAATGAATTTATCAAGACTTATCATGAAGATTATGCCACGATCCGGCGGGAGTTTATTATGCACCAGTTCATGTACCGTGAAGACGGGAAGTATACCCTTAATCCGCCTGAAATATGGACGCATTGGGAGAATGTCAAATAAACATCACAAAGTTTCAACAAAAAAGTGAAAACGGAGTTTTAGCTATTAATATTCGGCAATCTCGCATAAAATGTAATTGTAAGCGTATTCTATTACGTTATGTGGGAAGGAGACGAACATGGTGATTTTCAAAAGAAATCGCAAAACCGAAGACGCTCCCCGCCAAATCACCGTCACTCTGCCGGATGTCAAGCAGGCTGTCCGGCAGTTCGAGAAGGATATGCCCGCCTCCATTAACCGTACCGTGCTGCTGCGAGAGGACAAGAGTCTGGATCTGAACCGGCTGACCCGCTATCTCGGGGGAACCACGGAACAGAAATTTTATATGTCGAGAGAGACGTTCGAAATTTTCTCCGAGGACGACCGGCTGATTCCGTATTATCTGGATATGGTTCAATCCGCCGTCGACTGCTACCTCAGCGACACGGGCAAGCTTCCGCTTATGGAAGACGTCAGGCTGCCCCAGGTTCATTACCGGCTGCTGGCCAGCGGACGGTATCTCAAGGAAATGCCGCCGTTTCCGCTGTATATTACAGACGAGGAAATGATGCTGACGCACCGCGAAGAGTATTTCAAATAAGGGGATTGCCGATACTGCCGTTCTCTGCTTCTTCTGGCACCGCAAGGTGCTTTTCTTTTTGCCCTTGATCTGCTGTACGCGGTACAATGGACGCTGTGGCAAGCGAGAGACGAAAGGAATGGATGCAGTGAACGGTGGAGAGAGAGACGCGAGAGGGATTCTGTTTGATCTGGACAATACGCTGATGGACCGGGACGCGACGTTCCGCAGCTTCTGCACGGCGATGACAGGCGAGTTCATGGCTCATCTGGACGAGGCGGAGCGGGAAGCGGCCGCCGAGGACATGATTGTCCGCGACGCGGACGGGTACCGGGACAAGGACGGTTATTTTGCCGAGCTGAGCCGGGAATTGCCGTGGAGCCGGCCGCTCAGCCCCGAAGAAATCCGCGCCTATTACGACCGGACGTATACCGGGCATTTTGCCGTGATGGAGAAGGCGGAGAAGGTGCTGGAGGATTGCAGGAACCGTGGGCTTCGGCTGGGGCTGGTAACCAACGGCAAGACGGCGCTTCAGAACGGTAAAATCGACCGGCTTGGCCTTCGGCGCTACTTCGACGCCATTGTCATTTCGGAAGAAGCGGGGATTGCGAAGCCCGATCCCGGAATCTACAGCTTCGCGCTGCGCAAGCTCGGCGTGGAGGCGGACAGGACGCTGTTCGTAGGCGACCATCCCGTCAATGACATTCAGGGCGCGTGGGAGGCCGGTATCCCGGCTGTCTGGCTGAGGCGCCGCCACGGCTGGGACGAGCGCCTGACGGCGCGTCCGTTCGCTGTGATCAATCGATTGGCGGAGCTGCCGGAAGCCGTCGGCGCCTGGCTGATGCCAAAATTGAAGAGTTGACAATTCCTCCCGCGACCCGTTATGATGGCTTCAGATTAACCGGAAGGAGACGATGTATTATGATGGCTTATTGCGTACAGACCCGTCAACTGAATAGCGATCCCTATACGCGTCCCCCGGAAGCAGGCTTTCGCCGGTCTTAATGCCGTGCGATTGTTGAAGTGCCGCTGCTGAACTTTGGCAGCCTGTATCTTTGGCGTCAATTACAGCGCCGCCGGAACCGTTGGGGTTCCGGCGGCTTTTTTGCAGGTACGCCATCTTTGCTGTGCCTTTTGACGGGCGGCGTTGCCAAGCCCGTCTCTAATATGCAGGACCCTGCCCGCCGGAACTCTGGATGTTCCGGCGGGCTTTTTGCAGCGCAGGCAGGCCTGTAATCCGGGAGAACGCGGTTGCAAGACCCAACCTAAACTCTTGGAGGAATCCTTTAACAATGAACATGACGACTTATGGATGGAATGAAGAATGGCATCGGCGCTGGCAGGAAGGACGCTGGCCCGAAGAGCTGGAGCCCGCACGGATTATCGGAGACTTCGGCAGCGAATTTGAACTGGCGGCGGAGGGCGGAGAATACCGGGGCAGCCTCTCCGGCAAATACCGCCACCGCCTGGAGGCAGGCGGAGACTATCCCGGCATCGGCGACTGGGTGGCCGTCCGGCGGCCCGCCGGCAGCCGGCTGCTCCAGATCGAAGGGGCGCTTCCGAGAAACAGCGCGATCCTGCGCCAGGCAGCCGGAACGGTGGTGTCGCAGGGACAACTGATTGCAGCCAATGTCGATACGCTGTTTCTGGTAGCCGCCTTGAACGATGATTTCAATGTCCGCCGGATGGAGCGTTATCTGATTATGGCCTGGAACAGCGGGGCAATGCCGGTGATTCTGCTGACCAAAGCCGACTTGTGCGAAGACCGTGAGCGGCGCATCGGCGAGATGGAATCGGCAGCGCCCGGCGTTCCCGTTCATGCGGTAAGCGCTTTGAGGGACGACGGGCGGGAACAGCTGGAGTCCTATCTGGGCCCAGGCCGGACCGTAGCCCTGACCGGGTCTTCCGGCTGCGGCAAATCGACGGTGGTCAATTGGCTCTGCGGCCGGGAGCTGCAGCGGACCCAGGAGGTCAGAGAAGATGACAGCCGGGGGCGTCATACGACAACGCACCGTGAGCTGTTTGTTCTGCCCTCGGGCGCTGTCCTGGTCGATACGCCCGGAATGCGGGAGCTTCAGCTTCGGGACGACGAAGGCGGTCTGGAGCAGGCTTTTGCCGATATCGGTCTGCTGGCCGCAAGCTGCCGCTATGCCGACTGCCGGCATGAGCGGGAAGAGGGATGCGCCGTACTGGAAGCGGCGGCAGACGGCAGACTGGAAGAGAAACGGCTGCTGAATTTCCACAAAACCCAGCGCGAGCTGCTCTATCAGAGCGCCAAGGAGCAGAAGAACAAGCGCAAGGCCGGCGCGGCTCCGGTCAAGAGCGGCAGCCGGAACGCCGGGCGGCAATCGTGGCGCAGAGATTGGGAAGAAAATTAAGATCAATTCGAACCATGGAATTATAAAGAAAGCCGGATCAGGAGTTCCTGACCCGGCTTTTAACGTTGCAGCAGATGAAATTTAGAATGTCAGAGCGGCTTCTCTTGCGTTCTCCAGCCCTTTGCCGATAATCTCGGCAGCCTGCTGCGGCATCTGGTTGTGGCCTTCGATGATGATCTCGTGGATGTCCGTGAAGCCGAACAGCTTCAGGTTGCCCCGTACGTAGTTGACGGCCATTTCGGCTGCGGCAGCCGGTCCTTCGGAATAGACGCCGCCCCGCGCGTTCAGCAGCACGGCCTTCTTGCCGGTCAGCAGGCCCACCGGACCATTCTCGGTGTACTTGAAGGATTTGCCGGCCTGGGCCAGGTAATCCATGTACGTGTGAAGTACGGCCGGAACGGTCATGTTCCAGAGCGGGAAGCCGAATACCACCTTGTCGCTGTCGGCGAACTGAGTGAAGTATCCGCCCACCAGCGCGGCCAGCTTGGCTTCTTCGGCGGTCAGTTCCAGCCCGTTCGCTTCCTTGTACAGCGCAGTCAGAATGGAGTGGTCATAGTAAGGAAGCTCCGCGGCGAAGAGGTCCAGTTCGGTGATCTCGTCTTCGGGATGCGAAGCGCGGTAGGCGTTCAGAAATTCTTCATACAGCTTAACGCTGACGGCTTGCTCGGCAGGACGGTTATTGGCTTTGATAAACAACACTTTCGACATAATCACGGTCTCCTCTGTATGTGTAAGTAATAATCATTAACTATAAATAATATAGTTGATAACAAAGTTAGTGTCAACAGCGATTTTCAAGCCGGCATGAAACCGGAATTCCAAAAAAAATTTTTCGACAAAATGGTCCTCGGAGGCTCCCAGATAAAGGGATGGAAATGTTCTCTTGCCAAAGCGAGCCCCCAGATATTGGGGGCGGGTCGGATTATGGCGTTCTGCGCCCCTTGCCGCGCGCCGATTGGCGGGTTTAAGCGGGGAGAGGTCCGGTTATATAGGGGATACAAGGGCCCCGGAAGGACCGGCGAAGCAAGGCCCGAATCCAAGGAAAAGGGAGCGATCGGACATGTCCATAGACCGCTTTATTATTAAAAAATTGGACAACTGTCATGAGGAGCATACCAAGGTCAATCTGGTCAAGCTGTTCCAGCTTCGTATTCAGAAGGCCGAGAAGGCCGAGAAAGGCCATTATAAAATTGGCTGACCGCAGAGGCTTCAGACGGCCATCGCGGCTGTGGACAGGCATGCCCGCCGGGCATGCCTTTTTTGATGGGCAGTCTTACGGTCTTAACCGAGCGGAACAACTAATTATGACCGGTTATTGCACTAATCGGGGTGGTATGGAGGAAGAAGGGCATCCCTTATAATGGAAGAGGTTTCACGGCATACATAAGAGGGGTGCTCAATGAGTCAGATTGAAGTCAGCGGTCTGAACAAGGTATTCAGGCAGGCCGTGAAGGAACCGGGTCTGTCCGGAGCGCTTAAGCATTTAATCCGGCCGCAGTATGCAGACAAACATGCGGTCAAGGGAATTGACCTGAAGATTGAAGAAGGAGAGAGCGTCGCTTATGTAGGCCCGAACGGAGCCGGCAAATCGACTACAATCAAAATGATGTGCGGGGTGCTTGTTCCTACCTCGGGGCAGATTCGGGTGAACGGAATAGATCCTTACCGGCAGCGCATGGAGAATGCTGCGGGCATCGGAGCCGTCTTCGGCCAACGGACGCAGCTCTGGTGGGACATTCCGGTTAGGGAATCGCTGAATCTGCTGAAGGACATTTATGAAGTGCCGAGCGGCGATTTCAACCGCAACATGAAAGCGTTCACAGAATTATTGGAGCTGGACGAGTTTCTGCATTTATCGGCGCGCAAGCTGTCGCTTGGCCAGCGAATGCGGGCGGACCTCGCGGCCGCCCTGCTGCACGATCCCCGGATTGTCTATCTGGATGAGCCGACGATCGGACTCGACGTATCGGTCAAGCTGCGCATCCGCAGCTTCATCAAGCAGATGAACCGGGAGAAGGGAACCACCGTCATGCTGACGACCCATGATCTCGGCGATATTGAGGATCTCTGCGAGCGGCTCGTGATAATCGACCGCGGCGTCATCATTTTTGACGGGAGATTGAAAGAGGTCAAGGATGCCTTTGCCAGAGAACGGACGATTCATCTGGAACTGGCTTCTCCGATTCCCGATCCCGGAAGGCTGTTCAGGGATATTCCGGGGCTTGCGCCGGAGGAGGACGGGCCGCTGCGGCTGGCTATCCGCTTCGATCGGTTCCGGATTACGGCCAGTGAAATTGTGAAGAGGGTAATTGCCTGCGCGGAGGTGATCGACTTTCACATCGACGAGCCGGGCATTGAACAGATTATCCGCCAGGTCTATGAAGGGAAGCTGGATTTGAATCTGCCGGAGCCGGCGTACGCGGCGGGAGGCGACCGCCTGAAATGAAGGGATTCAAGAAATACAGGTCGCTTGCCGTATGCGCCATGCAGAACACGTTATCTTACAGGTTGTCCTTTATTCTCAGCTTTCTCGGGAATTTCGTGACGCTGATCGCCATGTTCTATCTGTGGCAGGCGATCTATGCCGGCCAGACGGAGATTGCCGGGTACGGATGGGGAGAGATGAAGACGTATCTGCTGGTCACTTTCTTTGTGAATTCGATGCTGTCCTACTATTCCGAGTCGGGAATTACAGGCAAGGTGATCGACGGTACGGTGGCGATGGACCTGTTGAAACCGATTGACTTCCAAAAAGCGAGGCTTGCCGAATCGCTGGGCTCCTGCGTGCTGGAAGGGATTCTAAGCGCGCTGCTGATCGGAGCAGCGGCAGCGCTCGCCTTCGGCATCCCGATGCCGGAGAACGGGCTTAACGCCGCCCTGTTCGCAGTCAGCCTGCTGTCCTCGATCCTGGTCAAATTCGGACTGATCTACTGCACTGCCATGCTCTGCTTCTACACGACAAGCGGCATCGGCATCATCTGGACCCGGATGGCCGTCACCAATCTGCTCTCCGGCGCACTCGTGCCGCTGGCGTTCTTCCCCGGCTGGCTGAGAACGGCGGCGATGGCGCTGCCTTTCCAGGGCATCGTCAGCACTCCGACGACGATCTTCCTTGGCATGCACTCCCCGGCGCATGCCGCCGAACTGATCGCTATCCAATGGTTCTGGATCGCGGCGCTGTGGCTGCTGGGCAAGCGGCTCTGGAGCTGGGCTGTGCGGCAAATTACAATTCATGGAGGCTAGGATGAAGAAGATGTCATTGCGCCGAATCCTTTTCCTGTACCGACGGCTCTTCACGCAGCAGTTGAAGGCGATTCTGGAATATACATCCGACTTCTATATCATGATCGGAGCGGCGGCTCTGACACAGGTTGTCGGGTTTCTGTTCCTGTGGGTGGTCTTCTCCCGGATTCCGGACATTCAGGGCTGGACGATGTGGGAGGTGGCCTTCATGTATGCGGCTGTGTATTTCTCCGAAGGAATCGGCTCGCTGTTCTTTGAGGGGACCTGGCGGCTGCTGCGGCTGGTGAACATGGGGGAGCTGGACCGTTATCTGGTGCGTCCCGTCCCGCTGGTCCTGCAAGTATTCTGCGCCGGCATCGGCATGAACGGCATCGGCAATGTGCTGATCGGCGGTACGATCATCGGCATGTCCCTGGCCCATATCCGGATCGATTGGAATGTATGGACCGTTCTGGGCGGTCTCGTGATGATGGCTTCGGCGCTGACGATCCGGGTGGCCATCAACCTGGCCGCCAACTGCTCGGCGTTCTGGATCAAGGCGTCCGGCAACGCCTTTCCGCTGATGGTCCACAATCTCAGTGAGTTCGCCAAGTATCCGATTACGATATTCTCGCTTGGCATGCAGCTGTTCATCTCACTGGCCATCCCGTTTGCCTTTGTGAGCTTCTTCCCGGCGGCCGCTCTGCTGGGGGCGGGAGAATGGGCCGTATACGGGTGGCTGGCTCCCCTGGTCGCCGTCTACTGCACGGCAGCCGCGCTCCTGCTCTTCCGTACCGGGCTGAGACGTTATGAGAGCGCAGGCAATTGAGAGACGGCGGAATACGGGAGATAAGCAGACAGACACAAGCGGCAGTTCAGGAAGGCTCTTCCTTGAACTGCCGCTTGTGTCTGTCCCAATGCGGCGCTGTCCGTACTCCCTTACCCTTAATAAAGGGAAAGCGCCAGGGTATCATTCTCGCTATAACTGTGCAATATGGCCTCTGAGCCTTTGATTTCGATGCTTATCAGAGAATTCAAGCATGTTTTGATTGCGTTCTTGCCTTTCTTGATCTTCAGGTCCAGCGCACTGGTCAGCAGACGGAGCACTTTCTGCGTCGGCTGTTTGTTCTCGGTCGTGAAATAGACAGGGATCATCTTGTTCTGGAACGGAATCAGCATCCTCACTTGAAATCACCTTCTTCAAAAGTTATTTCATGACATCATAGTATCCTCCTTATCTTAAATTTACCTTAAAATCAGCTTATGATAACATAAAGAATAAAAGATTCAGCCTGATTCGGAAGGAATAGCCCCCCCCCCCCCGGAGGCCATCCGCACCGGCGTGCCAAATGCATCCGGCAGCCCGCCTTCGGAGGACGGATGTCAGCGGCGCCGCTCGGCAGACAACAGTCTGCGGGAGACGCTGGCCGGCTGGCTGCTCCGTCCTCCTGGGGCTGTTCTCCGGCTCTCTAAGGCTGAAGAACGACGGTAGTATAAGCAGGAAGAGAGAGCGAACCGTCCTTAAGGGATGCCTGCCCGGAAGTGTCGCCAAGAACCGAGGCATACAGAACCCCGTCTGCCGTCTTCTCCAGCTTCACAGTCTGGCTCGATCCGGTCAGATTATGAACCACAAGCGCACGGCCGTCTGCCGCGATACGCTCATAGGCCATTACTCCGGGGTGGCCCGGGCTATATTCCTTAACAGCTCCGTCCCGAAGCGCAGGAGTCGATTCCCGAAGCGCAATCAGCTTGCGGTAATGGCTGAGCAGCGAATCGGCCTTCTGGTTCTCCGACTCGACGCTGGCCCCTCCGGCCGGATTGTTCGCCGCCTGTTCCCAGGTGGTCTGGCCCTGTCCGCTTCCGGACGGGTACCACTGCATCGGCTCGCGGATGCCTTCGTCGGGCTTCTGCCCCCGCATGCCGATCTCTTCCCCGTAATAGATAAACGGATTGCCAGGCAGCGTAAGCTGGATCGCGGCTGCCATTCTCGCATGGTTGGCGTTGTCCTGAAGCTGGGTCATCGACCGGTTGACGTCGTGATTGCCGAGGAAGGTAGCATCGGTGAAGCTGCCCTCCGATACTTTGCCGTAGAGCTTGTACGTCCGTTCGAGAGAGAAGGCGAGGCCATTGTCTTTCTCCGAGCCGGCCGCGCTGAGAATGGACTCGGACAGGCCGAAGTTGAACCCCGAATCAAACGCTTTGTTCAGATAGGCGCCGACTGTGGCCGCCGAATCCTCCCAGACTTCCCCGACCAGATAGACGTTCGGGTTGACCGCAGTCAGGGAACTGCGGAATTCCTGCCACCAGGCCACGTTCTTCGCGGTTGTGGCGTCTCCGCGGTCCGCCGCCGTATCCTCATAGATATGTTTGGCCGCGTCCAGGCGGAAGCCGTCGAGTCCCTGGTCCAGCCAGAACTTGCCGACGGATTTCATCTCTTCCCGAACCTTCGGATTATCGAAATTCAGATCCGGCATCTTCTCCCAGAAGGTAGCCATGTAATGAGAGCCGCGAACGGAATGCCACGGATTGCCCGAGCCGGCTGCGCTGACGCCCTCCGGCGAGCGGCCCTGGTCTTCCGCCCAGACGTACCAGTCCCGGTAAGGGCTCTTGGGGTCGGTTGCGGCCGCCTTGAACCACGGATGCTCGCTGCTGGTATGGTTGACCACCAGGTCCATAATCACCTTGATCCCGCGCTTGTGCGCCTCTGCGACGAGTTCGCGCAAGTCCTCTACCGTGCCGTAATCCGGATTCACGCTCCGGTAGTCGGTCACATCATATCCGTGATAGCTTGGAGACGGATTGATCGGCATGAGCCAGATTCCGCCTACGCCGAGATCGTCGTGCGTGTCGGGATTGCCGTCGTTCAGGTAATCCAGCTTCTCGGTGATCCCCTTGAGATCGCCGATGCCGTCTCCGTTCGAATCGTAGAAGGAACGCACGAAGATTTCATAATAGACGGAGGAAGGCTGTTCATCGATTGCCGTTTCCGCTGCCGAAGGCGCTGCTGCGGCCGGAGCTGCGGAAGCCGGGGACGAGGCTGTAGGCCTGGCCGCAGCTGAAGAAGCGGCAGAGGCATCTTTGTCGTTGCCGGACGAACAGCCGGCGAGCAGAGCAGCGGTAAGCGCGCAGGGCAGAAGCGCCGCTCCGGCTCTGCGCAGATAAGTGGAGTGCATAGTGAAATTAAGTTCTCCTTTCGTAGGGGCGGTACTCTCGCGGCCAGTTTCGTAAGCGTTTTAGAAACCGGCGGATATCGTCATCATACACTTTCCGGCAAACGTTTGCACTTCTTTTTTGCCCTCTCTGAACCGATTGAATCTCCTCCGCATATGATGCCAAAAAAGGGCATCGGCCCGAAAGAACGGAAAGGAGAGAACAGTCCATGAGGAAGACAAAGGATAAAGCCGTTGCGCTCATGCTTGTTGTGCTGATGCTTGCGGGACTCGCCGCCGGCTGCGGGAAGAAGTCCGCCGATGTGAAGATCCGGGTCGGCGAGGTGACGCGTTCCGTGTTCTATGCCCCGGAATATGTGGCGCTGAGCCAGGGCTTTTTTACCGATGAAGGGCTGGACGTGGAGCTGCAGACGATTCCGGGCGGCGACAAGACGATGACTGCACTGCTCTCCGGGGCGATTGACGTAGCGCTGGTAGGCGCGGAAACGTCCATCTATGTATACCAGCAGGGCGCCAAAGACCCGGTCATCAATTTCGCCCAGCTGACGCAGCGGGACGGTACCTTTCTCTTTGCCCGCAAGCCGGACCCCGATTTCAACTGGGAGAAGCTGAAAGGCTCCACCTTTCTGGGGCAACGCCAGGGCGGAATGCCGCAAATGGCGGGAGCTTACACGCTCCATACGAAAGGAATCGATGCGAAGAAGGATCTTACGCTGATCCAGAACATTGACTTTGCCAATATTGCCGGCGCCTTCGCATCCGGGACCGGAGATTATGTACAGCTGTTTGAACCGCAAGCCTCTATCTTCGAGAAGGAGGGGCGGGGAGCCGTAGTCGCCTCGTTCGGCGTGGAGAGCGGCTACCTGCCTTATACGGTGTTCATGGCCAAGAGCAGCTACATCAAGAAGAACCAAGAGGCCGCCGGGAAATTCACGAAGGCGATCGAACGCGCCCAGCGGTGGGTCAAATCGCATGACGCCGGCCAGATTGCGGATGCGGTCATGCCGTATTTTGACAAAACCGACCGGAGCATCGTTGTCTCGGCGATCACCCGCTACAAGGAGCAGGACACCTACGCCGAAGATCCGGTCATCGACGACAAGGAGTGGAACAATCTGCTGGATGTAATGTCCTTCTCGGGCGAACTGAAGAAGAGGGTTCCGGCCTCGGCCATTGTCGACAATTCATTCGCCCGGCAGGCTGTCCGGGACAACGGGGAGTAGCGCCCATGGAACCGGCTATCCGACTGAACGACATCACCCACGCATACCTGGGGGAGCAGGCGGCTTATCTCGCGCTGGAAAAGGTGAATCTGAGCGTCATGCCCGGCGAGTTCGTCAGCCTGGTCGGACCGAGCGGCTGCGGCAAGACGACGCTGCTGTCGATTGTGGCCGGTCTGCTGGTTCCGTCCAGAGGCGAAGCCGGCGTGCTCGGACGCCCGGTGACGGGTCCGTCGCCCGGCGTCGGGTACATGCTGCAGTCGGACTATCTGTTCCCGTGGCGGACCATTCTTGACAATGCTCTCCTCGGGCTGGAGCTGACCGGCCGGCTGGATGAAGCGGGCCGGGAGAAGACGCGGGCGCTGCTTGCCGATATGGGCCTCGGCGGCAAGGAGAACGCGCTGCCCTCGGAGCTCTCGGGCGGCATGCGGCAGCGGGTTGCACTGGTGCGGACGCTCGCGACCGATCCGGCGCTGCTGCTGCTCGACGAGCCGTTCTCCGCGCTCGATTACCAGATCAAGCTTCAGCTTGAGGACCTCGTATCCGAGACGCTCCGCCGCAGGGGAACGACGGCGCTCCTTGTCACCCATGATCTGTCCGAAGCCATTGCCGTCAGCGACCGGGTCGTTCTGCTGGACCGCAACCCGGGCCGGGTCCGGCGCATCTTCGAGATTCCCGCTAGCATCCGGCAGACGCCTCCGCTGTATGCGCGCGATCTGCCGGAGTTCGCCGGTCTGTTCCATCAGGTGTGGAAGGAAATGGAGCAGGCCGGGCAGGAGAATTAATCTTCAATAAGGAGGTGATCGCATGCAGCAAGCGGCCGATGAACATCCGGCGGACGCCGAATCCCGCCAGGCCTGGCTCGAGGACCGGCAGGCTTCGTTCCGGCAGGCGCGCAGACGACGGAAGCGGGCCGTCAATGCCGTCCGGGGAAGTCTGCTGATCCTGCTGTTCGTCTTCTGGGAAGGCGCCGCCCGCCTCGGCTGGATCGATGAGCTATTGTTCAGCAGCCCGGACCGGGTGTTCAGGCAGATTGCTTCCGATATGGCAGACGGAAGTCTGTGGCACCATCTCGGCGTCACATCGGCCGAGACGGCGGCAGGCTTCGTGCTGGGAACCCTGATGGGCACGCTGCTGGCGGTGCTGATCTGGTGGTCTCCTTTTCTGTCCGCGGTGCTGGACCCTTATATGGTCGTCTTCAACAGCATGCCCAAAGTTGCGCTCGGTCCCATCTTTATCGTCATGTTCGGCGCAGGCTTCACTGCCATCGTCGCGACGACCCTGTCGATTACGGTGATCGTGACCACGCTGGTCGTATACAACAGCTTCGTCTCCGTGGACAGCAATTATATCAAGCTTGTGCGCTCATTCGGCGCGTCGCGGCGGCAGGTGTTCGCCAAGGTCATTCTCCCTTCGTCGTATCCGGCCATCGTCTCGACGCTCAAGGTGAATGTCGGCATGTCCTGGGTCGGCGTTATCGTCGGTGAATTTCTGACGGCCAAGAGCGGCCTCGGCTATCTCATCATCTACGGCTTTCAGGTCTTCAACTTCACGCTGGTGATGTCCAGCCTGCTTATCATAGCCGCAGTAGCGACGGCTATGTACCAGGTCGTCGTCTATCTGGAGAAGCTGCTGCTGTCCAGACGGTGAACTCCCCCGGTTGTCGGTCCTTTCAAAATCAAGTACCATGGGAAGGACAGGTACGGGAGGATGAAAGGTATGGGTTTTCGCATCATCAAAACGGCCGCGGCCACGCTGCTGTCGATTCTGCTGGCCGCCGCGGCCGGCATACCGAACGCCCAGAGCGCCGGCCTGCTGGCCATTCTGGGCGTGGAAGTCACACGGAAGCGGAGTCTGAAGACGATCTCCGCCCGTTTTTTTGCCTCGCTTGTCGGACTGGCCTGCGGAACGCTGCTGTTCTGGCTGCTCGGGTTCCATTACTGGGTGCTCGGGCTGTTCGTGCTGCTCGGATTCCCGCTGATCGTCAAGACCGGCTTCAAGGAAGGCATCGTAACCAGCTCGGTTATCGTGTTCCGGGTGTTCGGACAGGCGGAGCTCAGCCTGCATATTCTGCTCCAGCAGGTGCTGCTGCTGGTGATCGGGCTGGGATCTGCCGGTCTGGTGAATCTGGTGTATATGCCGAAGACCGAAGGGCTGATGTACGGCATCCGCCAAGAGGTGGACGGGCTGTTCGCGGTCATCTTCCGGCAGATGGCCGCCACCCTCCGCGACCCCGGCCATGTCTGGGACGGCAGGGAGCTGCTGCTGGCCCAGAAGACGATTGAACAGGGACTGGCCGCAGCGGCCCGCGAGATGGAGAACGCCGTTATCCGGCACGATGAAGCCTGGAACGTCTATTTTTACATGCGAAGAGAACAGCTCGAATCGGTTCAGAATATGCTGCAGCTGCTGTCCCAGGTGTACCGGCACATGCCGCACGGCGATATGACCGCCGAACTGTTCGAGCAGCTCAGCGGAGATGTCGTCGAAGAAGCCTATACCGGGAGAACGGAAATGCTGCTGAACCGGCTGGAGCAGGAGTTCCGGGGCATGGAGCTCCCGGGGACACGGGAAGAATTCGAGGTGCGTTCCGCGATTCTCCAGCTGTGCCGCGAGCTTGCGCTTTATCTCAAAATCGCCAAGGATTACAAGGCGCCGGTCATGCCGCGCAGGGTCCGTTCCTGACGCTCGGTGTCAGACTCGCCCTCCAGAAACTAACAATTGACCGTCCAGATGCCGATATAAAGGTTGGATATTGTGCCTTTTACGACTATTTGAGGTGAGTACAATGGAGAGTTTCAATCATCAGTATCTGGGCAAGGAATTGGCCAGGGATGTGTTCAATCACCGGGGGGTGCTGGTGCTGCCCGCCGCTTCCAGACTGGATGAGAGCAATCTGCGGCTTCTGACCAGCCACCGGATCTATCTGGACCCGAGCGATGTGGCGGACCGGCGGGGGAAATCGAAGGAGTTTCAGAAGGCGGTAGACAGCGGAACGCTCGCCATGGAGCAAATTTTTGAAACGGCCAGACACACCAAGAGCATTCCCATGATGGAGCTGCGTTATGAAGTGCTTCCTTTTATCCAGGCCGTATCGGAGAGCAACGATTTCTACGGTGTGCTGGAGACGCTCCAATCCAAGGACGACTATACCTTCCGGCACAATATCGCCGTCGGCATCCTCTCGACCCTGCTCGGCAAATGGATGGGGCTTGGGCAAGACCATCTTATGCAGCTGACGATTGCGGCTACGCTTCACGACATCGGCAAGGTGGTTATTCCCGAAGAGGTGCTGAACAAGCCCGGCAAGCTGACGAAGGAAGAATTCGACCTGGTCAAACAGCATACCACCTTCGGCTACGAAATTATCCGTAAGACGGTCGGGACGAACCACAATGAAGCGCTGGTCGCCCTTCAGCATCACGAACGCATGGACGGAAGCGGTTATCCGCACGGCATACCGGGCGACCAGCAGCTGGAGATCAGCCGGGTTGTGGCGGTAACCGATGTGTTCCACGCCATGTCGTCGGATCGGCCCTATCACAAGGCGTCCCCGCTTTATGAGATTCTCAGGCAGATGGAGGAGAACGTATTCGGCGTGCTGGACCCGTTCATCTGCCGGTTGTTCATTCATAAAATGATGGAATCGATGGTCGGCAACCTCGCCGAACTCAGCGACGGACGGCTGGGCGAAGTGCTGCTCATCCATTACCACGACCCGCTCCGGCCCTTGCTTCGCGTCGAGGACACCTTCATTGATCTCAGCCGGGAGCGCCAGCTTGAAATGGTCCGGATTATTCAGCGATAACGGTGAAGAAGCTTAATGACGGGCGCTTGGCTCCGAACCAAAAAATACATATCAACAAACGCCCATGTCCTGCATACACATGATAGTGAATGATTGTATGGAGGAGGTTTAAGAATGTCATTAAGCCATAAACGCCAGACCAGGGAAATTATCACCAAAGCGATTTGCGGCAAGGGACGCAAGTTCTCGACCGCCACCCACACCGTAACGCCGCCGCATCATCCCACGAGCATTCTGGGGGCTTGGATCATCAACCACCAGTACGAGGCGGTAGCGGCGGGAAGCGGCATCGAAGTCATCGGGTCCTACGATATTAACATCTGGTATTCGTATGACAAGAACAAGCAGACCGAAGTCGCCAAAGAGACCGTGTCGTATGTAGAGGTCGTGCCGCTCAACTATCTCGATCCGAAGCACCGCGCTTCCACGGCTCAGGTCTCTGCGGAGGCAACGCAGGAACCGAACTGCGTGGAAGCGGGCGTCTCGCCGGGAGGCGGCAGCGTGACGATTCGCGTGGAGCGCGAATTCGAGGCGGAGCTGGTGGCCGAAACGAAAGTCCGTGTTTTTGTCAGCGACCAGACGGACGA
Organism: Paenibacillus glufosinatiresistens; assembly: GCF_031470375.1. Lineage (NCBI taxonomy): Bacteria > Bacillati > Bacillota > Bacilli > Caryophanales > Paenibacillaceae > Paenibacillus > Paenibacillus glufosinatiresistens. The sequence goes on from NZ_JAVFHT010000003.1 coordinate 189,206, forward strand.
GGATGCCGACAAAGATTACGACTTTGAGGAAGACGGCTTTGATTTCGAGGATCTGGACCCCGACGCGCTCGATGATGAACTGTAAGGCCAGCGACACCGCCCGCCGCTGCTGGCGGAAGACGGGAGCGAATTTCAGAGGTAATACATGATATGTACCGAGGGCGGCGGCGTAGAGGGCGGATGCCCTCTTTTTTATCGGAAAAATTCGGGAGGCGCGGAGCATGAACGAAGGAATCGGAGTCTTTCGGGAACTGTCGCGGGAGCAGAGAGAGGAGCGGCTGCGCCGAAGCGGACTTGCGGCGGCACTGGAGAAGGAGAGCGCTGAAGAGGGACGGGAACGGCAGGGAAGGGAGCTGCTGCTGCAAAATCGCGCATCCGGAATGTACCGGCCCCGGGGGAACGCCGAATCGCCGCCGGGGCCCGGCGGTCCGCAGCTGCGCTGCGCGGTGCGGGTTCATGCACTCCGGCCGCTCCAGTACCGGCTGACGGGCGCCGGCGCGGCGATGGGAGCGGCTTCCGTCTGGCGGCCGGCCGCGCTTCCGCTCCCCGGCTGGTCTGCGGAAGCGCTCCCGGGAACCGGGGAGAGGGCGGCGCAAGGCGGAGAGACGGGCCCTCTGCTGCGGCGGGCCTGCCGCACCGCAGTCCGGGCGCTGTATGCGCTCGGGCTTGACAGCGGCGAAGCCGAGCTGGCGGCGCTCGGCGGCGGACGCTTCGCCGTGCTGGCGGTCCGTCCGGCGACGGCGGGCCGGGACGGCCGCCTGCCGGAGCCCTACGCTTCGGCGGAAGCGGCGCTCCGCCGGGCTCTGGCCGGGGAGCCGGGCGGGCGTCCCGGCCTTCTGATGGGCATGGATCCGGAGTTTCTGGTACTCCGGGGGGACACGGGCCGCGTCGTGCCGGCGTCGCGGTATCTGCCCCGGGACGGCGTCGCCGGCTGCGACGCCGGTCCTCCGGGAACGCGCGGCCTGTTCCCGGTCGGCGAGCTGCGCCCGGCCGCGCAGGCGGCGCCGCGCGCGCTGCTGGCGCAGCTCCGGTCCGCCGCCCGCCTGGCGGACCGGCTGATGCCCGACCGCCGGCTGGCCTGGCGCGCGGGAGGGATGCCGCTGCGCGGCTGGGCGCTCGGCGGACATCTGCATTTCAGCGGCGTGCAGCTGACGGCGCCGCTGCTGCGCGCGCTCGACAACTACCTGGCGCTGCCGATGGCGCTGCTTGCGGACAGCCGGGCTTCCGGGCGCTGTCCGCGCTACGGCACGCTCGGGGACTTCCGGCTCCAGCCGCACGGCGGCTTCGAGTACCGGACGCTCCCGAGCTTCCTGGTGTCTCCGTCCGTCGCCGAGGGCGCGGTCCATCTGGGCCATCTGATCGTTGCCCGGTATGAGGAGCTGCGGCTTCGTCCGCTGGACAGCGAGAGGGCGCACCGCGCGTACTATGCCGGCGACAAGGAGCCGCTCCGGGCGGTCTTCCCGGAGCTGGCCGGCGATCTCCGGCGGCTGCCCGGCTATGCGGCGGCCGCGGAAGCGGCCGAGCCGCTGTTCCGCCGGATCGAAGCGGGGCTGTCCTGGGATGAATCGGAGGATGTACGGGAACTGTGGCGCGGGTGTGATATAATAGACAACAGCATGAAGAGGCATGGAGGAGAACCATGGCAAAATACACGCCAATGATCGAACAATATTTGCAGGTCAAGGAAGGGGCGAAAGATGCCTTCCTTTTTTTCCGGCTGGGCGACTTTTATGAAATGTTTTTTGACGATGCCCTGCTGGCTTCCAAGGAGCTGGAGATCACCCTTACCGGCCGCGAAGGCGGCGGAGGCGAGAAGATTCCGATGTGCGGGGTGCCCTACCATTCCGCCGAAGGCTATATCCAGCGTCTGATCGAGAAAGGCTACAAGGTCGCCATCTGCGAGCAGCTCGACGATCCGGCGACGACCAAAGGCATGGTGCGGCGGGACATTGTGCGCGTCGTGACGCCGGGAACGGTCATGGACGGACGGATTGTAGCCGACAAGACCAACAACTATCTCGTCTGCGTGACCGAATTGGAAGGAATGGCCGCCCTGGCCGCATGCGATTTGACCACAGGAGAGCTGTACGTGACCAGTTCGCCGGCGGAGGCCGATTCGCTGCGCGGGGAGATCGGCATCTATGAACCGGCCGAAATTATCGGCGATCCGCAGCTCCTGGAGCTGCTGAAGGGCGAGCCGCTTCCGGGAGCGCGGCCGGTCGTTTACACGCCTTGGGAGAAACGGGGCGACGAGCAGGCCCGAAGCCAGTTCGGCGAAGGGGTCTGGACGCGGCTGGAGAAGGAGCGGGCCCGGTGCGTGGCGCTGCTCATTGCCTACCTGGGTGAGACCCAGCGGCGTTCGCTCGGCCAGCTCAGCCAGATCTCGTCCTACGAACCGGGACACTATATGATTCTCGATCCGTTCACCCGGCGGAATCTGGAGCTGACCGAGACGGTGCGGGAGCGTTCCAAAAAAGGCTCGCTGCTCTGGCTGCTCGACCGCACCGAGACTTCCATGGGCGCGCGCCTGCTGCGCCGCCGGATCGACAAGCCGCTGCTTCAGCGCGCCGCCATCGAGCGGCGCCTGGAAGCGGTGGATCATCTGTATCATCAATTTATTCTGCGCGAGGATCTTCGCCTGGCGCTCAAAGAAATCTACGATCTGGAACGGCTGACGGGCCGGGTCGCCTACGGCAGCGCCAACGGCCGGGACTTGAACGCCCTAAAGTTGTCGCTGGAGCAGATTCCAGCGCTCAAAGAGCTGTGCCTGTCTTCCGGCTCGGCTACGCTCCGGGAGATCGGGGCTGCCATCGACGAATGCGCCGATCTGCGGGAAGTGATCCAGGCGGCCATCGTGGATGATCCGCCGGTGTCGGTCCGCGACGGCGGCATGATCCGGCCGGGCTATCATGAACGTCTGGACGAGCTGCGCAGCGCCAGCACAAGCGGCAAACAGTGGATTGCGGAGCTGGAGGCGCAGGAGCGCCGGATCACCGGCATCAAGTCGCTGAAGATCGGCTACAACAAAGTGTTCGGCTACTATATTGAAGTAACCCGGTCCAACCTCGGAGCGCTGCCCGAGGGAAGGTATGAGCGCAAGCAGACCTTGGCCAACGCCGAGCGCTTTGTCACGCCGGAGCTGAAGGAGAAGGAAGCTCTCATTCTCGAAGCCCAGGATAAAATGACCGATCTGGAGTACAGCCTGTTCTCCGAGCTGCGCGATCTGCTCGGCGCACAGATTCCGCGCCTGCAATCGCTCGCTGAGAAAGTGGCCGAGATCGACGTGTATCAGGGCCTCGCCTCCGTCAGCGCCGAGCAGCGGTTCGTGCGTCCGGCGCTGACGGACGGCTTCGATCTGACGATCGAAGGCGGCCGCCATCCGGTCGTGGAAGCCGTCCTGCGAGACGGCTCGTTCATCGCCAACGGCAGCCGGCTCACGAAGGAAGACGGACGCATTACGCTCATTACCGGCCCCAACATGGCCGGCAAGAGCACCTATATGCGCCAGGTCGCGCTCATCTGCGTGATGGCCCAGATCGGCTGCTTCGTGCCGGCCGACCGGGCGGAGGTTCCGCTGATCGACCGCATCTTCACGCGGATCGGGGCGGCGGACGACCTAATCGGCGGCCAGAGCACCTTCATGGTGGAAATGGCGGATATTCAGGTGATGACCGAGAAGGCGACGCCCCGCAGCCTGATAATCATCGACGAGCTCGGACGCGGAACGTCTACCTCGGAGGGAATGGCGATTGCCCAGGCGGTCATCGAATTCGTCCATCACGAGATCGGCTGCAAAGCGCTGGTATCGACGCATTTTCACGAGCTGGCCCATCTGGAAGACAGTCTGGACAGCCTCCGCAATTATTCCATGGCTGTGCAGGAGAGCGGCGACAAGGTCAACTTCCTGCGCAAGCTCATTCCGGGAGCGGCGGACAGCAGCTACGGCATCTACTGTGCCCGGCTTGCCGGACTGCCGGAGAGCATTATCGGACGAGCCTACGGCCTGCTCCAGGCCATTGAGCAGAGCGCGGCCGAGGTCGGCGCCGCAGCCGCAGCGCCGGCGGTTCCAGGAACCGCCGGAGAGAAGACTCCGGGCGGCGGCATGCCTCTCTCTGCCCCTGCCGCCCCGGAACCGATTGATACCGGCGGAACGCTGACGGACACAGCCGGCAAGGACACGGGCGAAGTCGTGCAGCTCTCGATCTTCGGCGACGAGGAGCCCCGGAAGGGCCGCAAAGGAGCCGCCCTTCCGACGCGCGAGCAGGAGCTTGCCGCCGAGGTGGTGGCGGTTCTCGAGACCGCCGATCTCATGAACATGACGCCGCTTCAGGCGATGCAGCTGCTGAACGATCTGAAGGGCAGAATTCGCAGCCGGTGAACGCTCTGAAGAGCAGAACCCTCAGCCGCAGAATGCCTCAGCGGCCGGTTCCGTCCGGTGTCCACCGGCGTGGACGGGGCTCGTTCCGGAAAGGCAAAGTTTAGGTCCGAGTAAAGGCTGAAATACAAGTACAAGTATGCAGGCCGGAAGAGCGGCAGCGACGCCCGCCGCCGGCCTTAACGGGAGGGATGGCTATGGCCAGAATCCATGTGCTGGATGAACATATCGCGAACCAGATTGCCGCGGGGGAAGTGGTCGAACGGCCGGCCTCCGTCGTCAAGGAGCTGGTGGAGAATGCCATCGACGCCGGGGCGACCCGGATTGAAGTCACGGTGGAAGAAGGCGGACTGCAGCTTATCCGCGTCAAGGACAACGGCTCGGGAATCGAGCCGGAGGATTGCGAAACGGCGTTCTACCGGCACGCGACCAGCAAAATCGTCAGCGGCCGCGACCTGTTCCAGATCACGAGTCTCGGGTTCCGGGGAGAGGCGCTGCCGAGTATCGCGGCGGTAGCCAAAGTCTCGCTCCTGACGGCCGCAGGCGACGACGGCCGCGGCCGTCGTCTGGAGATCGAGGGCGGCCGGCTGGTGACCCATGAGGACGCCGCATCGGCCCGGGGGACGGAGATGACGGTCCGTGAGCTTTTTTACAATACGCCGGCTCGCCTGAAGTACATGAAGAGCATCCAGACCGAGCTGGGACATATCTCGGATGTGATGTACCGGGTGGCGCTTGGGCATCCCGGCATCTCATTCACGCTGCGCCATAACGGCAACCCGCTGCTGCAGACGCTGGGCAGCGGCGACCTGCTGCAGGTGATCGCCGCCGTCTACGGCACATCCGCCGCCAAAGCGATGCTGCCCGTAAGCGCCGAAGATCCGGATTATACGCTGTCGGGCTACATCAGCCGTCCCGAGTGGACGCGCGCGAACCGCAACGGCATTTCGACCATTATCGGAGGGCGCTCTATCCGCAGCGGGGGACTGAACGCCGCCATTCTGCGGGCTTACCACACCCTGCTGCCGATCAACCGCTATCCGCTGCTCGTGCTGAATCTGGACATGCACCCGTCGCTTGTGGACGTCAATGTGCATCCCGCCAAGCTGGAGGTGCGGTTCAGCAAGGAGACGGAGCTGTATGCGTTCGTGGAACGCGAGCTCCGCCAAGTGCTGCTGGGCGAAAATCTGATTCCGCGCCCCGGACGCGAGCCCATCGGCTCCAAAGGCAGCTCGTCTTTTATTCAGGAGCAGTTTGCGTTCTCCAAAGACAGCCGGGACGCTGCGCCGTCCCCGGCTGAAGGCTCCGGCGGCCCGGTCGGGGACGCGGTCGCCGCCCCGCTGCCGGACGTGCCGGCGGCGTCCGGCGCGTCTGTGCCGGACGGCATCGCTCCGTCCGGCAGCCAGCCCGGGCCCGGCGCCGCCCAGGCCCGCCCGCAGCCGCCGGCCTACGGCACCGGCGGCTATCCCGGCGGCGCCCGTTCCGGGGGCGCCGATTCCGCGCCCGCCTCCGGTGGGCGCCCCGCAGCTGCGGCTGCGGCCGGTCCCCGGGGCGCCGGTTACGGCGGCGCCCCGGGGCAGCCGCCCCGGCTGCGGGAACCCGGGGCCGGCTACGGCGCGGCCGCCCGCAGACCCGCCGCCGGGGTGCCCGGCGGCGAAGCGCTGTACGCCCCGGCCGGCGAAGCCGCGGGGCTGCCGCCGTTTCCGGAGCTGGCCTATATCGGCCAGCACCACGGCACCTACATCATCGCCCAAAACGACGAGGGGCTGTATCTGATCGACCAGCACGCCGCCCATGAACGGATCAATTACGAGTATTATTACGAGAAGTTCGGCCGTCCGGCGGATGCGTCGCAGGAACTGCTCTTGCCGATTACGCTTGAGTTCACGCCGTCGGAGAGCCGCCAGCTTGCCGAACGGCTGCCGATCTTCGAGCAGGCCGGGGTCTATCTGGAGCATTTCGGCGGCCAGACCTTCCGGGTCCGCGCGCTGCCGTACTGGTTCCCGCAGGGAGATGAGCGGGAGATTGTGGAGGAGATGGCCGAATGGGTGCTTGGCGAGAGAAATATAGATCTCGCCAAGCTGCGAGAGAAGTCTTCCATCCTCTGCTCCTGCAAGGCGTCGATCAAAGCCAACCAGAAGTTGACCGAGCAGGAAGCCGTGACGCTGCTGGACCGCCTCGCCGCGTGCCGCCAGCCGTACACCTGCCCGCACGGCCGCCCAATCGTCATCTCGTTCACCGCCTACGACCTGGAGAAATTATTCAAACGTGTTATGTAAGCACGCCTTCCCGTAGAAAGATATTCCTTGTTCGCAGAACGGGAAAAACACCGCAGGGTGCGACAAGATAAAGTCACTAGGCGTGCAAGCCGCACGCCTTCCCGGAGAGAGATACTCCATATTCGCAGATTGGGAAAAACAACGGATAACGCAATTCAGATAAAGTCACTAGGCGTGCAAGCCGCCCGCCTTCCCGTAGAAAGATATTCCTTGTTCGCAGAACGGGAAAAACACCGCAGGGTGCGACAAGATAAAGTCACTAGGCGTGCAAGCCGCCCGCCTTCCCGTAGAAAGATACTCCTTGTTCGCAGAACGGGAAAAACAACGGATAACGCAATTCAGATAAAGTCACTAGGCGTAACAGAATCAAGTATAGTATCAACGGATTACCCGCTGCCGGTTGCCCGGGCGGGAGAAAGCGAGGCTTCATGATTATTACTACCGGGGACCGCCCCCAGCCCGAAGTGGTCCGGCGGGCGGAGCAGCTTGCCGCCGAGGTGGGAGCGCCTTACGTTCCGCGCGGCCACTTCTCGATAGCCAAACTGTCCGCCAGCCGGGACGGGGCCGAGGTGCTTGTGGTTCTGCAGGAGGCCGTCCGGCTTCTCCGTCCTGGACGTCCGCCGCTGGAGTTCCATCCCAGCATGGGGTTCGTCCGCGCCAAGCGCATTCTCCGCGGCGAGGGGGACCCGATGCTGGAAGCGGCGGACATGAGGCCCGGCGACAGCGTGCTGGACTGCACGGCCGGCCTCGGTACGGATTCCCTGTTGTTCGCCGTGTACGGCGGTCCGGAATCCGCGGTGACGGCGCTGGAGAGCTCGCTTGCGCTGCATGCGCTTCTGAAGGAGGGCATGACCTCGTACCGGTCGGGACTTGCGCCGGTTGACGACGCGCTGCGGCGCATCCGTGTCGTCCGCAGCGAGCATCTAGAATATATGCGGAGCCTTCCGGAGAAGAGCCTCGACATTGTGTATTTCGATCCGATGTTCCGGGAACCGCTGGAGGACTCTTCAGCGATTTCGCCGCTTCGCGCCTATGCGAACGACGCGGCGCTGTCGGAGGAGAGCGTCCGGGAGGCGGTTCGGGTCGCCCGCAAGCGGGTGATATTGAAGGAGAAGAAGGGCAGCAGCGAGTTCCGCCGCCTCGGTTTTGACGAAGAGGCCCGGAATCATGCCAAAACCTCATATGGAGTGATACGGATTGACGATTAACGAAGACCGGGCTTCCGCAAGAGAGGCCCCGCAGCCGGACAAACCGCGCCTGCTTGTGCTGGTCGGTCCGACGGCGGTCGGCAAGACGAAGCTCAGCGTTGCGCTGGCCAAGGCGTTCAACTGTGAAATCATTTCAGGGGATTCCATGCAGGTCTACCGGGGGATGGATATCGGCACGGCCAAAATCCGGCCGGAGGAAATGGACGGTGTTCCCCATCATCTGATCGACATCCGCAGCCCCGACGAGCCTTATTCCGCCGCCGACTTCCAGACGGAAGCCCGGCAGCGGATTGCCGAGATTACAGAACGGGGCCGCCTGCCGTTCATTGTAGGCGGTACAGGACTCTATATTGAGTCACTGTGCTACCATTTTCATTTCTCGAGCGTATCGGCCGACGAAGCGTTCCGTGACGAACAGGAGCGCTTCGCGGAGGAACACGGAAATGCGGCGCTGCATGGCCGGCTGGCCGAAGCGGACCCCGCCGCGGCAGCCCGGCTGCATCCCAATGACCGGCGGCGCGTAATCCGGGCGCTGGAAATTGCGCTCCAGGGAGGGCAACGGGAGGCGGAAAGTCTGGCGGGACGGGAACGGGAGCCGCTCTACGATCTCTGCCTGCTCGGTTTGACAATGGACCGGCAAATGCTATATAACCGTATTGAAGACCGGATTGACGAAATGCTGGAAGAAGGACTGGAAGACGAAGTCGGACGGCTTCTGTCCCGGGGCTATGAACGGTCGCTCCCCAGCATGCAGGGGCTGGGCTACAAAGAGATCGCCGCCTGGCTTCAGGGCGAGACGACGCGGGAAGAAGCGGTGGCGCTGCTGAAGCGCGACACCCGCCGTTTTGCCAAACGCCAGCTCTCGTGGTTCCGTCATATGCGCGACATCCACTGGATCGACGTCTCGGACGGGTCAAATTTTTCCGGGAGTTTTGCAGATTTAAGTGCTATAATAGCAGGAAAGTTTCGCTGATTTCTTGAATATACTTTCCGAACAATCTAATCGAACCATTGGGGGTACGGCTGATGAACAAATCCATTAACATCCAAGACACGTTCTTGAACCAACTGCGCAAAGAAAATATACCGGCTACCGTCTATCTGACCAACGGCTTTCAGATTCGCGGAATCATCAAGGCGTTCGATAACTTCACGATCGTGATCGACAGCGACGGACGCCAGCAGATGGTGTACAAGCATGCCATCTCCACCTTCACACCGCAGCGCAGCGTATCCCTGCTTCAGGACAACAACAGCCCCGAGGAATAGGAGCCGTACCGGTTTGAAATGAAACTTTTACGTGTGATCGTCGTTTGAATAAGGGGTGAGAGAGCAACCTGTGAAGGTTGTTCTTTTCATTCGGCGGCATATATTCGGCAACAGCTGTTCCACAACCCTAAGGGAGTCAGGAGGCATCATGTCTAGAGAAGAATTGTCAAGGGTGAAGCGCAATCCGAGCGTATACCGCCGGGAGGCCGGCGGAGGCGGAGGAAAGGGCGGAGGAGGCAACGGCGGACCGCCCAAGAAGAAAAAGAAGCGGCTGACCCGCAAACGGGTGCTCTGGACGCTCTTTTTTGCGACGGCTCTGGCTGTATTGCTGGCCATGGGCGGCTACCTGTTCATCACGCTCAGCGGCGAGAAGCTGCTGAACGAGAATCAGGATAAGCTGACGGTCAATCCGCCGACGAAGATTTATGACCGCAACGCCAATCTGATCGCCGAGCTCTCTCTGGAGAAGATCGACCCTGTCGAGAGCGACAAGATCCCGGACCTCATCAAGCAGGCGTTCGTCGCCACCGAGGACAAGCGCTTTTACGAGCACAAAGGGGTGGATCTCTGGTCGATCGGCCGCGCAGCGGCCAAGGACGTGGTGGCCCGCAGCATGGTGGAGGGCGGCAGTACCATTACGCAGCAGCTCGCGAAGAATATCTTTCTGACACGCGACAAGACGTTCTTCCGCAAAGCGACGGAGATGTCGATTGCGATGGCGCTGGAGCGCCAGAAGACCAAAGACCAGATTCTGACGATGTATTTGAACCGCATTAACTTCGGCGGTACGGTGTACGGCATCAAGGCGGCGTCCGAACGCTACTTCGGCCAAAGCGATCTGAACCAGCTCAAACTCTGGCAAATCGCTACGCTGGCGGCCATGCCGAAGGGGCCTTCCCGCTACAATCCGCTGAAGAATCCCGAGCTCTCCAAGGAGCGCCGCGGCGTCGTGCTGGAACTGATGTATCAGCAGGGCTATATTACGGAGCAGGAGCGCGATGAGGCCAAGGCGGTCAACTACAACTACAAGCCGCCGGAGAAGAAGCAGAAGTACCAGGCTTTCATCGACTTTGCCATCGACGAGGCCGAAGACAAGTTCGGGCTTACGGAGGACGACCTCAACATCGGCGGATACAAGATCTATACGACGATGGACAAGGACGCCCAGCAGACGGTGGAGGATGCCTTCGCCGACAGCGATAATTTTGAGAAAAGCGTTGACGATAAGCCCGTCCAGGGCTCTATGGTCATCATCAACCAGGACAACGGCAGCATTGTGGCGCTGCTCGGCGGACGCAATTACGAGAAGAAGGGCTACAGCCGCGTGACGGGCAGCCGGCGTTCGCCGGGATCGTCGATCAAGCCGCTGGTGGCTTATGCGCCCGCCCTGGAATCCGGCAAGTTCACGATGGAATCCTCGGTCAGCAACGAGAAGCAGTGCTTCGGCGACTATTGTCCGACCAACCTGCACGGCTACTCGAAGTCGATCAGCATGAGCGAAGCGCTGACGAAGTCGGAGAATATTCCGGCGGTCTGGCTGCTGAACGAGATCGGCGTCAACACTGGATTCAAATTCGCCCGTCAGCTCGGCCTTACGCTCAGCGACACCGACAACAATCTGTCGCTTGCGCTCGGCGGGATGGAGAAGGGAACGAATACGCTGGAGATGGCGCAGGCCTACACCGCCTTTGCCACCGGCGGCGAGCTTCGTGAAGCCTATGCCATTAAGTCGATTCAGGACAGCAGCGGCAGCACGGTCTACAAAGCCGACACTACCGCCAAGCGCGTCATGAAGGAGAGCACCGCCTATCAGATGACCGAAATGATGCAGGAGGTTGTGCAGAGCGGCACCGGCCGCAAAGCCCGGATCGACCGTCCGGTCGCCGGCAAGACCGGTACGACGCAGAGCGGATACTCAGGCGTGAGCTCCAACCGCGACGTCTGGTTCGTCGGCTACACGCCGGAGCTGACCGCTGCCGTCTGGATGGGCTATGACGACCCTGACCGTCAGCATCTGCTGAAGAACAGCAGTCCGCTGGCCGCTGCCTTCTGGGGCAAGGTGATGGAGAAGGTCGTTCAGAACTATCCGGCCAAGTCGTTCCCGAAGCCTGACAATCTCAAGCTTCCTTCCCCGTCGCCGACGGAGAACCCGAACGAGCCGGTAACCGGACTTTCCGCTTCCTATGACGCTTCGACCGGTACCGTCAATCTTGCCTGGCAGCCGGTCGCGGCAGCAGGAGCTGAATACCGGATTTACCGGAAGGAGTCTTCGGAGTCCGATTTCACGCTCCTCCTGAGCACGATGACTCCGGGCGCCGGTGACCTCAGTGCCATGGCCGGTCTGACGTACGAATACTATGTAACGGCTTATTATTCGGACACCCAGACGGAGAGCGATCCGTCGAACAAGGTGACGGTGCTCGTGGAAGGCGCTTCGCCTTCACCGTCGGCTTCGCCTTCGGCCTCGCCGCCGCCTTCGGTTCCGCCGACCGACGATCAGAGCGGCGTTGTACAGCCGGGCGGCGAGCAGGGCAGTCCGGACGCGGGCGGAGAGAACGGAGGAGGCGAGATTACGCCTCCGGCCGTATCGGTTCCGCCGTCGCCGAGTCCTTCACCGTCGCCGAGTGCCGGCGATCCGGCAGCTGCGCCCGCCGGAGAACCGGCCGCCCCGGACAACGGGGCGAAAGAGGGCCAGACCGGCCCTGCCAGCGGCCGGGGCAAAGGCCAGGGCAACGGACAAGGCAACGGCAATGGCCTTGGAGTCGGAGATGCCCAGCCGGTCGACGGACTGGGCGGTTAACGGGACGGTCCGGCGGCCCAATGCCGGCCTATCATTGAATCATCACGGGCTCCCGCTTGAAGCGGGGGCTCTTTTTTGTGCGGAATTGCAGGCTTTGTGAGTCCTCTGTAAATGTGGTAAGCTGTGGTTAACATGATGGAGAGGGTCATTCTATGAAACGTAAATTCGGAGATCGGGCCAATTGGCGCAGGATTACCCGCCGGGGGTTCGCCTGCCGGTATGTCGAGACCCGGGAATTCAGCGGTTACATTACCTTGTATACCATCTACGGACTGAAAGAGCCGCTGTGGAAGAGTTACGGGCGGCATACATACCGCATTGCGGACAAAGGGTACTCCTGGCTGCAGTATTTTCCCAAGGACAGCCATTATATCGTCACCGCCATGTTCGACGACCGCCAGAATATCGTGCAGTGGTATATCGATACCTGCAAGGTGCAGGGCGTCACCGATCAGGGGGTGCCGTGGTTCGACGATCTTTATCTGGACGTGGTCGTCTTATGGAACGGCGAGGTCTTTCTTCTGGATGAAGATGAATTGGAAGAGGCGCTGGAGCGGGGCGATATCTCGGACAGCGACTATAATCTGGCCTGGAAGACGGCACGTTCGCTGCTTCACAGCATTGATGCGCATGTTTTTCCTTATTTCACCCTCTCGCTGAAGCATCGGGCCGAGCTGTTCTCGCACGGGGAATTTAGGAGGAAGCCGCAATGATGGGGAATATGGGCGGTTCTTCACCGATCCGGATGATTGACAGCCGTCGTCGACGTCGCCGCCGGGCTCCCGGTGCCAAGAGAGCGCTAACTGCCGTGCTCGCCATGGTCGCTGTCTCCGGAATTGCCTGGTGCATCTGGCTGCTGGTAACGATCAACGGCGCATCCACGAGCGAACCGTTGCAGAAGGCCGACGCGGGAATTGTGCTGGGAATGGCCATGTGGGGTGATGAACCGAGTCCCGGGCTGAAGGAACGGCTGGACAAAGGGCTTGAATTATACCGGAACGGTACGGTCCGCCATTTGATCGTAAGCGGCGGACTGGACAAGCCCGGACTTCCCTATACAGAGGCAGAGGGCATGAAGATTTACCTCGTTGCCGCCGGTGTACCGGAAAGCGCTGTCCTGCTGGAGAACCGGGCGACCTCCACCTATGAGAATCTGAAATTCAGCCGGGCGGTCATGAAGGCTCAAGGCTGGGAATCGGCCGTGATTGTCACGCATACCTTCCATGGCGCCCGCGCCCTGGAGATGGCGGAAGAGCTGGGATACCGGCAGCCGGAGCTGGCGCTGACGGATTCCAAGGTCATGTCGATGTGGAAATACAAGAGCCGTGAAATTCTCGCTTTTACCAAATGGAAGCTTCAGGACTGGTTCTAGGCGGCGGCGGTCCGTTTCGGGGGAAAATGGGTAATCTGCTAATAAGCATTGCCTTGGGGGAATAGACTGATATGGAACAATCAGCCCTTCTAAGGTGATGAGGTGAATTCATGAACGTACGCGGCGCGGCAGCGGCGGACGGGCGGGAGGAAGGCAGACCGTCCCGGCAGATCAATATTGTTCTACGAAATTCGGATACGCCGCCGGGCGGCGGCTCCTCGGCCACCAGCGAACCGGCCAAGCCGAAGACGGCTGTCCGGGGAAGCCTGTTCCAGGAGATCAGCGGAGAGCTTGACGCTCTCGTAGGTCTGGACAACATTAAAGAGCTGGTATTTGAGATTTACGCGCTGCTGCAGATCGCCCAGATGCGCTCCCAGGCAGGGCTGACGAGCGGCGGGCAGGCGTATCATATGATCTTCAAAGGCAATCCCGGAACCGGCAAGACGACGGTGGCGCGGATTGTCGCCAAGCTGCTTCAGCGTATGGGCGTGCTGGCGAAAGGCCATCTGATCGAGGTGGAGCGCGCGGATCTCGTCGGCGAATATATCGGCCACACCGCACAGAAGACGCGGGATCTGGTCAAGAAGGCGCTTGGCGGCATTCTCTTTATAGACGAGGCCTACAGCCTGGCCCGGGGCGGTGAGAAGGATTTCGGCAAGGAAGCGATTGATACGCTGGTCAAGTCGATGGAGGATCACCGCAGCCAGTTCGTGCTGATTCTGGCCGGCTATTCCGGCGAGATCGATTATTTTCTGCTGAGCAATCCCGGACTGCCTTCCCGGTTTCCGATTCAGGTCGAATTCCCGGACTATACCATCGACCAGCTGGTACAGATCGCGGAGCTCATGGCCAAGGAGCGGGATTATTTGCTCATGCCCCAGGCCATACTCAAATTGAAGCAGCAGCTGATGACCGAGCGGGAGGAGAGTCTTCATGCGTTCAGCAATGCCAGATACGTCCGCAATGCCATCGAGAAAGCAATCCGGTCTCAAGCGGTCCGGCTGCTGGGACAGTACGAGCAGGGGAATCCGGGCAAGCAGGAACTGATGAGCCTTCGGGCGGAAGATTTTAAATCGTAGCAAGTCCCCGGGTCATGCGGCGCGCTCTGCGCGCCGGACTTCGGGGGCGGAGGAGGAATAACCGATGGCGATTACGACCCACGAGACGGACACCGATATTCAGGACCGGGCAATCCTGGTCAGCCTGGTAACCGATGAGATCAAACGGACGGGACTGGACCCCGAATATTCGCTTCAGGAGCTGGTTCAGCTTGCCGAGACGGCAGGCGTCGAAGTGCTGGATGTGCTGAGGCAGAACAAGGAAACGCCGGATTCCAGATGGTTCATCGGCAAAGGCAAGGTGGAGGAGGTGCGGATGGCTGCCGAAGCGCTGGGCGCGAATACCGCGATCTTCGACCAAGAGCTCTCCGGGGCGCAGGTCCGCAACCTGGAAGAGGCGCTGGATTTGAAGATTATTGACCGGACCCAGCTCATACTGGACATTTTTGCCGGACGGGCCAAGACGCGGGAAGGCATTATCCAGGTAGAGCTTGCGCAGCTCTCCTATCTGCTGCCCCGTCTGTCGGGACACGGCAAGAATCTGTCCCGGCTGGGCGGCGGCATCGGGACGCGGGGACCGGGTGAGAGCAAGCTCGAGACCGACCGGCGGCATATCCGCGACCGGATCGGAGAGCTGAAACGGCAGCTTGACGAAGTGGTCAAGACGCGCACGCTTCACCGCGAACGCCGGCGCAAGAGCGGAGCCGTGCAGGTCGCCCTCGTAGGGTATACCAACGCCGGCAAATCAACGCTGCTGAAGCAGCTCACCGATGCCGACGTATATATCGAGAACCAGCTGTTCGCGACGCTGGACCCGACTTCACGGGCCTTTGAACTCCCGGGCGGCAAGGAAGTGGTGCTGACCGATACGGTCGGTTTTATTCAGAACCTGCCCCATGAAGTTGTGGCGGCCTTCCGGGCAACGCTGGAAGAGGTCAATGAAGCGAGTCTGGTGCTCCATGTCGTCGACGCCTCCTCTCCGAACCGAGAGAAGCAGATGGAGGTGGTCCAGCGCATTCTCGGCGAGCTCGGCGCAGCCGGGAAGCCGCAGATCGTGCTGTTCAATAAGATTGATGTGTGCAGTCCGGAACAGCGGGAAATGCTGCCGACCGGACCGGGATATCTCAAGATCAGCGCCTTCAGTCCGGACGATCTCGCCCGGGTGGCAGAAGCGGTGCAGGACGAGCTGTCCGGCGAGACGCTGACCTTCCGCATTCCCGGCAACCGCGGCGATTTGTCGTCCCTGCTGTACCGGGTAGGCGATGTGCTGGATCAGACCTTTGACGGCAGCGATATTCTCTATCATGTCCGGCTGAACAAGGATGATTATGGGAAATGGGGCTACCAGCTGGCAGAATACGTAGATGAGTCGGCCGAACAACCGGCTGAAGAGTCCTAGACGCTTGAAGTATAACCGGCGGGTATCGCCGGGCAAGCCATATGAAGCGGCAGCTTGCTGCCGCTTTCTGTTATGAGAATGGGATGTACAGGTTAGGAGAGAAGAAGAAGATGTCAGTCTTTGCAGAGGATCTTTTACAAGCCGCGGAAGCTGCGGAACAGGTTATCGGGGAAGCGGTCCGCAAGCTCGAACGGACGGTGGACCGCAACCAGTGGAAAGTGATCGAAGCGTTCCAGCGCCACCAAGTCAGCGATTTTCATTTTGCCGGTTCTACCGGATATGCATACAATGACCGGGGCAGAGAGGTGCTGGAAGCGGTCTATGCCGATGTGTTCGGAGCCGAGGCTGCGCTGGTGCGCCCGCATTTTGCCTCCGGGACCCATACGATTGCGACGGCGCTCTTCGGCGTGCTTCGTCCGGGAGACGAGCTGCTCTATATCACGGGCCGTCCTTATGATACGCTGCATAAAGTAATCGGGCATGCGGGCGACGGGACCGGCTCCTTGGCGGATTTCGGCATTGGCTACCGCGAGGTGGCCCTTCTGCCGGACGGCAGCGTAGACTGGGCGGGTGTGGAGCAGGCCGTGAATGAACGGACGCGTGTCGTCGGCATTCAGCGCTCTCGCGGGTATGACTGGCGCTCATCCTTCACCGTGGCGGAGATCGGCGAGATGGCAAAGCGCATCCGAAGCCTGAGCCGCAGCGCGGTAGTGTTCGTCGACAACTGCTACGGCGAATTCTGCGAAGAGCTTGAGCCGACACAGGTCGGCGCCGACCTGATGGCCGGATCGCTCATCAAGAATCCCGGCGGCGGAATCGCCGAGACTGGCGGCTACATTGCCGGCCGCCGGGATCTGGTGGAACGGGCCGCCTACCGTCTGACGGCGCCTGGAATCGGTGGTGAAGTCGGGGCGATGCTGGGTACGACCCGCGGCATTTATCAAGGCTTGTTCATGGCGCCCCATATTGTGGGACAAGCGCTCAAGGGCAGCCTGTTCGCCGCGGCCGTATTTGAGCAGTGCGGGTTCGAGACGAAACCCTCCTGGCGGGATCCGCGAACCGATCTCATTCAGGCGATCCGGTTCCATGAACCGGAGCATCTGATTGCTTTTGTCCAGGGGATTCAGAATGCCGCGGCCGTGGACAGCCATGTCGTTCCGGAACCGTGGGATATGCCGGGGTATGAGCATCCTGTAATCATGGCCGCCGGTACGTTTATTCAGGGCGGAAGCCTGGAGTTGTCTGCCGATGCGCCCATCCGTGAGCCTTACATTGCCTATATGCAGGGAGGGCTTACTTATTCCCATGTAAAATTCGGAGTAATGAAAGCTCTGCAAATGATGCGGAATCGTAAATTATTGTGAGTAAATCTTACACGCCATTGACACGCCATATAAGGAAATGTACAATGATAACCAGATAAAAGATCATTGGAAGGTTGGATGAGTCATGGGCGATGAAATCCGCAGAAATATGGCCTTATTCCCGATAGGCATAGTTATGAAGCTAACCGATCTGTCCGCTCGCCAGATCCGTTACTACGAGCAGCACAATCTGATTGTTCCGGCGCGAACGTCGGGGAATCAGCGCCTGTTCTCCTTCAACGATGTGGAGCGGCTCCTGGAGATCAAGGCCCTGATCGAGAAGGGGGTCAATATCGCCGGCATCAAGCAGGTTATGAATCCCGTATCGAAGGAATCCGAAGAAGCGACGGTCATTACCCCGGATACGGAGGTAAGGCGCAGGGAATTGTCCGATTCCCAGCTGCACCGTCTGCTGAAGCAAGAATTGGTCTCCGGGAAGAGACCGGGGCAGGTCTCGCTTATTCAGGGAGAACTGTCCAGGTTTTTCAATAAATAATATATAGAGTTGAAAGGGAGAGGTATCGTGAGCTACAGCAAAGAGGATATTATGCGTATTGCCAAGGAAGAGAATGTCCGTTTTATCCGTCTTCAGTTCACCGACTTGCTCGGAACGATCAAGAATGTGGAAATTCCGGTCAGCCAATTGGAGAAAGCGCTTGACAACAAGATGATGTTCGACGGCTCTTCCATTGAAGGCTATGTGCGGATCGAGGAATCGGATATGTACCTGTATCCGGATCTCAGCACATGGGTCATATTCCCTTGGGTAACCGACAGCAAGGTCGCCCGTCTGATCTGCGACATCTACATGCCGGACGGCACGCCGTTCGCCGGCGACCCGCGCGGTATTCTCAAGCGCTGTCTGAAGGAAGCCGAAGAAATGGGCTTCACATCGATGAACGTCGGACCGGAACCGGAATTCTTCCTGTTCAAGACCGATGAGAAAGGCAACCCGACTACAGAATTGAACGACCAGGGCGGTTACTTCGATCTGGCGCCGATGGACCTTGGCGAGAACTGCCGCCGCGAAATCGTTCTGACCTTGGAGAAAATGGGCTTTGAAATCGAAGCTTCCCACCATGAAGTGGCTCCGGGCCAGCATGAAATCGACTTCAAATATGCCGACGCCATCAAGGCGGCCGACCAGATTCAGACCTTCAAGCTGGTCGTGAAGACGGTAGCACGTCAGCATGGCCTCCATGCCACGTTTATGCCCAAGCCTTTATTTGGCATGAACGGCTCCGGCATGCACTGCCATCAGTCGCTGTTCAACGGCGGCACCAACACCTTCTACGACGAGAGCGACGAGCTCGGCCTGAGCGAGACCGCCCGTTATTATATGGCCGGCATTCTGAAGCATGCGCGCGCTTTTGCCGCCATTACCAATCCGACCGTCAACTCGTACAAGCGTCTTGTGCCGGGTTACGAAGCGCCTTGCTACGTGGCTTGGTCCGCGAGCAACCGCAGTCCGATGATCCGCATTCCGGCTTCCCGCGGTCTTAGCACGCGCGTCGAAGTCCGCAACCCGGACCCGGCTGCGAATCCGTACCTGGCTCTGGCTGTGATGCTGAAGGCCGGTCTGGACGGCATCAAGCGTAAGCTGGAGCTTCCGGCTCCGATCGACCGGAACATCTACGTGATGTCGGAAGAAGAGCGGATCGAGGAAGGCATCCCAAGCCTCCCGGCCGACCTGAAGGATGCGCTCAACGAGCTGATCCGCAGCTCGGTCATCACGGAAGCGCTGGGCGAGCACGCTTTGGCTCATTTCTATGAACTGAAGGAAATCGAATGGGATATCTATCGTACCCAGGTCCACGACTGGGAGCGCAATCAGTACATCACGCTGTACTAAGGAAGCGGGAGAAATCCCCGGGGCCGAATGGCTCCGGGGATTTTTTGCGTGCAGAGGGCTGCACCCTTTACCGGCTCTGGGCATATGGTGGATAGACGTTTACCCAGAGAGGATGGAGATTTCTGTATGCACAATGAGCTTCTGCAGTCCCCGGATTTGACCTTGGCCGCCGACTCCAATGTGACGCTGTATTACAAACGGGACGACCGGAATTATGTGACGGAGCTGTTCGGCAAAGAGTTCCCGGCTATCGTCAACGGCTTCTTCAGTATTCACCTGGACAAAGGTTTTGTGGTTCAGCCGCATTGGCATCCGAGCGTGAATGAGATGGTCTATGTAATCTGCGGAGAAGTCAAGACCACGGTCTTTAATCCGTTCACTCAGCAGCGCATGACCTACTGTCTCAGACCTGGCCAGGTTGCGGTGTTCCCCAAGGGGTGGTTCCACTGGATTGTCGGAGTTGGGGAGCACTCGCATTTCCTGACGATCTTCGATCGGCCGACGGCTGATGTGGTTCTCGGTTCCGATTTCCTCCGCTGTACGCCGCCGGAGATCATGAATATGGCTTACTGCATCGATCCGGCAAAATATGCAGAAGCGGTATCCCCGATTACGGAATCGGTGATTCTGGGCCCGCCGCTGTGCTGCGATCCTTCCGCCGCCCAAGGCGCCTGGCCGGCAGCCTACTATCCCCAGTCCTACCCGCAGACCGGAGCCTGGGGAAACGGTTATGGCCCGGGTCAAGGAGTTCCGCAGCACCACGCAGGGGCGGGATATCCAGGGGCCGGATACCCTGGCATTGGTAACGGAATGATGCCCATGATGCCGGGTGCTGGAGTCTGACTTGCCTATACCGGCAAGCATGAACGTTAACATGCAGAGAGGCAGGCCGCGGATAAGGTTCCGCGGGCCTGCCTCTTGCCGTGAAGAAGGGGACACCCTGATACAAGTACGATACTTTTAAGAAGATGATGGTCCGCCTCTACCGGGATTCGGTGAATCCGAAGGCGGGGTTGAAGGGGGATCATTGACATACGGCCGCAGGTAGGAAGCATTCTGTGAATGGCGAATCTCCTGATTCTTCGAGTAATTATACAAGTCCAGCGCTTCAATGGCTCTCTTCATCAGTTTAATCAGCAGAACGAGCAGATAAAGGCCAATGACAATAAATACAAGCCAGATCAGAAAAAACAGAACGCCCAATGCACCGGAACCTCCCCCATAGCTAATGGTCTGTGTCGTTGTCATTCTTGTCGTACGCTCCCTTCCGGAAATAGCCGAAATGCTGGCTCCTTATAAGGAGAACGGCCGGCTGTAACGGTATATACGTTCCGGGAACCATAAGGAAACAAAGGAATGGAAAAATAAAGAAGCCTTCCTTAAGACAGGAAGGCTCCGGATAGACAAACGGCAGGATTCAGTGAATATCCCGGAACAGACCGATGACTTTACCCAAGATGCTGACCCGGTTCAGACGCAGCGGTTCGTACGCGGGGTTCTCGGGCTGAAGGCGGATATGGTCGCGTTCCTTATAGAAGGTCTTGACCGTTGCTTCATCTTCTTCGGTCATCGCAACGACAATATCGCCGTTGTCGGCAGTCTGCTGCTGACGGACGATGACGTAGTCGCCGTTCATAATGCCCGCTTCAATCATGCTGTCGCCGGCTACAGAGAGCATGAATACTTTGTTCTCTCCAATAAAATGGGTCGGAAGCGGGAAATAGTCTTCAATATTCTCCGTTGCGGTAATCGGCAGACCGGCGGTGACTTTGCCTACGACAGGGACACGGGCAACCGTATGGGCGAACTGATGCGAGTTCTCGGACTCTTCCTGGCCCAGCAGCTCGATGGCGCGGGGCTTCGTAGGGTCGCGGCGGATCAGGCCCTTCTTCTCCAGGCGGTCCAAATGGCCGTGAACGGTGGAACTGGAGGCCAAGCCGACGGCTTCGCCAATTTCTCGGACGGAAGGCGGGTAGCCCTTGCTGCGGACTTCGTTGCGTATGAATTCCAGAATCGCCAGTTGGCGGCTCGAAATCTTGGACATTGGAATCATCCCCATCTAGTAATGTATGGGAAAATTATAGCATAGAACCTCCGTTCGCACAAACATAAGTTCTAAAGAAACGACAGTTTTTGCGGGAACAATTGTTCGAAAAACCTGTTGAACAAAACACATGTTCGTGTTATATTGTTTTTGCAAGTAAGAACAAGTGTTTGGAGGTCGATATCCATGTTGAAATACAGTACATATCGGAGCATTTATGAAGAGAAGCCCGCAGCGCCTTCCGAGCTGCACAGAGGCATCGTTGACTATACATCCGGAACGCTGACCGTGTCCCGCAGGCTGTTCACCCGTGAGAACCTGATCAGCTTGATGATTGTTCTGCTCCTCACGGTTTCGGGATTTACGGTAGTGGGCAGTGTGTTCGCCAATTCGGTCTCGTCGCTTGCCCCCGAGAAGCGCATTGTGGTCTCCTATGGCGATACGCTCTGGGAGATCGCCAGAGAACATAAGCCTGAAGCCATGCGAACGGTAGTCTATGTAGAAGCCATTAAAGATCTCAACGGATTGGAGGACGGCAGCATCCAGGCCGGCGATATTCTGTCGCTGCCCCGGATGGAATAATCCGGGCGCTTCCGCGCATTTATATCCCCCTTGTTCCTTCCAAGAGCTTCTCAGGGCGCCGCCTTGACAAGCTCTTTTTCTCATGGCACAGTTAGAATGTCATGGCTGCGGACAGGTGCCCGCAGTCTTGAACCGTATAGGGGAGGAAAGCGAATTGGACATAGATGAACTGGTGGCCCGCATCAATGAGCTGGCCCGCAAGCAGAAGGATACCGGACTGACGGAAGATGAACTGGCGGAACGAAGCCGGCTGCGCGAGATCTATCTCGGCAACATCCGGCGCAATTTCCGCGCGCAGCTGGAATCGATCGAGATTGTGGACGAAGACAACGGCAAGGACGGTCCGGGCCAGACCCGCTGAGCCCGGCCGTTTTTTTCATAAGAAGCATTGAATTTAATCTAGGGGGAAGCTGCATGGCCCGCTCATGGGAAAGAATGGTACAACGCAATCAGAAACAACTGAATGCCCGCCGCAAAAAAGAAGGAAAAGGAGCTTCCGCTTCCGTTTCGGCTGCGGGGAAGGCCGATATTTATCGGGGACGCAATATTATTTTCCCGACATTGCTGTTTGTCCTGGGGCTTCTGTATGCCTTCGTCGGACTCGTCGGAACGCCGGAGGGCGTGAACTCCGCTTGGAACTGGATCGGCATCGCTCTGTATATGCTGCTGGCCGCGCTCATCTTCTTCCGCCGTCCTTACCTCAAGATCGAGCGCTCGCGGCTCTCGACCTTCAAGTTCAACCGGGAGCGTATTCTGGCCGCCGGAGACATCGGGAAGATTGTGGTGTCGCGCGGGACAGTTACGATTGTGCCGAAGTCCAAACGCGGCAAGTGGGTGTTCGCCCGGCTGACGAACCGGTATGATATCGAAGCGATGTCGAAGGGCGTAGAAGCGTTCGCCGCACAGCACAAAATCACGCTGGTTCGCGAATAGGCGGGACAACAGAAGGGAAAAGGGGAGAAGAGGATGTCAGTAGCTGCCGTATTGTTTGATCTGGATGACACCCTGCTCTGGGACGAGCGCAGTGTGGAAGAGGCCTTCCATTACGCCTGTCTGGGGGCAGGCGGCGAGGTGGACCCGGAGGAGCTGGAAGCAGCCGTACGAAGGGAAGCCCGCAGTCTGTATGAATCGTATGAGACGTTTCCTTTTACGCAGATGATCGGCATCAATCCGTTCGAAGCGTTGTGGGCGAACTTCACAGCCGGCGAACAGCCGGAGTTCCGGAAGCTGGAACAGCTTGCGCCGGCCTACCGGACCGAATCGTGGCGCAGAGGCCTCGCCTCGCTTGGCATCGAAGACGAAGCGCTTGCCGCAGAGCTGGCGGCCCGCTTCGCGGCGGAACGAAGAAGCCGTCCCTACATCTATGAAGAGACGCTGGCCGTCCTGAACGAATTGAAAGGCAAGGTGAAGCTTCTGCTGCTGACCAATGGATGTCCGGCACTGCAGCGGGAGAAGCTTGACGGGGTGCCGGAGCTGGTCTCCTTCTTCGACCATATCGTGGTCTCCGGTTCCTTCGGGAGAGGCAAGCCGGATGTGTCGATCTTCAAGCATGCCATGGAGCTGCTGTCGATCCGGCCTGAAGAAGGCCTGATGGTAGGCGATAAGCTGACGACCGATATCAAAGGCGGTCTGGCCGCGGGATTGACCACAGTCTGGATCAACCGTACCGGCAAGCCGTCCGATCCGGACATTGTCCCCCATTATGAAATTCAGTCGCTGACCCAGCTTCTGCCTATGGTCGATGCTACATAGAAATAAGCTAAGCCGGTCCCCGTTCGGGGGCCGGTTTTTTCGCAAGAGGAAGGAGAAGGCCTTAACGGCGATCGAGACTTTCCGAATTCCCTTTATTCTGCTAAACTTACTCTAATGTTTTTTCGGGGGGATCACACAATTGGCGAAACCGACTTTGGCTGAAGCGCTGAGGCAGCGCATCTTGATTCTTGACGGAGCAATGGGCACTATGATTCAGCAGGTGCCGCTTGCCGGAAGTGATTTTGGCGGAGATGATCTGGAAGGCTGCAATGAAATGCTGGTCCTGACCCGGCCGGATGTCATTCAAGACATTCACGAGCAATATCTGGAGGCCGGCGCCGACCTGATCGAGACGAATACCTTCGGGGCGACTTCGGTCGTTCTGGCGGAATACGATATTCCGGAACGCGCGCGTGAGATTAACCTGGCCGCTGCGGCGCTCGCCAGAGCGGCGGCGGACCGTTACGACACGGCCGATAAGCCCCGGTACGTTATCGGAGCCATGGGGCCGACGACCAAGACGCTCTCGGTAACCGGAGGAGTAACCTTTGACGAACTGGTGGAGAGCTACAGGGAACAGGCGGAGGCTCTGATAGAAGGCGGTGTGGATGCGCTGCTGCTGGAGACGTCGCAGGATACCTTGAACGTCAAGGCGGGGAGCATCGGGATTGCGCGAGCGATGGAACAGGCAGGCTCAACGCTGCCGCTGATGATTTCGGGAACGATCGAACCGATGGGGACGACCCTGGCCGGACAGAATATCGAAGCGTTCTATATTTCGCTGGAGCATCTGAAGCCGGTGTCGGTCGGACTGAACTGTGCGACAGGCCCGGAATTTATGCGCGACCACATCCGTTCGCTGGCCGCGATTTCTTCGGCTGCCGTCAGCTGCTATCCGAATGCCGGCCTGCCCGACGAGAACGGAAATTATCATGAATCGCCGGACTCTCTGGCCCGCAAGCTGGCCGGTTTTGCAGAGAAGGGGTGGCTGAATATTGCCGGCGGCTGCTGCGGCACAACGCCGGATCATATCCGGGCCATCGCCAAAGAGATGGCCGCGTACCCGCCGCGCCCGCTGGACGGAAGTCATCCGCCTGCTCTGTCGGGGATCGACCCGGTGTACGTGGAACAGGAGAACCGGCCGTACATGGTGGGCGAACGGACGAATGTTCTGGGCTCCCGCAAGTTCAAACGGCTGATTGTGGAAGGCAAATATGAGGAAGCTTCGGAGATCGCCAGAGCGCAGGTCAAAGGCGGAGCCCAGGTCGTCGATATCTGTGTGCAGGACCCGGACCGGGATGAAGCGGAGGATATGAAGAAATTTCTCGAACTCGTCGTCAAGAAGGTCAAAGTTCCGCTGATGATCGACACGACGGATGCGGCGGTGATCGACCTGGCCCTTCAGTACAGCCAGGGCAAAGCAATTATTAACTCCATTAATCTTGAGGACGGCGAGGAGAAATTTGAACGTGTCGTTCCGCTGCTCCACAAGTACGGCGGAGCGGTGGTCGTCGGTACAATCGACGAAACCGGACAAGCGATCAAGGCGGAGGACAAGCTGGCGGTTGCCCGCCGCTCGTACGACCTGCTGGTAGGCCGTTACGGCCTTCAGCCGGAGGATCTGATCTTCGATACGCTGGTGTTCCCCGTCGGAACGGGAGACGAGCAGTATATCGGTTCGGCCAAGGAGACCATTGACGGCATCCGCCTCATCAAAGAGGCTCTGCCGGGTGTCCACACCATTCTGGGCATCAGCAATGTCTCGTTCGGTCTGCCGGAGGCGGGCCGGGAAGTGCTGAACTCTGTTTTTCTGTATGAATGTACGAAGGCGGGACTGGATTATGCCATCGTCAATACGGAGAAGGTGGAGCGCTATGCTTCCATACCTGAAGAGGAACGGCGCCTGGCGGAAGAGCTGATCTACCGGACGAACGACGAGACGTTGGCCGCTTTTGTCGCTGCCTTCCGGGAGAAGAAGGTCGTCAAGCAGAAGAAGCTGTCCACACTGACGCTGGAAGAGCGGCTGGCTTCGTATGTCGTGGAAGGAACGAAGGAAGGGCTGATCCCCGATCTGAACGAGGCGCTGTCCAAGTACACGCCGCTCGATATCATCAATGGCCCTCTGATGGAAGGAATGACCGAAGTCGGACGGCTGTTCAACAACAATGAGCTGATTGTCGCCGAGGTGCTGCAGAGCGCCGAGGTGATGAAGGCGTCGGTCGCCCATCTGGAGCCGTTCATGGAGAAGAACGAGACATCGATCAAGGGACGGGTTCTGCTCGCAACGGTGAAGGGGGACGTCCATGATATCGGCAAAAACCTGGTCGAAATCATCCTTTCGAACAATGGTTACCAGATCATCAATCTGGGTATAAAAGTACCACCGGAAAGCATCATTGAAGCATACCGGCGGGAAAAGGCCGATATCATCGGCCTCTCCGGCCTGCTGGTCAAATCGGCCCAGCAGATGGTTACGACCGCCCAGGACCTGCGGAATGCGGGCATAGGCGCTCCGATTATGGTCGGCGGCGCAGCCCTGACCCGGAAGTTCACGCGGACGCGGATTGCCCCCGAGTACGAGGGCATGGTGCTGTACGCCAAGGACGCCATGGACGGTCTTGCGCTGGCCAACCGGCTGATGAATCCGCAGGAGCGGGAGCGGATGGCCGAGGATATGAAAGCGGAGGCGGAAGCCGCCGCAGCCGCGCCGGCCAAGCCGGAGCTTCCGCCGCTTACGCGGGCGGTGCGCTCCTCCATATCGAAGGAGGCGCCGGTCTACTTGCCGCCGGACTTGGACCGTCATGTACTGAGAAATTATCCTCTGGGACATATTATCCCTTATATCAATATGCAGATGCTTCTTGGACACCACCTTGGCCTCAAGGGGTCGGCGGAGGCGCTGCTCGCAGCGGGAGACCCGCGTGCGACCGAACTGAAGGCGACGGTGGATGAATTGCTCCGGGAAGCGATGGACGACGGAACGATCTCGCCACAGGCCATGTACCGGTTCTTCCCAGCCCAGTCCGACGGGGACCGTATCCTTGTCTACAACCCGGAAAATCCAAGCGAAATTCTTCATGCCTTTACGTTCCCCCGTCAGAGGGTGGAACCGTATCTGTGCCTGGCGGATTTCCTGAAGCCGGTGGACAGCGGCGTCATGGATTACGTCGGATTCCTGGTGGTGACCGCGGGCCACGGCGTGCGGGAACGTTCCGAGGCGCTAAAGGAGAACGGCGATTACCTGCGTTCGCACGCCGTTCAGGCGCTGGCGCTTGAAGTGGCCGAAGGATTGGCCGAACGTGTGCACCATATGATGAGAGATACCTGGGGCTTCCCGGACCCTGCCGATATGACCATGAAGCAGCGCCACGGCGCGCGCTATCAGGGCATCCGGGTATCCTTCGGCTATCCGGCTTGTCCGGATCTGGAGGATCAGGAGCCGCTGTTCAAGCTGATGAAGCCGGAGGACATCGGGGTTCATCTGACCGACGGGTTCATGATGGAGCCCGAGGCTTCGGTATCGGCGATGGTGTTCGCTCACCCGGAAGCCCAATATTTCAACGTGGACAAGGCTTGATGAACGGGAGTCCCGGCCGCCGCTTCAGCAGCGGCCGAAGCAGCGGGCGGCCTTAAGAACCCGCAGATTATGCATTGGATGACAGGAACCTCCCGGTCGCGGGAGGTTCTGTCGTTCTGCAAGCAAATAACGCTTAAGAGAAAGGAGGTGGAGGAACGATGGAAGTGTATTTTCTGGGGACGAATGCAGGGGTTCCAAGCATTCAGCGCAACGTGACGTCCATTGCCCTACGGCTGTTCGAGGAGCGGCGCACTTTCTGGATGTTCGACTGCGGCGAAGGCACGCAGCATCAGGTGCTGAAGTCGCCGCTTCGCCTGGGGAAGCTGGAGAGAATCTTTGTTACCCATCTGCACGGGGATCATATCTTCGGACTTCCGGGGCTGCTGTCGAGCAGGGCTTATCAGGGAGGGACAGCGCCGCTTACGGTGTACGGTCCTCCGGGATTGAAGGCGTTCCTTGAGGTGTCGCTGAACATCAGCCAATCCCGTGTTCCCTATAAGCTCGATATCGTAGAGCATACCGGCGGATTGATCTTTGAAGATGAGGGATTTAAAGTGGAAGCTTCGCTCTTGGACCACCGGATTGACAGCTATGGCTACCGGATTACCGAGAAGGACCGGCCCGGCAGCTTGAATACCGAGCGGCTCCGCGAATGGGGACTGAAGCCCGGCCCGGCATACGGACGGCTGAAGAAGGGGCTGGATGTGACGACCGAGGACGGAACGGTGATCGCCAGCAAGGATGTGGTCAGCGAGCCCAAGCCGGGACGAGTGGTAACGATACTGGGAGACACGCGCCCGTGCCCGGCCATTGTGCCGCTGTCGCGCGGAGCGGATCTTCTGGTCCATGAAGCCACGTTCGCCAGCGATCTGGCCGACCTGGCGCATGACTACCATCACAGCACGACGATTCAGGCGGCGGAAGCGGCGAGGGAGGCAGGCGCCGGCGAACTGGTGCTGACTCATTTCAGTTCGCGGTACAGCGTGCTTGACGATCTGCTGCCGCTGCTGGACGAGGCGCGGACGGTATTCCCGGACACGCTGTTGGCCGAGGAGTTCCGGCTCTTCCCGGTGGTGCGGCGGGCGGATAAGCCGGCGGGGAAATGACCGGGTAGGGATAAATTATTTTCCGGGAAACCGCAGGAATTGACAGGTCTGTCGCTTGCTGAACCGTCTTGTCGGAAGCGCGCGAAGGAAGAATGATGAGAAGAATGAGCCGGATTCTCATTTAACGGGTTGTAATATTAATAACATGAAATGCATGAACAACAGCAGGAAAGGGGCCATTCCTTATGAAGAACAAGGAACAGGACCAATTGGCGCCTGTCCGCGGGTTATTAATTGATCTGGACGGAACGCTCTATCAAGGCGGAACGATGATCGCCGGTGCGGATGCTCTGATACGGAAGCTTCGGAGGGCCGGCATTCCTTTCTTATTCGTGACCAACAATTCTTCCCGGACCCCGGAGGATGTAGCCGCCCATCTCCGCGAAATGGGGATTGAAGCGCAGGCGGAGGAAGTCTGCACTTCATCGCAGGCGGCTGCGCGGTATATCGCAGAGGAATCCCCGGGTGCCAGAGTGGCGATACTGGGAGAAGAAGGGCTGCGGTCCGCCTGCAAGGAAGCAGGGCTTGAAGTAACCGAGGATCAGCCCCAGTATGTCGTTCAGGGGATTGACCGTTCCTTTACATACGAATCGTTGGCCAGAGCCTCCCGGTGGATCCAAGCCGGTGCAGGCTTCATACTGACCAACCCGGATCTGATGCTTCCCACCGACGGCGGAATCATGCCCGGAGCGGGTACGCTTGGAGCGGCGATCGAAGCGGCCAGCGGCGTGAAGCCGGTGGTCATCGGCAAGCCGAATCGGCCGCTTGTCGCCTATGCCGCCGAAAGACTCGGCATCCGGCCGGAAGAAGGGGTTATGGTCGGCGACAACCTGCGGACGGATATAGCCGCAGGCGTTCATGCGGGCTGTACCTCGATTCTGGTGCTGACGGGCATAACGAACAGCAGCAATCTGGAACGGTATCAGGAAGAAGCGGGCGTAAAGCCCGATTATATTTGCAGCGACCTGGAAGAACTGGCTGTACTGCTGAACCTGTGAATCTGCACGAGCCATTTTCCGGAGGACAACAATCGAAGTAAGCAATCAGAGACAAAGGGGAAGATACGACCATGCCCGAACTGCCGGAAATGGAGAACTACCGAAGACTGCTTTCGCAGCATATTCTGAACAAGCCGATTACGGAAGTCATCGTCAACCGGGAAAAGAGTCTGAACGTCGAGGCGGATGTGCTGCGGCAGACGCTGCCGGGAACGCGGATGATCTTCGTCGAACGGCGCGGCAAGCACCTGCTGTTCCATCTGAGCGACGGACGGCGGCTCCTGCTGCATTTAATGCTTGGCGGCCTCCTGTTCTATGGAACCGAAGATCAGCGTCCGCTGCGGAGTACGCAGATCGAAATTGTCTTCGGCGAGAACCGGCTGTACATGATGGGACTTCGGCTCGGTTATCTGCACCTGCTGTCCGTCAAGGAGACGGAAGCGGCGCTGTCCAAGCTTGGGCCCGAGCTGTTGGACCGGCGCATGAGCGCCGAACGCTTCAAGGAGAGAGTCCGGGGCAGAAGAGGAGCGCTGAAGACTATGCTCGTCAACCAAGCGGTGTTTGCCGGTATCGGGAACTGCTATTCGGACGAGATCGCCTATCAGGCAGGGCTTCGCCCGGATGCTCCGGTCCAGGGGCTGGGGGATGATGCGCTCGGGCGCCTGTATGAGGCGGCGGGTACCGTCCTGCGGAATGCGACCGATATCGGAGGCTATATGGAGATGCCTTTTATGGAAGGCGATACGGTCACAGGCAGTTACAATGACCGCTGTCTGGTCTATGACAGAGGCGGCGAAGCCTGCTACCGGTGCGGCGGGACGATTCTGAAGGAGGAACTGTCGGGGCGCAAGGTGTTCTACTGTCCGGACTGTCAGCATGACCGCTGAGAAAGCCCTCACCCGGGAGGGTGTGGGGGCGCATGTCAGCACCCGCGGCGGCTATGCCGCCGCAGCCAGAAGAGCCTGGGAGAGCGGTGCGGGCGCTTATCAGTATTTTCCCAAGAATCCGAGGAGTCTGCGCCCCAAAGCTTTCGATTCTGCCGATGCGGCCCGTTGCGCCGTCTATGGTCTGGACAAAGGAATTCAATCCATCGCCCATACGCCGTACCCGACCAATCCGGCTGCCGGTCCGGCCGATCCGGTGCCGCGCCCGGTTATGACGGCCTCCATCCGCAACGATCTTGAAATCGCGGAGGCTTGCGGTTCGGCGGGCATCGTCGTGCATTTCGGGCATTTCAAGGGGAACGATCCGTTACAAGGCTATCAAAATATTATACAATGTATCAATGAGAGCCTGGACGGCTGGCGCGGGCGCTGCCGGCTGCTGCTGGAGAACCAGGCGGGTCAGGGAGGAACCGAAGGGGCGATGCTGGAAGAGCTCGTCAAGGTCCGCGAATTATGCCGGTATCCCGAGAAGGTGGGCTTCTGCTTCGATACCTGCCATGCGTATGCATCCGGGTTGTGGAATCCCGAGCGTACCGGGGAGCTGCTGGAGAAAGGCGACCGGCTCGGGTATTGGTCCGGACTGGCGGCTGTTCATTTGAACGACTCTGTGTACGGCTTCGGCTCGCGCAGGGATCGCCATGCCCGGATCGGAGAAGGCCAAATCGGAGCGGAAGCGCTGCGCGGCTTCCTGACGTCGCCGCCGGTCGTTGGAGCGATCACGGTGCTGGAGACAGAGCCCGGACCGGACGGCACGCATCGGCAGGAGATCGGTCTCGTTCGTTCCTGGCGGACAGGAGACAGCCCGCATGATTAATATCTTCATGGATGATTACCGCCGGCCGCCGGCCGGGTTCGCGCTGGCCCGGACGACGGAGGAATGCCTGCTTATGCTGAGAGAATGCGAGGTCGGAATTCTGTCGCTGGATTATGATATGGGTCCTTCGGACCGTACGGGCGGCGATGTGGCGCGCAGTCTGGTGCTGGAAGGGCTGTATCCGAAGCGGATCTATCTCCATACCTCCAGTCTGGCGGGGCGCAAGGAGATGTTCGAAACGCTCTACCCCAATATTCCGGAAGGGACCCTTCTGCACAACGGTCCGCTGCCGGAGCCGAAGGAATGAGCCGGTTATGGTCCGTATGATCCGTATGATCTGGGAAGAGGGTGACTATGTTGACGATCAGGGAGCTGGACGAGCAGGAGCTGCTTCAGAAGCTTGAGAATCCGGGAACACTGCTGGCGATTCTGGCCGTTTCTCCCTTCTGCGGGACTTGCCAAGTGGCGCTTCGCATGCTGGACATAGCGGGCCATCTGCTTCCGGAAGAAGTGGAACTGATCCGGGCGGATGTCAACCGGATGCCGGCCTTCGTGCAGAGCCTGAGGATATCCAGCGTTCCCGCACTGCTTGCCGTCCGGCAAGACCGGTCCGTTGCAGAGCCCGTCCTCTATGCCGTACAGTCGGTAGAGCATATCCTGGATTACATAAGGAGGGGAACCGCAACATGATAAGACTGGAGCATCTGACGCTTCGCCGGGAGGACAGTCTGATCCTGGACGATGTGTCGCTTGAGATCCAGCCGGGCGAGAACTGGGTAATTCTGGGGCGAAACGGCTCGGGCAAGACGACACTTCTGGAAATGATGACAGGCTACCTGTTCCCGAGCAGCGGCTCGGTTACTGTTCTGGGCCATACTTACGGGGAGGTGGACCTGCGCGAGGTGCGCAAGGAGATCGGTTATATTGGTCCCTCGCTGATGGAGAAGCTGACGCTGCGGGACCCCGTGTGGGAAGTGGTGGCGACCGGGGCTTTTGCCTATCTCCGATTCTATCAGCGCATCCCGCAGGAAGTGAAAGAGAAGGCGCTTGCTCTGCTGGAGGATATGAAGCTGGGACCGCTGGCGCACCATGCCTTCGGAAGCCTCTCCCAGGGCGAACGGAAAAAGGCGATGCTGGCCCGCTGCCTCATGGCCGATCCGAAGCTGCTGATAATGGATGAGCCCTGCGCCGGTCTGGATCTGTATGAACGGGAAAAAATGCTGGCGGAGGTGGATAAGCTCCGCCGCCGCGACACGGGCGTGGTCTATGTCACGCACCATGTTGAAGAGATTATGCCGCTCTTCACCCATGTCGCCCTGATTCATGGCGGCCGGCTGGCCGGAGCGGGCCCGAAGGAAGAAGTGCTGAACGAAGACATGCTGAACCGTGTCTACGATCTGCCGATTGCCCTGGAATGGGCCTACGGACGGCCCTGGATAAAAATGAAACCTGGAGGAATTCCCAGTTGAACGAGTTGGAGAGCAATGTGAAACAACAAGAGCAGGAACAAGGCGGAAATGCTGGGGCAGCGGCTGCGTCGCGTTTCATCTGTACCGCGAACCACGGCTTTGCCCCTTATGCGCAGGAAGAGCTGCGCCGTCTGTTCGGAGCGGTCAAGAGTACGCCGCTGCTTCCCGCCGAGATCTTCCTGGCAACGCTGCCGCAGGAAGCAGGCGAGGTAGTAAGGACGCTTCAGGAGCAGCCGCCGATCTTCCTGCGCCATCTGATGCCGGTGCAGTTCCAGGATGAGCCTGCCCATGAGGCGCTGGAGCGTCTTGCCGTCTACCTGAACCGGCGGAGCGAGCTTGAAGGCCAGCGGGTGGCGCTGCAGGCGCGCCGTAGCGACGATGCGTTCTGGAAGGAGAGCCCCGGCGAGCTGCGGGAATGGCTTCAGGAGCGGCTCGCCGATCTGGGATGCGAGTTCACGGTGGATGAGCCGGAATGGACGATCTCGGTTTATGCCGGAGCCGCCGGGCTGTATGCCGGGGTATCGAGACCGGCGGATAATCTGTCGGACTGGAACGGCGGCGCCATTCGGTTCAAGCGCGAGGAAGGCCAGATTTCCCGGGCGAAATTCAAGCTGATGGAGGCCGAGAAGGAATTCGGCATCCCGTTCGGGCACTTTCGCAAGGCGTTGGATATCGGCGCGGCGCCCGGCGGCTGGACTTCTTTTCTGCTGGAACGGGGAATGCAGGTCACGGCGGTCGATCCGGCCCGGATGCATGAATCGCTGGAAGGTCATCCCGGCCTGAAAGTGCTGCGGAAGAATGCCGGCGAAGTCAAATTCCGGGAGAATGAATTCGACCTCTTGGTCTGCGATATGAGCTGGAGTCCGAAGCTGATGGCCAAGCTGGTCAGCGGCCTGCTCTACAGTCTGGCGCCGGGCGGGACGGCGGTTGTGACGGTCAAGCTGCTCTACAAGAAGCCGCTGGCGCTCATACGGGAGATCGCGGCGATCTTTGAAGGAGAGCGGATGCAGATCCAGCGGATCAAGCAGCTGTTCCACAATCGCGATGAAGTGACTATTCATATGATTAAATATTAATAGATTGAATTCATAGACGGACCGCATCTCGTTGATTTCTCTCATGGACTTGCGGCGGACCGCGAAGTATACTGGTCCTCATATACGGGAAAGCATCCCTTCATTTCCGCCAAGGCGGAGAGAAGGGATGCTTTTTTTATGTGGAAAGAGAGGGGATGGGCGCGTGAAAGAGCAGACGTCCCTGCAGCCGGGCGACCGGCTGGGGGAGAGGTACCGGATCATCGGGAGGATCGGGCAAGGGGGAGCAGGTTATGTTTATCTGGCCGAAGACATGCGTCTGCCTGGAGCCCGGTGGGCTGTGAAGGAGATTGCAGACCCGCCGGGCGATGGAGCTGAGCAGGAGAGAAACCGGAGCCTGGCGGAGGAGGAGGCGCGGCTGCTGAGTGTGCTTAGGCATCCGCGGCTGCCGCGGATGGCGGATTGGATCCGGCCGCCGGGTGAAGGACGGGCCTATCTGGTTATGGAATATATCGAAGGGCTTACCCTGTCGGATTGGCTGAACGAGTGCGGAGGCTGCCTGCCCGGAGAAGAGATCGCCGAAATCGGCATGGAGCTGCTGGAGGTGCTGGATTATCTGCACCGGCAGCGTCCTCCGGTCATTTACCGGGATATCAAGCCTTCCAACCTGATGCTGACGCCGGACCGGGGAGTGATGCTGATCGACTTCGGGGCCGCGCGCAGCTTCAAGGCCGGGGCGGGGGACGATACGGTCAAGCTTGGAACGGTCGGTTTTGCAGCTCCCGAGCAGTACACCGGCGGGCAGACCGACGCCCGTTCCGATCTGTACGGACTCGGAGCCTTGCTGCTGTACCTGTCTACCGGCGGACAGTACAGCCAGTGGAGCGGCGGCATGGAGCGGCGGCTGGCGGGCCGTCTGCCTCAAGGCTGGATTCCGGTTCTGCGCCGGCTGCTGCGGCATCGGCCGGAGGACCGGTTCCAGAGCGCTGCGGAGGTGATGGCGGCGGCGGGCTCCCTGCGATCCCGGCCGTTTAGAGCAGCAGACCGTGAAGCCGGGCGGAAGGCTGCGGAGAGAATGGCAGGCGGCCATGCGGAAGCGGACAACATAAGAACATGCGCAGCAGAAGTCTCCGGCAGAAGGAGCCTCCGTTCCCTGCTTCGCGGCGATGCGGCCGGAGGAAATCCGGCCGGCGCCAATCCGTCCTGGATCAATCCGGCCGGAGGACGGACGGACAGCGCAGAAGGCCGCTTCTCCCGAGCGGAAGGCCAATCTTCAGGCGGCCGCCGGTCCCGGAAGGCGGCGGATGCAGCGCACGGTGAACCGCTGCGCATCGGTCTGCTCGGCGCCGCGCCCGGCATCGGCGTCACCCATGCATCGCTGGCGCTGGCCGCGCTTCTGTCGCGCCGGGGCCCGACGCTCTGGGTCGACGACCGCCCGGAGTCGGCCGTTCTGCGTGTCATCGCCGAGTGGGCGGCCGGCGATGACCTCCCGCTGCCGGAGCAGGCCGGGCCGGTGCCCGGCCCGGTGCGCCTCGGCGGCGTCGACTATGCCTGCCGCGGCGGGCACCGCGGCGGGCTGCCTCCGGACGACGGCTACGCCTTCACCGTCGTCGATCTGGGCTCGGCGCCCGGCGAAGCGGCGCCGGGGACGGAGGGCCGCATCGGTGAATGCGGCCTGCAAATCCTGCTCGCGCCGGCCGCCGACTGGCGGATCGGCGAGTCGCTGCGCTGGCTGCGGCGGCGGCTGGCGCCCGCCGGGACGCCCGGTGCGGGGCGGCAGGCTGTGGCGCTGCCGCTCGGCACCCCGCAGGCGGCGGCTCTCTTTCGCCGGGCGCTTGGGGTGCCCGTGCTGCCGCTGCCCTGTCAGAGCGATCCGTTCCGGCGGGGCGGCGAGCTGGAAGCCGCGCTGGCGCGCCTGCTTCGCCCGGCAATCGGCCGGGCATCGTGCCGCAGATCCGGAGAGTGGCAGCAGTCTTAGAGTGAAACTCGCCATACAAAAAGAGCGGCGGGGTATGGTAAAATTCCTTTTAATAAGCGGAAGAGAGGGGCTGGCGGTCATGGGCACAGAGCGGGAGATGGAAGCAGGAGCCGGACGGGGAGCGGAAGAAGCCCCGGTGAACAATCCGGACCCGAACGAGGGGCGGAACGGCCGGTATTCGCGGCAGATTCGCTTTGCTCCCTTTGGCGCGGAGGCCCAGAAGCGTCTGGGAGCGTCTTCGGTGCTGATTGTCGGAGCGGGGGCTCTCGGAGCCGGAATGGCCGAGACGCTCGCCAGAAGCGGAGCCGGAAGGCTTGTTCTTGTTGACCGGGACTATGTGGAATGGAGCAATCTTCAGCGTCAGCAGCTGTACACCGAAGCGGATGCAAGGAGCCGGACGCCCAAGGCGATAGCCGCGAAGCGGCGGTTGATGCAGCTGAACTCGGAGATCACGGTCGAGGCGCATGTCGCCGACGCCCGGATAGAGGAATTGGAAGAACTGCTGCCCGGCACAGATCTGATCCTGGATGCAACCGATAATTTCGATACCCGTCTCATTCTGAACGATTTGGCGCAAAAGTACCGGATTCCGTGGATTTACAGCGCCTGCGTCGGCAGCTATGGCATCACCTACACGGTGATTCCCGGGGAGACGCCCTGCCTGAATTGCCTGCTGGGAACGGTACCGCTCGGAGGGGATACCTGCGATACGGCGGGCATTCTTCCGCAAGCGGTGCAGCTTGTGGCGGCCCATGCGACAGGCGAAGCGCTCAAGCTGCTGGGCGGGCGGCGGGAGGCGCTGCGGAGCCAACTCCTGACCTTCGATATGTGGCGGAACGAGCATCAGGCCTTCGGGGTGTCTTCGGCGAGAAAAGCGTCCTGTCCCTCCTGCGGGGACAAGCGTTCCTACCCTTATCTGTCGGCAGGCGGCGTTGAGCGCAGCGAGGCGCTCTGCGGCCGCGACACGGTTCAGATCAGACCCGCCGTCCGCTCCTCCGTGCCGCTTGAAGAGACGGCGAACCGGCTGGCGCGGCTCGGGGCGGGCCGGGTCGAGCGCAATCCCTATCTCGTCACTTACACCGAGGGGGCTTGCCGGATCGTTATCTTCGCCGACGGCCGGGCGCTGGTTCACGGGACAAGCGATCCGGCCGTGGCGCGCAGTCTCTATCACCGCTATTTCGGCTGAGCCGCCGCAAGGGGCGCTAACAAAGAACGCTCCCTTGACGAATGCAAGGGAGTGCGGACAGAGCTTGTGCGTATGCTTCGCCTCTTCTTCGGGAATGCTACCGCCAAATACAGCCGTTCCCGGAGGAGCCGGGAACCAAAGAAGGCGAAGCGCACAAGAATGGACGAGGTGCTGGTATGGTACAGTGAGCGGGGCGAGGCTCCGCCCGGGGGGCTGCGGACAGCTTGCATTGAAGACGGATTCCGTCTCTTCCCGTGCGAAGACTTGAATGAATTCCGGCTCAAGCTCCAGAGCGGAGAAGCGGCGGTATTGGTCGTAGAGCTCGCCGATCCGGCAAGCTGGACGGCTTGGCCGCTCGTTGAAGAGTGGCGGGGCTCCGTCCGCTTCTTCCCGGTTCTGGTCCTTACGGAACGGACGGGTCCCGAGGCCGTGGTGCAGGCTCTGGAGGCGGGAGCCAACGACTGTATGGCGACGCCTGCCGACCTTGAGGAACTGCTGGCGCGGAGCCGCAATCTGATCCATCTGGTCTGGCGGAGAAGAGGCGGTGTCCCCCTGACGCTGGACGGGCTGCGCCTTGAACCGAAGCGGGGAAGAGCTTACCGGGACGGCATTGATCTGGAATTGACGCCGAAAGAGTTCGCTCTGCTGTATTATCTCGTGTCCAATGCCGGGGACACCTGCTCCCGGGGCGAAATTCTGCGGGAGGTATGGGGGTACGACTTTCACACCGCCACGAATGTGGTCGATGTCTATATCCGCCATGTCAGAGTCAAGGTGGACAAAGGGCGGCGGCGGAAGCTGATTCATACCGTCCGGGGTATCGGTTATGTAGTCCGGGCGCCGGAAGAGGCGCCGCAGACGTAAAGATCGGTTTTCAAAGGTCGAGGGCCGTATTAGAGAACGCGGCGCGCTTTGAGATAGGTCTTTTTCCAGTTGCCGGAATTCAGGTTCGAGACGGTAACGCCCGGCGAGCCGTAGGTATGCAGGATTTTGCCGCTGCCCATGTACACGGCGACGTGCGTTACGTTGCGTCCGTTGGCCCGGCTGCCGCTGGAGAAGAAGACGAGATCGCCGGCCTTCAGATTGGACTTGGATACAGCCCGTCCGGCCTTGGCTTGGTCGGCGGAAGTCCGGGGAAGCGTGACGCCGTACTTCTTGAAGATATATTTGGTGAACGACGAGCAGTCGAAATAGCGTGTAGTGGATGTTGCGGCTCCGAATTTATATGGGGTTCCCAAGAACGTTTTGCCTAAGTTGACGACCTTCTGGCCGGTGCTTGCAGTAGCGGCGGCTGCCGTCGGTGTGCTGACGCCGGAAGCGGCCACTGCCGTAAATCCCATAGCGGTGCACATTCCGATAATCAGAGCCTTGCGGATCAGATATTGCTTATTCATGCTGTAGTACCTCCAGTGATGATTGTCCGGGCTGCCCCGGCTGATTCGTAGTATAACAGGTCCGAAACAGCCTAATAATTGGATGGACTCTGTGAATCCGGCTCTCCGGGCGGGTTGGAAACGCTTTATTAAAATTCAATTAAAAGTTACAGAAAATTAATATTTACAAGGCCGGAAAAAGCAAAAAACCCCCGAAATCCCTTGAATATAAAGGATTTCCGGGGCGTGGAGTCGTGGGGCAATCCGGTTACAAACCTGTATTTATTAGAAGCTTGCGGGTTCAATCCCGGCTCTGTATAACCAGCAGGAGACCGCTTGTAATGGATACAGTCCCGGAAGCTCCGGTCAGCTTGTTGCTGACGCCCAGCGATTGGCCCAGACGGAGCGTGGCGTTCTCCAGCGGATACAGAAAGCCGCGCAGAGTGATGCCGGTGACTGCCGGAGTCAAGGGCAGCAGGGAGACATAGGTATATCCCTGGTCCTGAATTTCCGCATGGGAATTCAGGATAGTCACCAGGTTATTACGGTTAAGCAGCGAGCATGCAACCTGCCGGTCGGTCGCCCGGGTCATCATCTGGATGCTGGCCAGAGAGTGGTCCAGTCTCGAGCCGGTAACGCCGACCAGAAGAATCTCGGCGGGCTGCCGCTCCAGGGCAAGCTCCAGAGCCAGTTCGCTGTCGGTCAAATCCTTGTCGAAGGCGTCGCAGGCAATCAGACTGCCGCTGTTCTGGCGGATCCGTTCCAGATCCTCCGCCGATACCGAATCGAAGTCGCCGACAGCCGTATGCGGCGAAATTCCATGCTCGACCAGGAACAAAGCCCCTCTGTCCGCTCCGATTACAAAATCACCTTCCTTTAATACATCCACAAAGTCATCCGACAGCTCGCCGCCGCCGAAGATTACTACCCGTTGGGAAGACATGCCTGGTATTCCTCCTGTGTGCCAGTCAATGGCCGTCTAATTCCTCCACAGTATAGCCGAGAAGGACAGGTTGTACAATTCGGTGCAGAACGCTAGAATGAAGCTGTGTGCGCTCAAAAACCGGGTGCGGAAAGGACGTGGGAAGGATGCTGAACGTATTGTTTGTCTGCCTCGGCAATATCTGCCGCTCGCCCATGGCGGAGGCGGTGCTTCGTCACAAGATTAGAGAGAGCGGACTTGAAGCGGAAATTTCGGTGGATTCGGCCGGCACAGGGGACTGGCATACCGGCAAGCCGCCGCACGGCGGAACCCGGGAGCTGCTGGACCGCTATGGCATCAGCTATGCGGGGCTTGCGGCCAGAACCGTGCAGCCGGAGGATCTGGACCGGTTTGATTTTATCGTCTGCATGGACCGCTCGAACGAGGCGAATGTCCGCAAGCTGGCCGGCGGAAGCGGGGCGCGGATTATTGGACTGATGGACCTGCTGCCGGACGAAGCGCTCCGTGAAGTGCCGGACCCCTATTTCACCGGCAACTTCGATGAAGTTTACCGATTGGTAGATGCGGGCTGTGAAGCGTTGTTATTCCGGTTGAAAGAGGAAATCTCCGGGAAGCGGACGGCCGGGGAATAGACAAAAGAGGGCCGCAGCCCTCTCGCAAGAATAATGAAAGCGCCATCTTTCTCCTGACGCTCCGAAGTTTTTGCCAAATGTTCATAAATTCGGCGATCAAAAGCGTTTCAAGCGTTTAAGAAATAAAGGAGTGACTCTCGAAGCTCATTCTGCCAGAAACCCCAAAGGTGCTTGCCGTCCTTCTCCCGGTAATCGACGGTGGCCCCGCGTTCCAGGAGAAGATCCCGGGTGAGCCGGTTCATCTCGACAAAATCATAAAGGCCCGTGTCGGTCTGGTATTCGGTCTCTTGAAGTCCGACAACCATATTAAGGTTCAGACGTGACAGGTCGGTCTCGTCTTCGATCCATGCCCGGGTCTCGGGATAGAAGGCGCCCGAAAGGCTCAGGATGCGGGTGAACAGATGCGGATACCGCAGGGCGATATGCAGCGATACGCTGCCCCCAAGCGAGTCTCCGGCTATAATTCGCTCGTCCGGCGTCCGGCGGACAGGATAATTCTCTTCTATATAGGGAAGAATTTCTTCAGCGAAGCAAGCCAGGTAGGCATCGAAGCGGTCGCCAAAAGGAGCGTACTCCGCCGTTCTGGTTTTTACATTGACTTCCACCCCTACAATAATGAAGGGTTCCACGTCTTCTTCCAGAATAAGCTGACCCGCCAAGGTGGCGATTCGTCCGAAGTTGAAGAATTCCTCGCCGTCCTGACAGTAGACGACCGGATAGCTGAGCAGTTCATTATAGCCGGGCGGGAGGTAGATGCGGAGCTTGCGGTCTTCGCCGAGATGTCGGCTGTGAAGGGTATGTTTGGCAATTGTACGTTTCAGAAAAACAGGTTCGTTCATGGCGCTAACAACACCTTTCCTGTCGGTTTTTGCATTGACTCATGCAATAGGATACAATGATGGTTGTGGCAAAAATCATTTACTTGGGTTTTTCAGGGGTTAACTGTTATATGATTGCCAGACACCTGTAATACATACAAATTCGTTGAGAACATAAATTTTATGCGTATTTCTTTGACGAAATGAACGAAACAGGTGTATAATAATTCTATAACAGAGGCAGCTGATATTCAAATATTTTTGTTGAGGTGAAGATGATGAGTAAAGTTCCTTATGAAGTGTACACTGAGGACGTAGAAGCCCTTTCGGTACTTTCTCCGGAAGGAGAAGTCATCAATAAGGATAAAATGCCCGAGCTCAGCGATGAACAGCTGAAGCAGATCGCTTACCGCATGATTTTTACCCGCACATGGGACGACCGTGCCGTTAACCTTGGCCGCCAGGGCCGCCTCGGATTCTATGCTCCGGTCTCCGGACAGGAAGCGACGATGGTCGGAAGCGAATTTGCGCTGGAGAAGGGCGATTTCGTCGCACCGGGCTACCGCGATATTCCCCAGCTCGTCTGGCATGGACTTCCTCTGTATCAAGCATTCCTGTATTCCCGCGGACACCAACACGGCGGTGAGATTCCGGAAGGTGTGAATGTACTGCCGCCGCAGATTATCATCGGCGCCCAGATCCTGCACGCCATCGGCCTGGGAATGGGCTTTAAGTTGAAGAAAGAGAAGAATGTCGTTATCACTTATACCGGCGACGGCGGTTCTTCCGAAGGCGACTTCTATGAAGGTTTGAACTATGCGGGCCGCTTCAAGCTGCCGGTTATTTTCTTTGTGCAGAACAACGGCTATGCGATCACCACTCCTTTTGCGAAGCAGACGGCTGCCAAGTCGATTGCTCATAAAGCGGTTGCCGCCGGCATCACGGGCGTTAAGGTGGACGGCATGGACGTGTTCGCCGTTATCCGCGCCGTACAGGAAGCCGCAGAACGCGCCCGCAATGGCGAAGGCGCTACCTTGATCGAAGCGGTTACCTACCGTTTCCGTCCGCACTCCCTCTCCGATGATGCGAGCAAGTACCGGACGAAGGAAGAAGAAGGACAATGGAGCGAGAAGGACCCGATCGCGCGTGTAGTCAAGTATCTGGAAGCCAAGGGCCTCTGGAGCGACGAAGAGACGCAGCGCGTGAAGGACGAAGCGAAAGCGACCGTGAACGAAGAGATCAAGAAAGCGGAGAAGACCGAAAAAATGACGATTGCCGGCCTGCTCGACTCGATGTTTGAAAAGACACCGCAGCATCTCGAAGAGCAGAAAGCCGATTTTCAATAAGGGGGATGTCTCGCAATGGCACAAATGAACTTGAAAGAAGCGATCCGCGACGCGATGCGCGTCGAATTAAAGCGTGACCCGAACGTTCTGGTCTTCGGCGAAGACGTCGGCAATGTCGGCGGCGTGTTCCGCGCGACGGAAGGACTTCAGAAGGAATTCGGCGAAGACCGCGTATTCGATACGCCGCTTGCGGAATCCGCGATTGGCGGCCTGGCCGTCGGTCTGGGCATTCAGGGCTTCCGTCCGGTTGCCGAGATTCAGTTTGTCGGTTTTATCTTTGAAGCCTTGGACCAGATCGTGGTACAGGCTGCGCGTCTCCGGTACCGTACCGGCGGCAAATATAACGCTCCGATCGTATTCCGCACCCCGTTTGGCGGCGGCGTGAAGGCGGCCGAGCTGCATACCGACTCCCTGGAGGGCCTGATTGCGCAGAGCCCTGGCATCAAGGTTGTCGTTCCTTCCAATCCGTATGACGCCAAGGGTCTGATGATTGCCGCCATCCGCGATAACGACCCGGTCTTCTTCATGGAACACCTGAATCTCTACCATGCTTTCCGCGCCGAAGTGCCGGAAGAAGACTATGTTGTAGAGATCGGCAAAGCCAATGTCGTTCGCGAAGGCAGCGACGTGACCATCATTGCCTACGGTCTGATGGTTCATACCGCAACCAAAGCCGCCGATGAGCTGGCCAAAGAAGGCATCAGCGCCGAAATTATCGACCTGCGCACGATCAGCCCGATCGACATCGACACCATCGTGGCTTCGATCAAGAAGACGAACCGTGCCGTAATGGTTCAGGAAGCGCAGAAGAGCGCCGGCGTTGCCGCCGAAGTGATTGCCCAGATCAACGAGAAGGCGCTGCTGCACCTCGAAGCTCCTGTGCTGCGCGTAACCGCGCCCGATACGGTGTATGCCTTTGCCCAGATCGAGGATGCCTGGCTTCCGAGTCCCGCCCGCGTCGTTGCAGGCGTGAAGAAAGTGCTGGAATTTTAATTATCCGTACTACCATTTATATAGAGGAGGTTGTCGAACGTGGCAAAATATAATTACCCGTTCCCGGAACTGGGCGAAGGCCTGCATGAAGGCGAAATTATTAAAGTGCTCATTAAAGCCGGCGACAAAGTAACAGACGAAGATATCATCATGGAAGTGCAGAATGACAAGGCAGTGGTGGAAGTTCCCTGCCCGGTCAACGGTACGGTGCTGGAAGTATTGGCGAAGGACGGAGACGTGTTCCATGTCGGCCAGACCGTAGCGGTTATCGACGCGGAAGGCGATCTGCCGGAAGGCGCGGAAGCGCCTGCCGAAGATCAGGCTCACGGCGCCCAGGAAGCGGATTCCTCCAAGGGCAACGTGGATACGACTTCTTCCCCGGCCGCTTCGAGTCCTTCGGATGCCAAAGCCGGCGAAGCTGGCGGCGCATCGGTACCGGCTCCGGACCATGATGTGCTGGCTACGCCAAGCGTGCGCAAGTTCGCCCGCGACAACAGCGTGGACATTTCCAAAGTGAACGGAACCGGCAAGGGCGGCAAGATCACCCGCGAGGATGTTGAAGCCTTCATGAACGGCGGGCAGACCTCCGCAGCACCGGCCGCATCCAGCGCGCCTGCAGCCGAGAAGTCTTCCGCTCCGGCCGCTTCTGCAGCTTCCTCTGCTTCCGGCAACGTCAGCCAGGAAGAAGAGCGCGTGCCGTTCAAGGGCATTCGCAAGGCGATCTCGAACGCCATGGTCAAGTCGGCGTACACCGCTCCTCATGTTACGATCATGGACGAGGTGGACGTTACCGAACTGGTGGCCTTCCGTTCCCGCATGAAACCGACTGCCGAGAAGAAGGGCATCAAGGTCACTTACCTGCCGTTCATCGTTAAGGCGTTGGTAGCCGCTTCCCGTCAATTCCCGGCCCTGAACGCCATGATCGACGAAGAAGCCAACGAAATTGTCTACAAGAAGTACTACAACATCGGTATCGCAACGGATACGGACAACGGTCTGATTGTACCGGTTATCAAAGATGCGGACCGCAAGAGCATCTGGATGATCGCCCAGGCGATCAGCGACCTTGCAGCCAGAGGCCGCGAAGGCAAGCTGTCTCCGAACGAAATGAAGGGCAGCACCATTTCCATCACGAACATCGGTTCCGCCGGGGGCATGTTCTTCACGCCGATCATCAACTACCCGGAAGTGGCCATCCTCGGAACAGGCCGCATCAGCGAGAAGGCAGTTGTCAAGAACGGCGAGATCGTAGCCGCTCCGGTTATGGCGCTGTCGCTGAGCTTTGACCATCGCCTTATCGACGGCGCTACGGCGCAGAACTTTATGAACTACATTAAATCGCTGCTCGCTAACCCTGAGCTGCTGGTTATGGAGGTGTAATCATATGGTAGTGGGAGACGCTTCACTCGATATTGATACATTGGTGATCGGTGCCGGACCTGGCGGATATGTTGCCGCCATTCGCGCCGCACAGCTGGGACAGAAAGTTCTGATCGTAGACAAATCCGAAGTCGGCGGCGTGTGTCTTAACCGCGGCTGTATCCCTTCCAAAGCGCTGATCTCGGCGGCTCATCAATATGAGTCCGCCCAGCACGGCGAAGCGTTCGGCATTTCGGCCGAGAACGTGAAGGTGGATTTTGCCAAGACGCAGGAATTCAAGCAGGGCGTTGTCAAGAAGCTGACCGGCGGCGTTGCCGGCCTGCTGAAGGGCAACAAGGTTGAAATCTTCAACGGTGAGTGCATGTTCATCAGCACAACGGAAGCCCGGGTATTCAACGATCACGA
The DNA here is from genome assembly GCF_031470375.1 of Paenibacillus glufosinatiresistens. Classification (NCBI taxonomy): domain Bacteria; kingdom Bacillati; phylum Bacillota; class Bacilli; order Caryophanales; family Paenibacillaceae; genus Paenibacillus; species Paenibacillus glufosinatiresistens. The sequence goes on from NZ_JAVFHT010000003.1 coordinate 233,556, forward strand.
ATCCCCGCGCTACCGCTTCAAGAACTGCATCATCGCTACGGGCTCCCGCCCGATCGAGCTGAAGCCGTTCCCGTTCGGCGGACGTATCCTCTCCTCGACGGAAGCTCTGGATCTGCCGGAAATTCCAAAGAGCATGATCGTAATCGGCGGCGGCTACATCGGCGCCGAGCTCGGCCAGATGTACTCCAAGTTCGGCACGAAAGTGACGATCATTGAAGGCATGGATACCGTGCTGCCGGGCTTTGACAAGGATATGACCCGTCTGGTTGCCAAGAACATGGCGAAGACAGGCATCGAGATCGTAACGAATGCGAAGGCCGAGAGCGCTACGCAGACCGATAAGGACGTTACCGTGAAATATTCGGTTGGCGGAGAATCCAAGGAAGTTACAGCCGAATACCTGCTGGTAACCGTAGGCCGCCGTCCGAACACCGATGGCGAGCTGGGCCTCGACCTTATCGGCGTAGAGCTGGACGAACGCGGTCTGATCAAGGTTGATCATCAGGGACGCACCAACATCCCGCACATCTTTGCTATCGGCGACGTAGTGCCGGGTCTAGCTCTGGCTCACAAAGCTTCTTATGAAGGCAAGATCGCAGCCGAAGCGATCTCCGGACATAAATCCGTTGTGGACTACAAGGTTATTCCTGCCGTTGTCTTCACGGATCCGGAATGCTCCAGCGTCGGTCTGACCGAGAAGGAAGCCAAGGAGAAAGGCTACAAAGTGAAGTCCGGCAAGTTCCCGTTCGCGGGCAACGGCCGCGCCTTGTCGCTGAACAGCCCTGACGGCTTCATTAAGATTGTCGCGAATGCAGACAACAACCTCGTGCTGGGCGCGCAGATTGTCGGTCTGGAAGCCTCTAACCTCATCGCCGAGCTGGGCCTGGCGATTGAGATGGGCGCTACTCTGGAAGACATCTCGCTGACGATTCATGCCCACCCGACACTGGGCGAAATCGTGATGGAAGCTGCCGAACTGGTAGAAGGCCATCCGATTCATGTCCTGAAATAATCTGACTGGCACAGCGGGCCCCGGGGGCCGCTTGCGGCCTGCAGGGAAAGAGCGAAGCGCCTGAAGAGGCGGCTTCGCTCTTTTTGCAAGAAGGAGAAGCTGCAAGAGGCTCTGCGTCCGGCTCCAAAAGGCGGAAGTTATTGTGGCAATTGTTCGCAGGAAGTTACAAGGCGCGTCCGGTCATGGTAAACTAGGATGAACCATATACAGAGAGAGGGGTGCTGCAAGTGCGCAAGTATCTGGATTTACTCCAGGATATTCTGGATTACGGCACAGAGAAGAGCGACCGCACCGGAACCGGAACGGTATCCGTCTTCGGACGGCAGCTTCGGTTCGATCTGTCGGAGGGATTCCCGCTGCTGACGACGAAGCGAATCCATCTGAAGTCGGTGATCCACGAGCTGCTCTGGTTCCTGAGCGGAGACACGAACATCCGGTACCTGAAGGAGAACGGGGTCACCATCTGGGACGAGTGGGCGGACGAAGAGGGCAACCTCGGCCCCGTATACGGCTCGCAGTGGCGGACTTGGGAGAGCGCCGACGGACGACGGATTGACCAGATCACCGAAGTGATCGAGGGGATTAAGCGGAATCCCGATTCGCGCCGGCATCTGGTCAGCGCCTGGAACGTAGGCGAGATCGAACAGATGAAGCTGCCGCCGTGCCATTATGCGTTTCAGTTCTACGTGGCGGACGGGAAGCTGTCGTGCCTGCTGAATATGCGGTCGGTGGATACGTTTCTCGGCCTCCCGTTCAATATTGCCAGCTATGCGCTGCTGACGCATATGGTTGCCCAGCAGACGGACCTGGAGCCGGGAGAATTTATCTGGTCAGGCGGCGATGTGCACATTTATACAAATCATCTGGAGCAGGTTCGTACACAGCTGGCCCGCGAGCCTTACGAACTGCCGCAGCTCCATATCCGGCGGAAGCCGGACAGTATCTTTGATTACGAATACGAAGACTTCGAGTTTCTCAATTACCGGCATCACCCGGCCATCAAGGCGCCGGTGGCGATCTAGCCGCCCGACAGGCGTCCGGCCGGATTCGGGACTGGAGGGATGAATATGGAGACGACGCTGATTTGGGCGATGGACCGAAACGGTCTCATCGGACGGGAGAACGGAATGCCTTGGAGCATTCCCCGGGATTTCGCTTTTTTCAAGGAACGGACAATGGGCAAGACGATGCTGATGGGCCGCAAAACCTGGGAATCGCTCGGAAGCCGGCCCCTGCCGGGCCGCCGCTCGATTATATTGACCCGGGACCCGGACTACCGGGCGGAGGGAGCCCAGGTGGCTGCAAGCACCGAAGAAGCGCTGAAGCTCGCCAAGGGATCGGATGAACTGATGGTCATTGGCGGAGCGGAGATCTACCGCTTAACCCTGCCGTACGCTGACCGGCTCGTCGTCACCCGCATCGACCATGAGTTCGAAGGGGATACGTATTTCCCGGAAGTGGACTGGAGCGAGTGGAAGGAAGTCTCCTCGGAGCAGGGAATTCGGGATGAGAAGAATCCGTATGATTACCGTTTTATGGTGTATGAACGTTCGGAGTAAGCGTTTTAACCATAAACGATATTAATCACCACTGATAGCTTTTTTTGCTGACATGACATGTTAAATAGTGCAAACAATGTGCAGAAAAGTCCATGCAGCTAAGGTGGTGCGAATGCTACTATAATTAAAATTAGTATTGTACAAATTAGAAATGTACGGATTTGGCAGCTACAGCTATAAGAAGAGAACGGATGGGGGATACAAGCAGATGTCTACACCTACGGGGTTTATGGAGTACAAGCGGCAGCTCCCGGCCGACCGCGATCCGCAGCAGCGCGTTAAAGATTGGGAAGAATTCCACCTTCATCTGTCCGAGGAGGAGCTGCGCACGCAGGGCGCACGCTGTATGGACTGCGGCACGCCTTATTGTCATACGGGGATCGACATGGCGGGCGGCACGTCGGGCTGTCCGGTGCACAATCTGATTCCGGAATGGAACAACCTGGTCTACCGGGGCCTGTGGAAGGAAGCGCTGGAACGCCTCCACAAAACCAATAACTTCCCGGAATTCACCGGGAGCATCTGCCCTGCACCGTGCGAGGGTTCCTGTACCGTCGGCCTGATCGGCCAGCCGGTGACGATCAAGACGATCGAGCTGGCGATTATCGACAAAGGTTTTGAGGAAGGCTGGGTCGTTCCGCAGCCGCCCGAGAAGCGTACCGGCAAAAAGGTTGCAGTCGTCGGCTCCGGCCCTGCCGGCCTCGCCGCCGCCGCTCAGCTCAACAAGGCTGGTCATACCGTGACCGTCTACGAACGGGCCGACCGCATCGGCGGTCTGCTGACCTACGGCATCCCAACCATGAAGCTCGACAAGCGCGTCGTGCAGCGCCGGGTCGATCTGCTCGCGGCGGAGGGTGTGAACTTTGTCGTGAATACCGAGATCGGGAAGGACATTCCTGCCCAGCAGCTTGTAGACGAATACGACGCCGTCGTTCTGTGCGGCGGCGCGACCAAGGCCCGCCGCTTCACGGCTGAAGGAAGCGATTTGAACGGGGTCATGTATGCAATGGATTATCTGAACGGTACAATCCGCAGTTATCTGGACTCGGGTCTTGAGGACGGCAACTATGTGTCTGCGGAAGGCAAGGATGTCATTGTGCTCGGCGGCGGGGATACCGGCTCCGACTGCGTGGCAACGGCCCTCCGTCACGGCTGCAAGAGCATCACGCAGTTCGGCACGCATGAGAAGGCGCCGCTGACGCGCGATACGGTCGCCAATCCGTGGCCGCAGTTCCCGAATGTCTACCGTCTCGATTACGCCCAGGAGGAAGCCAAGGCGGTCTTCGGCGAAGACCCGCGCGAGTTCTCCATCATGACGACCAAGTTCGTCGGCGATGAGAACGGCAATCTGAAAGAGCTGCATACGGTCAACATTCGCCGGACGGTCGACGAGAACGGCCGGAAGATCTATGAGCCGATTCCGGGAACGGAAGCCGTCTATCCGGCTCAGCTGGCCCTGGTTGCGATCGGCTTCGACGGACCGGAGCAGGAACTGATCCGGGAGCTGAAGCTGGAGACGGACCGCCGGACGAACGTCAAGGCCCGCTACGGCAAGTTTGCCACGAATGTGGACAAAGTATTCGCGGCCGGCGACATGCGGCGCGGCCAGAGTCTGGTGGTATGGGCCATCAACGAGGGACGCGAGGCCGCCCGTGAAGTAGACAAGTATTTGATGGGTTCTACCGTGCTGGTCTAGTCCGAACTTCTGTGATCCGCCTAATCCCATGCAATTTTAGCGTCCGCGGCCGAAAGGCCGCGGTTTTTTGCGTCGGGCAAGGCTGCTTAAGCCAGCAGTCTGCTGCTGCCCTGCGGCCCTGCCGGGTTGACGAATCCGGACAGATCGGGTACAGTAGTCTAAATTCATGAGCTGACACAGCGTTGACCAAGGAACGCCTTTCGTCCAGCGTCCGTACAGAAAGGGAATCCACCGGCTGAGAGATTCCCCATGGGCAGACGGAAGGTTCCCCCGCCTTGCGAGCTGCGGCGGGAATTAACCGCCGCCGTCCTGCCGGACGTTATCCGGCTGAAGGATCGTTTCCGGCGCGCTAAGCAAGGCCCGCACCGAATCGGTTGAATTAGGGTGGTACCACGGCACATTCGTCCCTGACGAATGTGCCTTTTTGCGTTCCCATTCCCTCCCCAGAAAGGTGGATTTCCATGAAACAGAGCCAAATGCTGATCCGCACCCTCCGCGAGCAGCCGGCCGAGGCCGATACGAAGGGCCATGCCCTGCTGCTGCGGGCAGGCTATATCCGGCAATTGGCAGCCGGCGTCTACTCCTATCTGCCGCTTGCCCAGCGCGTGCTGTCACGGATCGAGCGGATTATCCGGGAAGAGATGGAGGCCGCAGGTGCAGCCGAGCTGCGTCTGCCTTCGCTTCATCCCGCAGAGCTCCTGCGGGAATCGGGCCGATACGAGCTGTACGGCCGGGATCTCATGCTGCTGGAAGACCGGCACGGCCGCGAATTTGCACTCGGTCCGACCCATGAAGAGGTCGTTACTGCACTGGTCGGCAGCGAAGTCTCCAGCTACCGTCAGCTTCCGGTCAGCGTGTATCAGATCGGAACGAAGTTCCGCGATGAGCGCCGTCCCCGGTTCGGTCTGCTGCGGGGACGCGAATTTCTGATGAAGGATGCGTATTCATTCGGCCGCTCGGAACAGGAACTGGACGCTGCGTATCAGAGCATGTTCGAGGCGTACCACCGCATCTTTACGCGGTGCGGCCTGAATTTCCGGGCGGCAGAAGCCGACTCGGGCGCAATCGGAGGCAGCGGCAGCCATGAGTTCATGGCCTTGGCCGCCATCGGAGAGGACGATATCGCCGTCTGCAGCTGCTGCGGCTATGCGGCCAACGTAGAGCGGGCAGAGACCCGGTCTCTGAAGAATGACCGCCGGACGGACGGGGAAGCGGCCGCCTCCGGTGTTGCGGGAGCAGGCTCAAAGGAAGCTCCAAAGGCCGCTCCGAAGGCCGCTCCCGAGCGCTTTGCAACCTCGGGCATCCGCACGGTGGAGGAGCTGCAGGATGCCTGCGGTCTGCGGGCGGAGGACGTCCTGAAGACGCTGATCTACGCAGCGGACGGCCAGGTGATCGCGGTGCTGGTCCGCGGCGATCATGAGGTGAACGAGCTTAAAGTGAAGGCGTTCCTGAAGGCCGACACGATTGAGCTTGCGGATGAAGAGACGGTCCTGGCCGCAGCGGGAACCCGTCCGGGCTTCGTCGGTCCGGTCGGCCTGTCGCTGCCGCTCCTTGCGGACCATGCGGCGATGGCGATGGCGGAAGCGGTAGCCGGGGCGGGCGCTCCGGATGAACACTGGCGGCATGTCGTGCCGGGACGGGACTTCCGCGCCGACCATACCGGCGACTTCCGCTTGATCCGGGCCGGAGACGCCTGCCCGCGCTGCGAATCGGGATCTGTCGACCTGGTGAAGGGCATCGAAATCGGGCATGTATTCAAGCTCGGCACCCGGTACAGCGGAAGACTACGCGCAACCTTCCGGGATGAGCGCGGTCAAGAACAGCCGCTGATTATGGGCTGCTACGGCATCGGCGTATCCCGGCTGCTGGCAGCCGTGGCCGAGCAGAGCGCCAGGGAAGACGGGCTGTGCTGGCCTCCGTCCCTGGCCCCGTTCACGGTCCATCTGATTCCGGTTGCGGCTCAGGACGGGGTTCAGATGGAGCTTGCCCGCCGGCTGTACGAGACGCTTCGCTCGCAGGGAATGGAAGTGCTGCTGGACGACCGGGAAGAGCGGCCTGGCGTGAAGTTCAAGGATGCCGAACTGATCGGCATTCCCTGGACGCTCATTGTAGGCCGGGGGGCGGCAGAGGGCAGGGTGGAGCTGCGCAGCCGGTCCGTGGGGACGGGCAGAGAGCTTGCGGCGGAGGAAGCGCTGGCGGAAATTATGCAGCCCGGCCCGGACTTAATGCTATAATAGAATTTCAGGGTTGGGACTGAGCTGAAATTTGAACGAAGCGGAGCGAGGGTACTTGAAGACACTGATCATTGCGGAGAAACCCGATATGGGACGGAATATTGCGGCTGCGATCGACCCCAAGGCCCGTAATTTCCGGACCTATCTGGAAGGAGATGAATATATCATCACCTGGGCGATCGGCCATCTTGTCGAGCTGGCAGAGCCCGATCTGTACGATCCCAAGTACAAGAAGTGGAACATCGGCGACCTGCCGATTATTCCCGCCGAATTCAAGCTGGTGGCGAACCGGAGAACGGCCGATCAGCTGAAGGTCATTCAGGAGCTGGCGCAGCGCAGCTCGCTTCTGATTAATTCCTGCGACGCCGGACGGGAGGGACAGCACATTTTCTCCCTCATTCAGCGGCATTTGAAGCTGACCCAGCCGGTGAAGCGGCTGTGGATTTCGGACTTGACGCCCGAGACGATACGCCGAGGGTTTCAGGAGCTGAAGGACGGCGCGGAATACGACAATCTGACCAGAGCGGCCCGGGCCCGCAGCGAAGCGGACTGGCTGATCGGCATGAACGGTTCGCGGGCGTTCACGACCCGGCATAATGTGCTGCTGTCGGTCGGACGGGTGCAGACGCCGGTGCTGGCTCTTATCTATGACCGCCAGAAGACGATCGAGGCGTTCTCTTCGCTGAAGTATTTTGAGGTGGAGGGCCAATTCAGGCAGTCGGAGCTGTCCTACCGGGGAATGTGGCAGGGCGAACGCATGACGGACCGGGCCAAGGCGGAAGCGATTGCGAACAAGGTCAAAGGGAAGCCGGGCCGGCTTGCCTCTTATGAGGTGAAGGAGACGAAGGAGTATCCCAACAAGCTGTACGACCTGACGCTTCTGCAGCGGGAGGCGAACGGCAAATTCGGATTCTCGGCCAAAAAAACGCTCGATCTTGCCCAGGCGCTCTACGAGAAGCACAAGGTCATTTCCTATCCGCGGACGAATTCCAACTACGTCACCGAGCAGAACATTCCGGAGATGCACAAGACGCTGTCTTCCCTTCAGGGCACGGCTTATGATACCTGGGTCCAGGGCGCGAACCGCAGTCTGGTTCACAAAGGGAACAAGTTCGTCTGCAATCCGGCGAAGGTAGAGGATCACCATGCGATCCTGCCGACCTACCGGAAGGCGAACGGTCTGAATCCCGACGAGGGCAAGCTGTACGACCTGATCGTAAAACGATTCCTGTCCCAGTTCTATCCCGCTGCCGAATATAAGCAGCACGCGGTTCTGACCGAAGTCGAGGGAGAGACGTTCAAGACGAACGTCAAAGAGCTGCTCAGCCTCGGCTGGAAGGCGCTGTATGCCGGCGAGGGCCCGGCAAAGCCGTCCCGGGGGAACAAGAAGGGCAAGGAAGAGGAGGAACCGGAGGAGATCGAGGTCAGCGAGCCGTTCTCTGTCGACCGGAACGCTCCGGCGGACTGCCGGGATGCGTCCGTCAAGGAGAAAGAGACGCAGCCGCCGAAGGCGTTCACCGAAGGGACGCTGCTGAAGGCGATGGAGAGCGCGGGCAAGCAGATTGAGGACGAAGAGCTGAGGGACGCCATGAAGGACTCGGGTCTGGGCACACCGGCGACGCGGGCGGCGACGATCGAGCGGCTGAAGAAGGTCGGCTATATCGATATGCAGGGCAAAAAAATTGTCCTGACGCCGAAAGGCCGCACGGCCGTCGAGCTGGTCCGGGAAGCCGGCGTGGAGCTGCTGACTTCGCCCGAGATGACCGGGCAGTGGGAACGCCGGCTGAACGAGATTGCCCGCGGAACGGCTTCGGACGAGACGTTCATGGCGAACGTGAAGCGGTTCGCCGCCATGATCGTCGAGAAGGTCCGGGCGCAGTCGCGGGCGGACCGGACCGCCTTTGAAGGCGGCGGTCCCAAGGAGACGGGAGCGGCCCGCGCATCGGGCCGCGGCCGCTCCGGCGCCGGGTCAGGCGCCGCCGGAGGCAGCGCGCGCGGCCAAGGCGCCGCGGCCCCTGCGATTCCCGCAGCGCGCAGCGCTTCTGCGGGGACGCGGCGGACCGGCGCCCGCGCGGCCGGCGCTGCGGCGGACGCAGGCAATCCGGCCCGCAAGGCCGCACCGGCAGCGGCGGGGGAGCAGGGGCCGAAGATCGTCGGCCCCTGCCCGCGGCCGGGCTGCGGCGGCCACATCTTCATGGGCCGCAAAGGCTACGGCTGCTCCCGCTACCGGGAAGGCTGCCGGTTCGTCATCTGGCAGGAGCAGGAGGAATTTGGCCGGAAGCTGACCGAGTCCCAGGTGAAGGCGCTGCTGGAGAAAGGGCGCACGGCCAAGCTGAAGCTGACAGGGCCGGACGGTTCACCGGCGGAGGGGAGACTGGCGCTGGCCGACCTGCAGACCGGAGGGCTGAAGCTGGAGCGGTTGTAGAACTCGGAGCAGCGGGAACGACGCCCGGACACCGGACCTACCTTGGATACGACAGGAACCGAAGAAGACCGGCTTCGCCGCATGCCGCGGCGGGGCCGGTCTTCTTGTTCCTGTGCAGGCCGCACGGGAAGAGGGTTCACCCGTGGTTCTTCTTCCGGTGCGAGGCGGCGCCGCGAATGACCGGCACGACTTCCTCTACCTTCGTAATGGTGATAACGGACTGATGAAGCTCGCGCTGCAGCTCGATCATGTTATAGAGCCACTCATTCTGCTGCTTCAGATAGATGCTCTTGATCCCGGCCGTGACGGCGGGAAGGACATCCGTTCTCAGCGAGTTGCCGATCATCCAGGTGCGTTCGCGGTCGAAGCCGCCTTGGACCAAAATATCTTCCAGCGCTTCGACATTCTTATGCTGGCGGATGAAGATCCGGTCATCGAAATACAGGTCGAGCTTCATCTGCTCGATCTTCCGCTGCTGGATCACGGCGTCGCCGCCCGTATACAGATACAGCTCATGTCCGTCGCTCTTGAGCGCGTCCAGGGTCTCTACCATGCCCGGATAAGCTTCGATCTCCTGGTCATAGACGCTCAGACCCAGCTTCATCAGCTGCTCTTCCTCAAAGGGTTCGGCCGGTCGGCCGTATTTTCCGCAGAAATGCCGGTAAGTGGCAATGAGCGATTTCGGGAAATTATCGCTTGCCAGGCCGCTCGCGCTGACCGTCTCCACATCAATCTCTACTTGCTTGGCGCGCATTTCGGCAGTCGTCGGGCCGTAGGCACGGAACCAGTCGCCCATGGTCTCGAAGAACTGGCCGAGAATCAGGTCGAAATACTTGTTGCAGTGGACGAGCGTGTCATCCAGATCAAAAATGACTTGCTGGGCCTTATAGGGCGGTGTCCAATAGTTCATCGCTCATTCACTCCTTGTGTCCAATCTCTGTATTGTTCTTTTAACCCTGACGATGAACGTACGACTCAAGAAAGAGCTGCAGCTCCGAGGCGCCGTCGGGCCGGATGCTGAACCGCTCCCCGTCCGGGTCGGACAGGTGGATGCGCAGCAGCCCCGCCACCCGGAGCATCATCAGATGATGCATGAGCATATCGCCGGACTGGCCGAGATCGTTCTTCATCTCCCATAGCGACTTCGGCTCGTTGGCCAGATAGCGCAGCAGCCGGAGCCTGACGGGATCGGAGAGCGCCTTGGTCATCCGCAGCAGCTCGGTGGGAGGGTCGTCGTCATTGTCGACGGGAATGTCGACAGGGTACTGCACCATAATCAGATTCCGGTACTGACAGTACGTATTGATCGGACGGTTATGAACCGTCGGAAGCAGCACGATTGTCGAAAGGCCCGGGATCTCCTCGATCACGACGCCGCCGGAGGCATACTCGACGAGGGCGACGGAATCCATCTTGCTCTGAAGGAGCTTCTTCTCGTTCCCGTCCTCGATCAGCAGCGGGAGCATCTGATTCTCTACACGCCGAAAATAGGATTCATGCCAGATCCGCAGCAGCGGAGCGTATCCGCGCTGAATCCGCCCGCTCTCCTGCGCCGTCAGCGAAGGAACAAATTCCAGCGCGCGGGCGTGCCACCAGGCTTCCTCTTCGGAGTCCAGCTCCTCCAGGAAGCGTGAAATGTTGGCGGCCGGTCCCGAGCTGTACGCCCAGGCGTACAGAATATCATAGTCGTCGATGGGCCAATCGGCGGCGCTCATCAGAGCGGCGGTCTTCTGGGGCGGAATCTGGTCGTCCACCTGCCGGACCCAGTCCGGGCCGATGTCCAGATTCGAGATCCATTTGCGCGTGACGTACAGCATGAAGCTGTCCAGCAGCTCGTACACCGGCGATACGTCGATGATGACTTTATAATCCATGAAGCATGCAGTCCTCCTACAAAGCACACTCTTTCACAGTGTTTGGCGAAAACCCGATTTCTATTTATTATCCCTTGTTTTGATTGTCGTTGTCCACTATAATGTTGGGATGAAATCTCAGGGGAATACGATATTATTATAGGTACGGAAATGGAGAGGCTTCGCTTATGGTAATCGTAGAGCATTTGGCCAAATCGGTCGGACCGGAGAAGGTTCCGGTGCTTCGCGATATAGGCTTCCGGCTGGACCCGGGCGAATTTGTGAGCGTTCTCGGAGAGAGCGGCAGCGGGAAGAGCACGCTGCTGCGCTGCCTGGCGCTTCGCGACCGGTGGGACAAGGGCGCCTTCCGGATTGACGGCAAGGACATTCTCAAGGGCGGCTGGTCCGGTAAGCGGAACGTCCGCCGGGAGTGGGCTTTTCTTGAACAGAACGTCACGCTGGACCCGAACCGGACGGCGCTCAAGAATGTGCTGATCGGGCAGGCGGCCCAGACGCCGTGGTGGCGGCGGGCAACCGGAATGGTCCGCTCGGACGATTACATGGGCGCGATGGACGAATTGGAGCGGCTCGGCCTTCTGGACAAGGCCAAGCTGAAGAGCGGACAGCTCAGCGGGGGCGAGCGGCAGCGGATTGCGATCGCGCGGGCGCTGGTGCACGGCGCCCGGTATATTCTGGCCGACGAGCCGGTAACGGGTCTCGACCCGAGATCCGCCGAGAAGGTGCTGGAGACGCTGCGCGACCTCTGCAAGACGACCGGGCTGACGGTTATTGCGGTGCTGCCGCTGGAACTGGCAGAACGCTTCAGCACCCGGCTGTGGGTGCTCAAGGATGGGATCATCAAGCACGATGTCACCGGCCGGCGGCTGACTTCCCAGGAACGGGCCGGCCTTCTATGAGCGGGAGCGGAAGCTGCCTATTTTACGTGAAATGAGTGATGATTCGTGAGGAGGATCGGGCCGAGACGGCTGGCGGCGGGACTAATGCTGATTCTGCTGCTGCCGGGCTGCAATTATATCAACGATCCGGTGTCCATGATGAAATCTCCCGCACTCCCGCAGGACAAGGCGACGCTGATGACCGCCATCAACGCGCTGAAACCGGCCGGTTCGGTGCTGATTCGTCCGACGAACGACGACGACAGCTCCATTCGCACCGAGGATCTCAACAAAGACGGCATACCGGAGACACTGGTGTTCTATGAGACACCCGGCGAAGCGGTGCAGATCCATGGCATGATTCTGGAGAAGCAGAAGAACGCCTGGGTTCGGAAGCTGTCTTTTGACGGGGAAGGCACGGTGCTGGAGACGGTGGAGATCCGCGACGTGACCGGCGACGGCCGTCCCGAGATCATTGCCGGCTATTCCCGGGGAGACGAGGGGCTGCAGAAGGGGCTTGTCATCTACAGTTATTCGGGCGGACCGCTGGAAGAGCTGCTGTCGCTGTCCTATACCCGTTATGTCATCGACGACCTGAACGGGGACGGCAAGCCCGATATTTCCGTGGTCTCGCTGAAACGAAATGAAGCAGCGACGCTTACGGCGTACCAGTTCGACGACGGATTCAAGGAGCTCGACCGGCTCGATAACCTGGACCCGTACATCAACAACTATTACAACGTCATCGCGGGCCGGGTAGCCGAAGGCAAGGAGGGCATTGTGCTGGATGCGGCGGTTAACTCGCATTCCGCTTACAGCTATCTGGTGGTGATGGAGAACAACCGCTTCCGCATCGCGCTGCCGGGCGATGACCGCACCTTCAAAGACAGCCGGATTCCAAGCACGGATATCGACGGCGACGGCATCATCGAGATTGGTCTGCTGGAGCGGCCGGCGGGCTGGGAGTTTTTTGACACGGCATCCGTTCCCTGGTTCACCTCCTACTACAAGTGGGACGGCAAGGAAGGGCTGGATTTCACGCTCCAGCAGTACCGCGATCCGTCCAATCGGTTCTTCATGAATTTCCCGCCGGAGTGGCACGGCAAAGTAACGGTGGATACAAAATCGGTGCAGAACGAATATTTGAAGTTCATCATGCAGGAGACTGGCGAGACGGTAGCCGAAATTTCGTTCTTCTCGCCCCAGGAGTGGGAGCGGGCGAAGAACAGCGGCGGCTGGGAGCTCTGGGGAAGAGACCAGGACCGGATCATCGGTTATCGGGGCAAGCTGGAACAGAACACGGCAGGAGGAAGAACGGGCGCTTCGGGCGCCGCCGCGGAGAGGAAGGGTATGGATGAGTAAAGTGTTGATTCTGGAGGATGAAGAGTCCATCCGCAGTTTTATCGTCATCAATTTGAAGCGCAACGGCTTTGAGGTGCTGGAGGCGGGAGACGGGAATGAAGCGCTCCGGATTCTGACCAGCGTTTCGGATATCGACATTGCGCTTCTGGATGTTATGGTGCCGGGGATAGACGGCTTTGAAGTATGCCGGAGAATACGCGAGAAGAACGAGCGGCTCGGCATTATTTTCCTGACCGCCAAAGTACAGGAGCAGGACAAGGTATATGCCCTTTCGGTAGGCGCCGACGACCATGTCAGCAAGCCGTTCAGCCCGACGGAGCTGATTGCCCGCATCCAGTCGCTGCTCCGCCGGGTCAACGTCCACCGGGAACCGGCGGCCAAAGTCTCCTTCGAGTCGGGACCGTTCACGCTGGACCTGATCTCCAAGCAGTTCAAGCGGCGCGGAGAGATTATTGAGCTGACGCCGACCGAGTTCTCGCTGGTTCAGTTCTTCCTGGAGAAAGAGAATACGCCGCTCAGCCGCGATGTGCTTCTGGATCATGTCTGGGGCAAAGAATACATGGGCGATCCGAAGATCGTGGACGTCAACATCCGCCGGCTGCGGCAAAAAATCGAGAGCAACCCGTCTGAACCGGAGTACCTGCAGACGGTATGGGGGCACGGCTACAAGTGGAAAGGCCAGGGACAATAATGAAGAAGGGGATGCGCAGACAGATCGTCCTGCACTATATTCTGGTCGTGTTCCTGGCGCTTCTCCTCGTGGAAGTTATTTTTCTGCTGGCCATCCGGACTTATTATTACGACAGCGTCTACAACAGTATTACGACGCATATCAGCGCAGCGGAGGAGTTCTACCAGAAATACCAGCTGACGAACGAGAATTCCCCGTTCGCGCTGGAAGAGCTGCTCGACAGCTTCGAGCTGAGCAATACGGAGCTTCAGGTGCTGACGCTCGACGGCAAAATGATTACCAATTCAACCGGCTTTCAGCCGGACCGGACAATTACGACGAGCGACGTTCCGGAGGCGGTGGGCGGCAGCATCGGCCGCTGGGTCGGCCGGCAGCCGGGTACCAACGAGAACGTGATGGCCGTCTCCAAAGTTCTCCAGATCGGCGGGCGGGACGCCTATGTGCTCCGCTACCTGACCTCGGTTGAAGGCATTAACAGCAACCTCTTTAACGTCACCCTGCTGGCCATCGGGATCGGGGGCGCGGTGATGGCCGTAGTCGCTTCCTTCAGCTTCGGGCTGGCGAATTCCATCGTTAAGCCGCTGAACAATATTACGGCGGTCTCGGCCCAGATGGCGAAGGGTAAATTTGACGTCCGGATCAAGGGGAACTACCGCTACGAAATTGCAGATCTGGCCTCGACGCTGAATTACATGGCGCAGGAGATCGTCCGCAGCAACCAGATCAAAGATGACTTCATTTCTTCCATCTCGCACGAGCTGCGCACGCCGCTGACCAGCATCAAGGGCTGGAGCGAGACGCTGATCTCAGGCGGATATGATCCGGAAGAGACGAAGCTCGGCGTCGGCATTATCTCCAAGGAGAGCAACCGGCTGATCGGGCTGGTGGAGGAGCTGCTCGACTTCTCGAAGCTTCAGCAGAACGAAATGCGGCTCTCGATGGGGGCGGTCGGCATCAAGGAACTGCTGCAGGAGATTGTGCTGAACGTCTGGGCCAAGGCGGAGAAGAAGCAGATCCGGCTCGTGCTCGATGCCGAGGAAGGACTGGTGGTCTACGGAGACGCCAACCGGCTGAAGCAGGTCTTCCTGAATATCGCCGACAATGCCATCAAGTTCTCGCATGAAGGCTCGGATATTATGATTCATGCCTACCGGCTCTTTGAGGATCAGGTCGAGGTGGTCGTCAGCGACACCGGAATCGGGATCAGCGAAGAACATCTAGCCCGGGTGAAGGACCGCTTCTTCCAGGTCGATTCCCTCAACGGCGGCACGGGTCTGGGGCTCGCGATCAGCCAGCAGATTATCGAGCTGCACGGAGGGCTTCTGGAGATGGAGAGCGAACTTGGCCAAGGCACGCGGGTACGCGTTCAGCTCATGCTGGCGGACGCCGCCTCCGGCACGATTAACACCGAAGAGAAGATGGAGGGGACGGAATGAGCCGAAATGACAGCGAAGAGAGGGCGCCGGGGAAGAACGGACCGGGCATCGTCATCCGGCAGGCCGGACCCGAGCGTGCCCGTGAGGTGCTGGAGCTGCTGCGCGGCGCGGCGGAATGGATGAGAGAGAACGGGCTGACGCAGTGGAAGCCCGAACAGTTCACAGAAGCGGGCGTAGCGTCGTATTTCGCGGAGCGTGAAGTGTATGTAGCCGAGGATGAAGACAAGGCGGCCGGAGTCTTCACCCTGCAATTCAGCGATCCGGAATACTGGGGTCGGCGCAACGACCCGAGATATGCTTATCTGCATCGTCTGGCCGTGGGACAGGCTTACCGGGGCGGAGGGCTGGGTGCGGCCATGCTTCAATACGCCGCCGATCTGGCCCGCCACCGCGGCTGCTTGGGGCTGCGCCTGGATACTGTAGCGAACAATGTCAAGCTGAACCGATATTATCAGACCCGCGGCTTCCGGCTGATGGGAATGAACGAGATAAGCGGCGGCAAGAAGGTCAACCTGTATGAACGGCTGCCGGAGCAGGCCGGTGCGAACGGCATCGGGGTCCGCTTTTTTGCCCCGGATGATTTTGAGGCCTTCACCCGATGGACCGAGCCTCCCGAATTTCTCAAGCAATGGGCCGGTCCCTGCTTTCAACATCCGGTAACGGCATCTGCCTTGAGCGCCTATCTAGAGGGGGCGAATCATACAGTTGAATCCGACAAGCTGGTCTTCAGCGTCTTCCTCCGGCAGACGGGGGAGACGGTCGGACACTTCCGCCTGGCGGCAATCGACCGCGACAACAGTTCGGCCCGTATCGGAACGGTCGTGCTGGATGAAGCCTGCCGGGGACGCGGTATCGGCCGCCGGATCATCGCGGAGGCGCAGCGGATCGGCTTTGAGGTGCTGGAACTGCACCGGCTCTCGCTGGGCGTCTTCGACTTCAACCGGCAGGCCAGGGCGACCTATGAAGCCGCCGGGTTCCGGACCGAGGGATGCCAGCGCGAAGCCGCATTGTTCGGAGAGTCCTACGTCGATCTGATTGAGATGGGCATTCTGGACCGGGAATGGAAAGAACGCTCGGAGAACAATTAGCATCGGAAAGACAGACAGCATAAAGAAGGGCGACCCCTTATCAGGGATCGCCCTTTGTTTATACCTAAGAATGCTTAAGAATACTAATGAGAAGAGAATAGCGGGGCTGCGGGTAAGGTCAGCCGAATCAGGAGGGAAGCCCTTCCGCCCGGAGACGGCCGGTCTTCTCGTAGACTTCCTGCAGCAGGCGTGCCGGCTGGGTGCGGATGACCGGTTTTGCGGCCACTACTTCCTGCGGGCCAACGACCACAATCTTGCCGACGCTGCCCTTGATTACCGCGCCCTCCTTCACGAGTGCGCCTTCTCCGATGATGGCGTTCTCGACGACGGCTCCGCGTCCGACATGGGCTCCGGGCATGATGACGCTGTTCTTGATAAGCGCCGACTTGCCGATTTCGGCTCCGGCGAACACTACCGAGCGCTGAACGAATCCGGTCTCGGTTACCGCATAGTCGCTCACGAGGCTGTCCGGGAAGGTGGGACGAAGCCGCGGCTTCGCCGATGCATACGAGCCTGCGCCAAAACGGCTGTACATCGGCCAGCGGGCGTTGTCCAGTCGGAAGCCGCCGTCTTCACGCAGCAGGTCCATATGGGCATCCCACAGGCTCTCCACGGTGCCGACATCTCTCCAATAGCCTTTGAACCGGTAGGCGAAGAGCGGGTCCTGGCTGTTCAGCATTGCCGGGATGACGTCTTTGCCAAAGTCGTGGCTGGAGTCGGGATTGGCAGCGTCGCGAAGCAGGTGTCCGCGCAGATAATCCCAGCGGAAGAGATAAATGCCCATGGAAGCGAGATTGCTCTTGGGCTGCTTCGGCTTCTCCACAAATTCGGAGATGCGCAGGCTGTCGTCGACATTCATCACACCGAAGCGGCTGGCTTCGTCCCACGGCACCTCCATGACGGAGATGGTCGCCTGGGCGCCTTTTTCCATATGATAATTCAGCATTTGCCGATAATTCATGTGATAGATATGATCCCCCGAAAGAATCAGGACATTCTCGGGAGCGTGGCGGTCGATAAATTCAATATTCTTATAAATGGCATCGGCCGTGCCTGTGTAGGTATTGTCGCCCGAAGGCAGAAGTTGAACCCCTCCGTCCGGTCTGTTCTGCAGACCCCAGGGTTCGCCTTGGCCGATATGGTTATGAAGGGATTCTGCTTCATATTGGGTTAGTACCCCGACCGTATCAATCGCCGAATTAACACAATTGCTGAGGGGGAAGTCGATTATTCGGTATTGTCCGCCGAACGGGACGGCCGGTTTGGCCATCACAGAAGTAAGCGGCGCAAGACGACGGCCTTCTCCTCCCGCCAGCAGCATGGCTATGCAATCTTTTTTACTCATAAAATGTCCCCTCCAAAAGTGTGTACAAAAGTGTGTAATTGCCAATGTGTTGTCAATGCTTGTTATTTAAACGAACAGTCTGTGAATGAAACGTGAATTTGAAGTGTGAATGAAATATACTCCGAATTTTTTAGGAAAATTACACGAAATAATGAGTGGACGCCATTTTTCTTTCTTGCGATTTTCAAACCCTTGGAATTGGGGTAATGTTAATAATGAATACTGTCCAAAAACATCTCATCGACCTTGGACTTCCGGCCTATCTCCAATAACGCACAAAAAGGTGGTAATCAATTGGAAGAGCGAATGAAGACAAACGGTTCGCCGACTTCGGAGGATGTGTATCTGTTTCATGAAGGCACCCATTACCGCAGTTACCGCTTTATGGGCGCGCATCCCGCAGTTGAAGACGGCGTTGCCGGGTTCCGTTTCACCGTCTGGGCTCCCCATGCGCTGTATGTAGGACTGGCTTGCGACCGCAACGGCTGGGATGGAAGCCGCGAAGAGGACTCGCTATATAAGATACCCGATTCGGGAATTTGGAGTCGGTTTTTCCCGGGAATCGAAGAGGGAACCATTTACAAATACAGAATGGTCGGGCAGGACGGAAGCAGCTTCCTGAAAGCCGATCCTTACGCCTTCTCCGCTGAAGTCCGTCCGGCTACGGCCTCCGTGGTCCGCCGCATCGACGGCTACCGTTGGGGCGATTCGGCCTGGCGGCGCCGCAGCGCGTCACCCTATGCCAAGCCGCTCAATATATATGAAATGCACCTCGGCACGTGGCGGCAGAAGGAGAACGGAGACCTGTACAGCTATACCGAACTGGCGGAGATGCTTGTCCCTTATCTGCTGGAAATGGGATATAATTACGTGGAATTCATGCCGCTCGCCGAACACCCGTATGATCTGTCGTGGGGGTACCAGGGAACGGGATATTATGCGCCGACCAGCCGGTACGGAGAGCCGCGGGAACTCATGCGGCTGATCGACAGTCTGCACCAGAACGGCATCGGCGTAATTCTGGACTGGGTACCTGCGCATTTTGCCCGCGACGCCCACGGTCTGCGGCTGTTCGACGGTTCGCCGGTGTTCGAGTACGCCGACCATCTGAAAGCCGACAAACCGGGCTGGGGAACGCTCTCATTCGATTTCGGCAAGCCTGAAGTCCAATCGTTCCTGATCTCCAACGCTCTGTACTGGTACGAGATGTTCCATATCGACGGCATGCGCGTCGACGCCGTGACCAGCATGCTGCGGCTCGACTTCGAGAAAGGCGAGCATCAGTACCGGCGGAATCAGCACGGCGGGCTTGAGAATCTGGAGGCGATTGCTTTTATCCAGAAGCTCAACAGCGTCGTCTTCGGCGAATACCCGAACGCGCTGATGATGGCGGAAGAATCGAGCGCCTGGCCCGGGGTTACCGCGCCTTCGCATGACGGTGGGCTCGGCTTCAACTACAAATGGAATATGGGCTGGATGAATGATACCTTGTCATACATAGAGAAGGATTTCGGGGCCCGCCCCCATCATCACAACCTGCTGACCTTCCCCATTGTCTATGCCTATTCCGAGAATTATACGCTTCCGCTGTCGCACGACGAAGTGGTGCACGGCAAGCGTTCGCTGCTGAACAAGATGCCGGGCTCCTATGAGGAGAAGTTCGCGGGTCTGCGTCTGCTGAAGGCGTATCAGCTCACAAGTCCCGGGAAGAAGCTGATCTTCATGGGCGCGGAGTTCGGACAGTTCATCGAATGGAAGGATCAGGACCAGCTGGATTGGCTGCTGCTCGATTATGAGACTCACCGCCAGGCCCTTGCCTATACGGCGGCGCTGAATCGTTTCTACCTGGGCGAGAAGGCGCTGTGGGAGCAGGACCATACTTGGGAGGGCTATCAGTGGATCAATGCCGAGGACCGCGGGCAGAGTGTGATCTCGTTCATCCGCCGGGGCCGGAGACCTTCCGACGAGCTGGTAGTCGTCATCAACTTCCAGCCGCGCCATTACGAGAAATACCGGATCGGCGTGCCCAAGAGCGGCGTGTATGAAGAAGTATTCGGCTCCGACTGGGCGGAATTCGGCGGCTCCGGGCTCCGCAACGAACCGATCAAGACAGAGAAGACGGCCTGCAACGAGCAGCTTCAGAGCCTGGAGCTGATGCTGCCGCCGCTGAGTGCGGTCATTCTGAAGAAAAGCGCCCGGCGCGGAAAAGGCGCCGCAGTGAAGAAGACGGCGGCCGATGCCGCCGCCGAACAGACCCTGCCCGCCGGCGGCGAGACGACGGCTGCGTCCGATCAGCCGAAGCGACGTACGCGAAAGGCTGCGACCCAGAAATAAGAAGGCATTCTATTTATCCACGGGGGGACATGAACCATGAAGATCCTGTTTGCTGCTGCGGAAGGCCATCCGTTTATCAAGACAGGCGGGCTGGCCGATGTCATCGGCGCCCTGCCGAAGGCGCTGAGAGCCGCAGGTATGGATGTGCGCGTCATTTTGCCAAAATATAAAGGCATCGCGGAGAAGTACCGCCAGGCCATGCAGCCCGTTGCCGTCACGACCGTTCCGGTCGGCTGGCGCAACCAGTACTGCGGCGTGGAGATGCTGGTGCATGACGGCGTACCGGTCTATTTTATCGACAATGAATATTACTTCGGACGCGACGGAATCTATGGATACATGGATGACGGCGAACGGTTCTCCTTCTTCAACCGCGCGGTTCTGGAAGTGCTGCCGTCGATTGATTTCCAGCCGGACGTCCTGCACTGCCACGATTGGCACGCAGCCGTTATTCCGATGCTCCTCGAAGGGCACTACCGGCACAATCCGTTCTACAGCGGGATGCGGACGGTGTTCACCATTCACAACCTGCTGTATCAAGGGGTATTTCCGTATGAGGTGCTGGGCAACCTGCTGGGGCTGGACAGCCGCTACTTCAACGGGGTGGAATACTACGGCAATGTCAACTTCATGAAAGGCGGGATCGTCTTCAGCGACTGGATCACGACGGTAAGCCCGACTTACGCCGACGAGATCCGCACCTCCCATTATGGTTACGGACTGGACGGGCTGCTCAATGCCCGTGCGGATCGGCTGAGCGGCATTGTGAACGGCATCGACACGAAGATGTACAACCCGCAGTCCGACAGCCAGATCTATGTCAAATACCGCAATAACCTGGCCAAGAAGACCGAGAACAAACTCGGGCTTCAGCAGGAACTGGGCCTGCCCATTGCGCCGCATATTCCGCTGATCGGCATGGTAACCCGGCTGGTCGATTCCAAGGGACTGGACCTGGTGACCCGGATTCTGGATGAGCTGCTGTACTTCGATACGCTTCAGTTCGTCATCCTCGGGACCGGAGACGAGCATTATGAGCGCTGGTTCCGGGAGGCGGCGTGGCGGTACCCGACGAAGCTCTCTTCCCAGATTACGTTCAGCGATGCCCTCTCCCGCAAAATCTACGCCGGCAGCGATCTCTTCCTGATGCCGTCAAAATTTGAGCCCTGCGGCATCAGCCAGCTGCTTGCCCTGCGGTATGGCAGCATTCCAATCGTGCGGGAGACCGGCGGCCTGAATGATACGGTGCATTCGTACAACGAATTCACCGGGGAAGGCAACGGTTTCACCTTCCACGACTACAACGCCCATGACATGATGTACACCATCCGTCGCGCGGCATCGTTCTATGCCCAACCGGAGCATTGGAAGAAAGTAACCCGCAACGCATTCGCCGGCGATTACAGCTGGGGCGTCTCGGCGCAGCAGTACATCGACATTTACGATCACATTACGGGGCGGACGGAGACGGCGCTTGCGCCTGAGAAGTCGGAGGCTCCTGATGCTGCGGTCGTTCCGCAGCCGGAACAGGAAGTGCCGGGCGAGATCTAGGTGCCTCGCTAATGAGGTACACCATAACGCATATAAGAAAGCGGTCCTCCGCCGGATTTCCGGCAGCGGACCGCTTCTTTGTTGCTCTGGGAGGCTTAAGAAGAGACGAAGGGAGAAGCAGCCGCCGTCAGGCATTCTGCACCTCTCGGTGCAGAATGCGGAAGCCGAACGGCTCAAGCGTGACGGACAGCCCGTCTTCGCCGCCTGCGACTTCCTCCCCGGAGAAGGCGTCCTTCCAGCCTTCGGCGAGGTCCGGCAGCGACAGCGTCTGTTCCTCGTCGGAATTATTCATCCAGATCAGGAATTGCTCGTTCCCCTCGGAACGTTCGTAGACGAAGCAGGGAGTGTCGGCGCAGGCCTGATGAATCCGGTAGCGGGAACTGCGCAGCGCAGGGTGTTCCCGGCGGAGGCGAATGACCATACGATAGAAATCATGGAGATCGCGGTCCTGCTTCTCCGGGTCCCATTCCATGCACTGGCGGCAGTCCGGATCGCCTTCGCCCTCAAGGCCGATCTCATCGCCGTAGAAGAGACAAGGCGTGCCGATGAACGTCATCAGGAACGTGACGGCCAGCTTCATCTTCCGCTTGTCGCCTCCGAGACGGGTCAGAAGGCGCGGCGTATCGTGGCTGCAGAGCAGGTTGAAGATCACTTCATTCGTCTGCTGCGGATAGCGCATCAGCAGAGCTCCGATTTTGTTGCTGAAGTCAAGGCTGTTCATCTCGCCGTTGAAGTAGGACAGTACGGTATCCGAGAACGGATAGTTCATGACGGAATCGAACTGGTCGCCGGTCAGCCAGGTCAGGGAGTCACTCCAGACTTCGCCGATAATATAAGCCTCCGGATTAATCGACTTGACGACGTTGCGGAAATCCCGCCAGAACGCGTGGTCGATCTCGTTGGCCACATCCAGACGCCAGCCGTCGATCCCCACTTCTTTGATCCAGTATTCGGCCACTTCCAGCAAATAGTTCTTCACATCGGGATGCGCCGTGTTGAATTTCGGCATTTCTTCGAAGAAGCCGAACGTGTCGTAGCTCGGAATGCCGTCTTTGACCTCGACCGGGAAGGAACGAACATGGAACCAGTCCTGGTAGACGGATGCTTCGCCATTCTCCCGGACATCCTTAAAGGCAGGGAATTCCGTACTGCAATGATTGAACACTGCATCGAGAACCACGCGGATGCCCCGGTCGTGACAGGCGCCGATCAGCTTTTTGAGCAGTTCCGTATCTCCGAAATGCGGATCGATCTTCTTGTAGTCCACGATATCGTATTTGTGGTTGGACGGAGACTCGAAGATCGGCGTAAAATAAATGGCGTTCACGCCCAGGTCTTCCAGGTAATCCAGATGGTCGATTACGCCTTGAAGGTCCCCGCCGAAGAAATTCTCGCGCGTCGGGACGCCGCCCCAGTCTTCGGTTCCTTCGGGATCGTTGGAAGGATCGCCGTTCGCGAACCGCTCCGGCATAATCTGCATAAAGACAGCTTCCTTGGCCCATTGGGGCACCTTGAACAGATCGACATCGTGGATATAGGCGAATTCATAGTAACTGCCCGAAGGTTCAGGGAACTCCTCGACAATGCCCCGGTCGGTCATATAAAGGGTCTCCTCCTCCGACTCTACCCGGAATATGTAGGACATCCGGCGGTAAAAGGGAGAAACGGCGGCTTCCCAATAATCGAACAGTTCGTCCGAAGTCACAATCTCAAGGGCGGTCTCATCGTGGAACCGGTCCCAGTCATACTTATCGCCCCACTGCGCCACGACGCGGCTGACGTCGCCGCGTTTGGTCCGCACACGCAGCCGCACGGTATCGGTATCGTAGGCATAGGCCCATTTATAGCCGGGAATATGGTACAAAGCTTCTTTCTGCATGAGAGCACCTCCATGAATTCTGGTAGTTCTGTCCCTTAATACCCTTGTTGTTTGTCCGCTGAAACCAAAGCTTGTCTTTTGCGAAAAAACTCTTTGCATATTCATGCGTCGTCGTTTATAATAAATCGGTCTGAAAATTCCGTTTATTAATTCACATAAGGTCAATTCATGCATGCAGAACAGGAGAGAGAATACGATGAACAAGTGGATCAAAGGTTCGATGGGGATGATTCTGGCAGCGGCACTGCTGTCCGGATGCGGTCAGAACAATAATAATGAGAAGGGGGGCGCCTCCGCTTCGGCTCCGGCTTCTTCGGGCAGCGAGGCGTCCGGCAAGACGCTGACGCTGGGCACGAGCGCCGATTACCCGCCTTATGAATTCCATAAAGTCGTCGACGGCAAGGATACGATTGTCGGCTTTGATATCGAGATTGCGAAGGATATTGCGGAAGATATGGGAGCGAAGCTGGAAGTGAAGGATCTTCCGTTCGAATCGCTGCTGAACGAGCTGGCCAGCGGCCGTGTGGATATGGTAATCTCCGGTCTCAGCCCGACTCCGGAGCGCGCCAAGGCAGTGGATCTGTCCGACATCTACTACAAGGCAGAGCAGGCGGTTGTTGTCCGCGAAGAGGACAAGGACAAGTTCGCTACGATGGATGCGCTGAAAGGCGCGAAGCTCGGCGTCCAGACGGGATCAATTCAGCAGGATATCGCCAAAGGCATCGAAGGCGCGAAGCTGACCTCGCTCGGCAAAATTTCCGAAATCGTGCTTCAGCTGCAATCGGGCCGGGTAGACGCTTCCATTATGGAAGGGCCGGTCGCGAAATCGTTCGTCCAGAATGTGAAGGGCCTGGCCATCGCCGACGCCAAGCCGCCGGTTGAGGATGACGGCTATGTCATCGGAGTGAAGAAGGGCAACAAGGAACTGCTGGATTCCGTCAATCAGACCATCGCCCGTCTGTCCAAGGACGGGAAGATTGACCAGTACGTGACCGAAGCCAACGAGCTTGCCGAGAGCAAATAAGAAGCGCTCCAAGCCTACTTCTCAGAAAATGGCGGTACTTACCCGCCGTTTTCTGTTTTTTTGATTAGAAGAGAGGAAGTGAAGAAGGAATGAGCTTGATGGATATTCCGATCCTCCGGATGGCCTATGATTACCGCGATTTTTTCCTGACAGGCCTCAAATATACGCTGCTGCTCTCGGTAATCGGCGTCTTCTGCGGTTTTGTACTTGGAATTATTGTGGCGCTGATGCGGATGTCGCCTTGGCGGGTGCTTCGCTGGATTGCAACGCTGTGGGTAGAGTTTCTGCGGGGTACCCCGATGTTGGTGCAGCTCTTCCTGATCCATTACGGTCTGACCAAGTACGGGATTGAGTTCACGGCCGTACAGTCCGGCGCGATCACGCTGTCGATTAACAGCTCGGCCTATCTGGCGGAGACGTTCCGGGCCGGCATTCAAGGCGTAGACCGCGGCCAGTCGGAGGCGGCGCGCTCGCTCGGCATGCGTCCCGCGATGACCTTCCGCTACATTGTGCTTCCCCAGGCGATCAAAGCGGTGCTGCCGGCCATCGGCAACGAATTCATTACGATTATCAAGGAATCTTCCATTGTATCCATGATCGGCGTCTACGATTTGATGTTCCAGTCGCGTTCGATTACGACCATTACGTATGAGCCGATGAACCCGCTGATTATCGCGGCGCTGCTGTATTTCATCCTGACCTTTACGCTGTCTCGTCTGCTGGGCCGTTTTGAAAGGAGGTTGAACGCGAGTGATAACCGTTAAGAATCTGCACAAAAGCTATGGCAAGCTCGATATTCTGAAGGGCATTGATCTGGAGATCCGCAAGGGAGAGGTCGTCGTTGTCATCGGACCGAGCGGTTCCGGCAAAAGCACTTTCCTGCGCTGCCTCAATCTGCTGGAACAGCCGACCGACGGCGTGATCGAATTCGAAGGCGAATCCATCACGGACCGCAAGCACAATATCAATGCCACCCGCGAGAAGATGGGAATGGTATTTCAGCAGTTCAATCTGTTCCCGCACAAGAACGTGCTCCGGAATATTACGCTTGCGCCGATCAAGGTGAAGAAGCAGAAGCCGGAAGAGGCGGAGGCCATTGCGGTCGATCTGCTTCGGACGGTAGGACTTGAGGACAAGAAGAGCGCCTATCCGTCGCAGCTTTCCGGAGGACAGAAGCAGCGCATTGCCATTGCGCGCGCGCTGGCGATGCAGCCTCACGTGATGCTCTTCGACGAGCCGACATCGGCGCTGGACCCGGAGATGGTCGGCGAGGTTCTGGAAGTCATGAAGAATCTGGCGGAGCAGGGAATGACCATGGTTATCGTCACCCATGAGATGGGCTTTGCCCGGGAAGTGGGCGACCGCATTCTGTTCATGGACGGCGGAAATATCGTGGAGGAGGGGACGCCGGAGGAAGTGTTCGGCAGTCCGAAACATCCGAGAACCCAGGACTTCCTCAGCAAGGTGCTTTAAAGACACAATCGGCCGCGGGGCAAGCCCGCGGCCGATTTTTGTAGGAGGCGGTCCGGTTAAATTTGCCGGTCCGGTGTAAAATGGTAGTAGACCCTGTCCATCCTGACAAGCAAAGGAGCACCGTCCTATGAGCGACAACTTGAAGCGAATCGGCATTATAGACATCGGGTCCAACTCGATCCGTCTGGTCATCTACGATACTACGGAGGAAGGCGGCTACCGCATTGTGAAGGAATGCAAGTATTCCGCCCGCCTGAGCGAGAAGATTACCGCCGAAGGGCGGCTGGAGCGGGAGCGGCTGGAGGCCATTCTGCCGGTGCTGCGGCAGTTCGTCCGCATCTGCGGCGTATTCGGCGTCGGCCAGATCCGCGCGGGCGCTACGGCCGCGATCCGCAACGCCGCCAATTCCCGGGAGATCATTGCGTTTCTGTCCGAAGAGTCGGGCATCCGGATTGAGCTTATCAGCGGCAGCCAGGAGGCTTATTTCGGCTTTCTGGGCGTCATCAACGCCTTTGACGTGCAGGACGGCTTTGTCATCGACATCGGCGGAGGCAGTACGGAGATCACGCTCTTCCGGGGCAGAGAGTATATCAGCAGCGTCTCGTTCCCGTTCGGAGCGGTCAATATGAATGTGAGGTTCGGACAAGGCGGCAACTGGACCGAGGAACAAGTGCGGAAGCTGAAGGCCTATGTCATGGGACGCCTGGTTGAGCATGACTGGCTCAGCACCGGCTCGGGCCTGCCGCTGTACGGCCTCGGCGGAACGCTGCGCACCCTCGGCAAGCTGGATATGAAGCAGCACGATTACTCGCTGCCCAACACGCATGGCTATACGCTCTCTACCGAGACCGTGCGGCGGTTCGCGGAGACGCTCCCGGCCATGCCGTACGACAAGCGCAAGGACCTGGAGGGACTGTCCAAGAGCCGCAGCGATATTATTGTATCGGGTGTGGTTATCTTTCATACCGTCTACGAATATCTGGGTGCGACCCGGGCCGTCATCAGCGGAGAAGGCTTGCGGGAAGGCATGCTTCACGATCTGCTTGATCCCGGGCATCCCGTTCGCAAGAGTGCGCTGGAATACAGTCTCGGGACAATTCTCCGGCTGGATGCCGGCGCGTCTTCCGAACACCTGCTCCGCGTGCACGAGCTGGCCCTGGAACTCTACGAGGGGCTGCTCGGAGACGAAGGGACGGATGAGCAGCGGATGCTGCTCTATGTCTCGTCCCTGCTGCACCGGATCGGCTCGAACGTCAACTATTATCAATCGAAGCGCCATACGCGCTACTGGCTGATGAACGCTCCGGTTCGCGGGCTCAGCCACCGCCAGCTCGTTCTGTGCGCGTTCATCGCCTCCTACAGCACCAAAAGCCGGAAGCAGAAGCTGGCCCTTCTGCATAGAGACATTCTTCTGCCTTCCGACGAGGAATGGATTCACCGGCTGGGCTCGCTGGTCCAGCTCGCGGCCGCGCTCGATGCCGGCGAGACGGGGCAGGTTACCGGGCTAAAGGCCTCACGGCACGGCGCCAGCCTGGATATCAAGCTTCAGACCGAAGAACCTCTGCTTCTGGGTCAGGAAGAGATCGAGAACGCCCTTAAGGCGTTCAGGAATGCCTGGGATCTGAAGGTGAAGCTTGAGGCTCCTTCCATCGGCTGACTTCCATCGCGGCGAACTGGCTCCGGAACGGAGCCTTTTTGTCGTCCGCCCGTTCGTAATATCCGCCGGGCAGCAGGAAGCTGGCCTTAACATTGTCCTGAAGGGACAAGCCGAGAATATTGACGATCTGGCCGCGGATAACCGGGTCCTGCACCGGACACATCAGCTCCACCCGGCGCGTCAGATTCCGGGTCATCCAGTCCGCGCTGGACAGATACACCTCGGGCTTGCCCCCATTCTCGAAATAATAGATTCGGGAATGCTCCAGGAAGCGGTCGACAATGCTGCGCACCGTAATCCGCTCGCTGAGCCCGGCGACGCCGGGCCGGAGACAGCAGACGCCCCGCACGATCAGATCAATCGCCACGCCGGAGCCGGCGGCTTCGTAGAGATCGTCGATCACCTGCTGGTTGGACAGGGAATTCATCTTGCCGATGATGCGGGCGGGCCGCCCCGCCGCAGCATGGGAGGCTTCGCGCTGAATCAGCTTCTGCAGCGACAGACTCATGCCGGAGGGAGCGACGATGAAGGCGTTCCAGTCCTTTTGCTCGGAATAGCCGGTGATCTGGTTGAACAGCTCCGAGGCGTCGAGACCGATGTTCTCCCGGGCGGTGAACAGACTCAGGTCTGTATATACCTTGGCGGTGCTGTCGTTGTAGTTCCCGGTTCCGATATGCACATAGCGGCGAAGCTCGGGACCCTCCTGGCGGACGATCAGGGTAATCTTGGCATGCGTCTTGAGGCCGACCAGCCCGTAGACGACATGGCAGCCCGCCTGCTCCAGTTGGCGCGCCCAGGCGATGTTGCGCTCCTCATCGAACCGGGCCTTCAGCTCCACCACAACCGTGACCTGCTTGCCGGATTCGGCCGCTCGGGCAAGGGCGGCGATCAGCGGCGAGTTGCCGCTGACGCGGTAGAGGGTCATCTTGATGGCCATCACCTGGTCGTCCTCGGAAGCCTGCGTAATGAAATCAACCATGGCGTCGAACGATTCGTAGGGGTGATAGACGAGCACATCGCGCTGGCGAAGCACTTCGAAGAAATCCTCATTCTCCGCGAATTCGGCAGGATAGACCGGGTTGACCGGCGGATAGTTCAAATCATGATATCCCTTGAGGCTGTTGGCAAAATGACGCAGGAACCCGAGGTCCAGCGGCCCGTCGATTTCGAAGACGAAATCTTCCAGTTCAAACTCTGCCTGAAGCTGTTCCAGCGCATAGGGATGAATGTCTTTCTGGACTTCCAGCCGGGCCGGAATGCCGCGGCGGCGTTTGCGAAGCTCCTTCTCGATCTCTTCCAGCAAATCCTCTGCCCCTTCCTCGTCGATCGACAGGTCGGAATTGCGCGTCAGCCGGAACTCGTTGACCGCAATCGGCCGATAGCCGCTGAACAACGTATGGATATGCCGGCGGATTACTTCCTCAATGAACACGAACTGCCGCTTCTTGCTGTTGGCCCGGTGGGGAAGAGGGATCAGGCGCGGCAGGCTTGAAGGAATTTGCAGAATGGCAAAATACGGTTCCGTGCCGTCCTCGGCTTCGTCTTCGCGCTCCAGAAGAACGGCCAGGTAGACATACTGGCTGTGCACGAGCGGGAAGGGACGGCTCTGGTCCACGGCCATCGGGGTAAGTACCGGAAAAATAATATCCTGGTAATAAGTCTCCATGGCAGCTTCCTGCGAATGGCTCAAATCGTCGTAGCGGGTCAGCACGAGCCCTTCTTTCTGAAGTTGTCGGGCGATCTCCCGGTAGGTGCGGTACTGCTCGCCGATCATTTTGCCTACCCGTTTGAACAGGCGCTTATACAGGCCGGACGGCGTGTAGCCGGTAAAATCCTTCTTGGTGTAGCCGGCCCGAATCTGGTCCTGAATGCCTGCGACGCGCACGCTGATGAACTCGTCCAGATTGCTGGAGACAATGCTCAGGAACCGGGCGCGTTCCAACAGCGGATTCTCGGGGTCTTGGGCTTCCTGAAGAACCCGGCGGTTGAATTCAATCCAGCTCAAATCCCGGTTCAGATAGGGAATGGCGGGAGCGGGGGCGGTATTCGGCTTCTTCTTGTCGTCGGCGTTCATGGGGTTCTCCTCCATAAATTCTATAGTATGTAGGCGGCCAAACTCTCATTCTATCAGATTAACCTGCTTCTATTAGTTTACCCGTTTGCGCCACCGGTTTTGTTAACGGAATGTAAAATATATTTAGGTTAACATATTCTTTAATATGTAACCAAAATCTCTTGGCTACAACCTGTGGTTTCAAAGTGGTAACAATTACATAGGCATAGGTTACAAAATTGTGATATATTCAGAGCTGTGAGGAATTGGTACCCTACATAGAAATTTGTCTGAGGAGGAAGAAATGAATTTGCAACGTATATGGAAAACGGCAGCCGCTGCGGCTGTCAGCCTGTCCGTTCTGCTGACGGCGCTTCCGGCGCAGGCCGACCGGATTCATGTTGCCCAGGAGGGCACTACCTACTATCGTATCGCTCAAAAATACAGCGTAAAGCTGGATTCGCTGCTGAAGGCGAATCCGTCCATTGCTCCGAACAATATTTACCCGGGCCTGCGGATTGTTGTCCCGGTTGCCGAAGCCGGCGCGGCATCCCGTGAGACCCTGCCCGCAGGCGGAGCAACCGCGCTTCATGCCCTTTCAGTCACCCCTGCGGAGAAGACGGTTGAAGCATGGGGAAAGACGTTCAATTACTCCGGAACGCTTCAAGTAAAAGCAACGGCGTATTCTTCGGCGGCAAGCGAGAACGGCTGGGGACCCATCGACTACTTTGGCAATCCGCTGAAGCTTGGCACCATCGCGGTCGATCCGAGCGTGATCCCGCTGGGCACCAAGGTGCTGGTGACGGGGCATTCCCATCCGGGACTGCCGAAGACCGCATTTGTTGCAACGGCAACCGATACGGGCAGCGCCATCAAGGGCAACCGGGTGGATATCTTTATTCCGGGGAGCCAGAGCTTCGTGTCTGAATTCGGCTTCCAGTACGTTACGCTCTACTTCATTGATTGAGCGTCTTCATCATGACCCTGAACAGCAGAAAGCTCCGTCCCATCCGGGAACGGAGCTTTCTGCTGTTACTCAGGGGCGGCACACGGAGTATCTTGGCTTACCGCTCGGGCAGATCAAGCAGTTCAGGCACTGTCACCAGCCGGTAGCCCCTGGCCCGAAGAGTTCCGATGATCTCGGGCAGCGCCTTGATCGTTCCGCTCAGGTCGCTGCCGACTCCGCCGCCCCCATGCTGAAGAACGATGGAACCTCTGGCTGCCCGGGAGAGCACATTCCGCTTGACCTGCGCTTTGCTTAGCCCCCGCCAGTCCTGGGAATCCACGTTCCAGTTGATGATCCGGTAGCCGTTGGACCGGGCCCAATGAAGCTGCTTCTCGGTAATTTCTCCGTAAGGCGGCCGGATCAGTCTCGAACGGTACCCTGCCGTCCGCTTCAGGACAGCGTCCGTACGCAGAATCTGGGAGCGGAACCCCGCAACCCCCATTTTGGTGAACAAAGGATGGTTGTAGGAATGGTTGCCGATGCTGTGTCCGTCCCTGACGATGCGGGCGACCAGATCCGGATGCTTCTCCGCTCTGCTGCCGACGATAAAGAAGGTCGCCTTGACCCCCGAACGCTTCAGAACGTCAAGAATAGCCGGTGTGAACCGGGGATCGGGAACATCGTCAAAGGTAAGGGCTATCTCCCGCGTCCGCGGACCGCGGGCACGAATGATCTCCGGATAGCGGCGGATCAGTTGGGACAGGGTCAGCGGCGGTTCGGCCTTCTCCAGGGAAGCCGCCGGCCGCTGGCGGCCGGCCGGTTGCGAAGCGGGCGCCGGAGCCGTCTCCGAGTCCGAGGCCGCCGGAGAACGGGCACTCCACCGGGCGGCTTCGGCGCCCGCTCTCCGGAAATCGGCGTTCCCCGGGAACGGACTCAGCAGGAGCAGAGCCGCTGCAAGGATCAGAAACAGGCGATGAAGCATATTCAAGACTCCCTTCCGGCATATTCCTTGGTTTGCCCCGGCTCCGGAGGATTTATCCGCCGCGAAGAGTTCCTTACTTTTCTTAAGAGGGTGAAGAGGTGTATACTAGCGGATAGCAAAGCCGGGGACCTTACCCTATGCAAATACAATAAAAAGCCGGAAGCGGCGGAAGGATGGAGAAAACAATGGCTCAGCTGTTCACGCCTTATGAAATCAAGAACCTGAAGCTGAAGAACCGGGTGGTGATGCCCCCGATGTGCCAATACAGCGTCGTGGCCGAAGACGGAATTCCCAACGATTGGCATTATGTTCATTATGTCAGCCGTGCGGTCGGCGGCACGGGACTGCTGATCGCCGAGATGTCGGGCATTGAGCCGGACGGACGGATTACCAATCAGGACACAGGAATCTGGAGCGACGACCAGATCCCGGCCTGGAGACGGATCACGGAGGCTGTGCACAGCTACGGCGCGAAGATCGGTATCCAGCTCGGCCATGCGGGCCGCAAGGCGCAGGACGCGGAGCCGCCGGTCGCTCCGTCGGCCATCGCGTTCGACGGAAAGTCGAAAGTTCCGGCCGAGCTGTCCACCGAGGATGCCGAGCGCCTCGTTGCCGCGTATGCGGCGGCTGCCCGCAGAGCGGTGGAGGCCGGGTTTGACACCGTCGAAATTCACGGCGCCCACGGCTACCTGATTCATCAATTCCTGTCGCCGCTGTCCAACCGGCGGGAGGACCGTTACGGACAGGACCGTCTGCTCTTCGGAGAAGAAACCGTACGCGCCGTAAAAGCCGTACTGCCGGAAGACATGCCGCTCCTGATGCGGGTCTCCGCGCGCGAATACGTGGACGGCGGCTACGGTACGGACTATGCGGTGGAGTTCTGCTCCCGCTATCATGCGGCGGGCGTTGACGTCTTCCATATCTCTTCGGGCGGCGAAGGCCCGATCGGAGCAGGCGGACTTCCGACTTCCGGCCCCGGTTACCAGGTGGGGCTTGCGGAAGCAGTCCGCCAGGGTGCCGGTGTGCCGGTTATTGCGGTGGGCCGCCTGGAGGACCCCAAGGAGGCAGAAGCGGCGCTGGCGGAGGGACGGGCCGATCTTATTGCCGTCGGCCGCGCCATGCTGAGCGATCCGTACTGGGCGCTGCATGCCCAGGAAGCGCTCGGCGGCGTATGCGATATTCCCGAAGCCTATGTCAGAGGCGTGTGGAAAAAAGCCTGACCGATGTGAACTAAATCACAGAAATCCGGCTCCTTCTACGGCATGTTTAATAAGATAAAATTTGAAGGAGCTTGATAACGTGGGGACGGTATTGTTTAACGAGCGATTGAACGACGGGGTGTATCATCTCCGGGTCGGAGGCGCCTACGGAGGAGCGATGGGACAATTCTATATGGTAAGAGCCTGGAGCTCTTACCCGGTGCTGTCCCGCCCGCTGAGCATTCATGACGTAGGGGAGGACGGCATCGACTTCCTGTACCATGTGGTCGGAGAAGGGACGGAGCTTCTCAGCCGTCTGAAGCCGGGAGACCCGATATCCCTGGAAGGGCCGCTCGGAACCGGATTTCCCTCCGTTCAGGGACGCGTTGCCCTTGTCGGCGGCGGCATCGGCATCGCCCCGCTGTATTACTGCGCACGGGAACTGGGACCAAGCGACATTTACCTGGGCTTCAGCCGCGCACCGTTCCGGACCGAAGCGTTTGAACCGTTCGCCTCGCGTCTGACCGTCGATGTCGGCGGATTGATTCTGGACCGGATCGACTTTGCGGATTACGACCATGTCTTCGTCTGCGGTCCGCATCCGATGCTGAAGGCCGCCCAGCTCAAAGGCATAGCGGCCTCCTCGTCGGGAAGCTCCTCTACGGTCTATCTCTCGCTGGAGAACCGGATGGCGTGCGGCATCGGCGCCTGTCTCGTCTGCAGCGTCTCCTGCCGGGACGGGCAGCGCAAGGCATGCGCGGACGGCCCCGTATTCCTGTCGGAAGAGGTGATCTTCCATGACTGAAGTGAATATGAGCGCCGTCATTGCCGGTGTGCGCTTCAAGAATCCGGTCGTTATGGCATCCGGCACGTTCGGCTTCGGCCATGAATACGGGCAGCGCTATGACCTGAATCTGCTGGGCGGCATCTCCGGCAAAGGTCTGACGCTGAATCCGAAGGCCGGCAATCCGGGAACCCGGGTGTACGAGACGCCGTCCGGCATGCTCAACAGCGTCGGTCTGGAGAATCCCGGCATTCCGGCCTTCCTGGAGAAGGAGGCGCCCTATTGGGCGGCGCTCGACACCGCCCGGATTGTCAATCTGGGCGGCGGGACGCTGGACGACTATGTCCGCGGCGCGGAGCTGATTCAGGCCGACAACGCCCGGCGGGAGGCCGCCGGTGCCAAGGCCGTCGATATGATTGAGCTGAATATCTCCTGCCCGAACGTCAAGGAGGGCGGCATTGCCTTCGGCGTGCGCACGGTAGCGGCCCGGGAAGTCCTCCGGGCCGTTCGGGCGGCGACCTCGCTGCCGCTTGCGGTGAAGCTGTCGCCGAACGCCGAAGACATCGCCTCGATGGCGGCGATGTGCGAGGAGGAGGGAGCGGACGCCGTCTCCCTCATCAACACAATCAGCGGAATGAAGATTGACATCCGCCGCCGCGCCAGCGTTTTTCACAATCTCTATGCCGGTCTGTCGGGCCCGGCGGTCAAGCCGGTTGCGCTGCGAATGGTGCATCAGGTAGCCCGGGCTGTCCGGATTCCCGTCATCGGCATGGGGGGGATCGCCAGCGCGTCCGATATTCTGGAATTCATCATGGCAGGTGCGGCCGTCGTCCAGGTGGGGACGTATAATTTCATGAACCTGGATGCGGGACGGGACCTGGTTGCAGATCTCGAAGCGCTGATGCTGTCCGAGAATATCCGGACACTGGATGAAATTCGCGGCATCGTTTAGAATGTGGGTATAAATTAGGATAGGGAAGGGGACTGAACTTGCCTTCGCAGCGCTTTAACCCGGATGACATCACCTTGGTCGAATCCGCCGTCGGCGACGATCTGCTGCTGCTGATTACCGGCGGCGTCCGCCATATCGGGGCCTGCAGCACAGCCTATCTGGCCGATGACGGCTCCGTACAGGTATTGACCCAAGGGCTGCCGCATCACAAAGAGCATACGATCAGCGAGTCGGTGGCGGTTCGCGCAGCGCGGGAACTGCAGACGACGGTAACCGTGGTCATGGGCATCCACTACGATAATCTGACCCGCGCCGAGATTGAAGAAGTGGTTCAGGTGGTCGGTGAACGGGTCAAAGAATATTTAGTGGGTAAAATTTGAAACGTCCAACCCCGTCCTGCGTAATACTAACCAAACGCGTTTCCCAAACTATTCTTGGAGGAATGAACCCATGTCGATTTTCAAAAGATTGCGCGATTTAACGATGTCCAACATTAACTCTATTATTGACAAGGCCGAAGACCCGATCAAGATGACGGATCAGTATATCCGCGATATGACGGAAGATCTGGAAGACGCCGAGAAGGCGGTTGCCGCCCAGATCGCCATCGAGAAGAAATTCAAACAGCTCTATGAAGAGCAGGAAGCGCTGGTAACCAAGCGCAACCAGCAGGCCCACGCAGCAGCGCAGGCCGGCAATGCGGATCTGGCCCGCCGCGCGCTGGAAGAGAAGAAGACGGCCGAAGGCAAGATGGCGGAGTACAAGACCAGCTACGACCAGAACAAGGCTTCCGCCGACAACCTGCGCGCGAAGCTGGAAGAAATGCGCAAGCAGCTCGGCCAGATGAAGAGCAAGCGTGAGACGCTGGTCGCCCGCTACAATGCGGCCAAGGCCCAGACCGAGATCAACAAGGCCATGAGCGGGTTCAGCTCCGATTCGGCTACAGCCGGACTCAAGCGGATGGAGGAGAAGATGCTGCAGGCGGAAGCCCATGCCGAAGCCAGCAACGAGATGAACTCCGGACGCAAGTCGCTCGACGACGAGTTCGAGCAGCTCGGCAAAGATCAGGGCGTAGAGGACGAGCTGGCCGCCCTGATGAAGCAGTACGACAAACAGCAATAACCGGAACCGGGAGGAACGGCCTCAATGAGCGTATGGAAGCGTATCGGCAATCTATTCTCGAAGGCTCCGGCGCCCGTAGCCGAGAAGAGCGTCCTGCAGCTGTCGCCGGGGGATATCTGCGAAGTGTCCCTCGTCACCTATGAAGTGACGGGCCGGGTCAGCAACCGCAGCCGCAACGCGGTCCTGCTGACGCTTCGCGACGGGGCTGACATCGCCTATCTCCACATCGAACAGAGGGAGCAGCTTCAATTCGCGCTGTACCGCTCAATCGATGGGCGTATGGACAGTCTGACCGAGGTTCCGGCCACAATGGTGCTGGATGACGAGACTTACTATCTGGAAGAAGAATACGAAGGATACGTGGCCGTCAGCGGGCAGACGCCGTTCATGAATGCGGGAGAACAGCATGTCTGGCAGTTCCAGGCTGACAACAGCCGGCTGCTGCGAATCGAGTGGCAGAACGGCCGGTTCGTCCTCTACGAAGGCGAGAAGACAATCCCGGGCGATGTCCGGGTCATCCGGGCATCTTGACCGGAAGGCATCCGGCGTTCTAAGGTTAAGGGGTATTCCGTACGGCGTGCAGCCGGCGGGATATCCTTTTTTGATCGTTGCAAGTAGCACTGCCAAGTCCCTAAGGAGCAGGAAGGGAGAGAAGAAGCATGGGTGAAGAGAAGGAACGGACAGGCCGGTTCGAGCGGCAGGCGCTGCCGCTAATGGAAGCGCACCGCCTGCTGATGGAACAGGCGGTGCAGGGCGGCAGCGAGAAGGTGCCGCTGGCGCAGGCTGCGGGACGGGTGCTGGCCGAAGAAATTCGGGCGTCTCATCCTTTTCCGGCGTTTGACCGTTCGGCAATGGACGGCTACGCGATCCGGGCCGCCGATACGGAGCGTTGCCAAGCGGGAGAAAGCCTCACGCTTCGGATTGTCGAGGAGATTCCGTGCGGCTCGGTGGGAACGGTGCCGATTGTGTCCGGTACGGCAGCGCGGATAATGACCGGAGCGCCGATCCCGGAAGGCGCCGATGCGGTGGTGATGCTGGAGATGACCGAGACGCCGGAGACCGGCGGGAAGGACGGCGGCGGGGGAGCTGTCCGGATTCAGGTCCGGGCCGAACGGGGCCAGCACATTACGCGCCGCGGTCTGGAGCTGGAGGAAGGAGAGGCGGTCCTGCTTCCCGGGACCGATATAGGTCCCGGAGAAATCGCCATGCTCGCCGCTCTGGGAATCCCGGAAGTTCCGGTTATCCGCAGACCGCGGGTAGCCGTATTCGCCACCGGCAGCGAGCTGCTGGATGCCGGCGAGCCGCTGGAGCCCGGCAAGATCAGAGACAGCAATTCGCCGATGCTTACGGCGCTTCTTACGCAGTGCGGCGCAGAGGCTGTGCCGCTTGGCGTCATCGCCGATGATCTGGAGCAGGCCCGCAGCCGGATTCAGATGGCGCTGGAGCTGTATGACCTCGTTCTGACGACCGGGGGAGTGTCGGTGGGCGATTATGACATTATGGGCGATCTTGTGCGCGAGAGCGGCGCCGGCATGCTCTTCAACAAAGTGGCGATGCGGCCGGGCAGCGTCACCACGGCGGCTGTCCGGGGCGGCAAGCTGCTGCTGGCGCTCTCGGGCAACCCCGGGGCTTGTTACGTCGGCTTCCAGCTTCTGGCCCGTCCGCTGATCGGCCGTATGCTGGGCCGCCGGCAGCCCGATCTGCCGGAATGGAAGGCGGTGCTGGCGGAGGATTACCGGAAGAAAGGAAACTTTACCCGCCTGGTGCGTGCCCGGCTGGAAGCCAGGGAAGGCCGGCTATATGCGGTCCCGGCAGGCATAGACGAGTCGAGCGTGACGGTCACGATCATGAAGAGCGACTGCCTGATCGTCGTGCCCGAGGATCAGACCCGCCTGGCCGCCGGTTCAGAAGTGACGGTGATTCGGCTTCCCTGAGGAGGGGATCTCCGAGAAGCTTCGGCAATAACGGACGACTGAGAACGGCCGCCAGCTTAACAGCGCCTTGCACGATTCGCCCAGAACGGCCAATCGCCCAGAACGGCGGCAGCCAAGAAGAGCCGCCGTTCATTTACGCTACTTATTATCAAATTACAACATATGAAAAATTCACACAAGGAATATCACGCTTCTTTCTCTTTCGTTATTCCCGCCGACCCTCCGCAAGAGCCGTCTTTATCACTCCGCCAAACTTGGCTCAAAAAGTAAAAAGGGCGGCCGTCCTCCCGAACGGGCCCCCTTGTACCTTCTTGCAGCTCCGGAGACCTCCGCCATTCGAGCGCTGCTTGCCGTCCGGGCATCGCGTGCCGAAGAGCAAGCCGAGCCTAGTTTCCGTTTCGCCGCTCGATGGCCTCGGACATGGTCTTGTCCGTCAGATGCGCATAGACCTCCGTGGTCTCCGTAGAGGCATGGCCGAGCTGCTCCTTGGTCTTGTAAATATCATTCTGGAGATAATAATCCGTCGCGAACGAATGTCTTAGCTTGTGCACGGTCAAAAACGGCTTGCCGAAGCGTTTGGCATACTTGATAATCATCTCTTGAATGGCCCGTTTGGTCATCCGCTTGCCTTCGGAAGCGCCGTTGGGAAGCGTGATGAAGAGGGCCTTCTCGCGTTTGGGCGTACGGTACCGGGCCTGGCGGACAGCCAGATAGGCGGACAGCTCATCCTTGGCCTGCTCGCGGAAATAGACCGGTGTCTTGAAGGTCTCATCATTGTTGCCCTTCCGGTAGACGTAGAGCAGCTTATTGTTCAGATCGAGATCGTCCAGGTTGAGGTTCACCACTTCCGAGACGCGCAGCCCGGAATTCAGGATCAGACTTGCAATGCAGGCATCGCGTTCCCGGTTCTGCAGATGGGCATAATGCGCCTGCTTGTTGCGTTCGACGTCCCGGCCGTAGCCGTCCAGAATATAGCCGACAAATTCCAGCAGTTCCTCCTCCTCCAGAATTTTGCCCTTCAGCTTGGCGGCCGTATCCTTCGGCTTGTGGATGCGTTTGATTTCGACCTTGGCCATTACATTGCGCTTGAGGAGCGGGTAGAAGTGCTCGTCCTCGGCGATCTGGCTCAGATAATGGAACAGAGAGCGGAGGGCGGACAGCTTGCGGGAGACCGTCGTCCGCGAGTTGGTTCCTTCCATTCGTGTGGTCAGGTACAGACGGTAGCCGACAATGCTGTCCATGTGGAGGCGCTCCAGATCCAGCAGTGTAATGTCGGCGTTCTTCCCGGCCTCGGACAGCCCCTCCATGCGAAGGTAGCCGAAGAAGGACTCGTAATCCCGGACATACTCCAGCAGCGAAGAGGGGGAGAGGTCAGGCAGCTTGTAATCAATGAATTGCTGTACGAACCACGGAAGCGATGGAAGATGCTCTTCCAGCTTCCTGCGGTCGCTTGTTTTCTGAATGCTCACGAAGGTTCACCTGCGCTTAAGTAGAATCAGACCGATCAATCTTCATTGTATCACAGGCAGGGGCAGAGGAGAGGACGGTCCGAGACCGGGCCGCCTTGCGGCAGGAGAAGCAAAGCGCTATGATGTTTAACAGAATATGGCGAACATACAGAGGTGACTACATGGAACTCGGACTTGAACGGGTCCCCTACGAGCGCAAGACCGTGATTTCACGGCTGATGCAGTTCTATCTGTACGACTTTACCCGGTACCTCGATATCCATGTCGACCGCACCGGGGCATTTCCCGAGTATCCGGGGCTGGAAGCTTACTGGAACAGCGGCAGCAACAAGTATCCGTACTTGATTACATGCGACGGCCATCCCGCCGGTTTTGCGCTGGTGGATCGGCTGCTGAGAAGTCCGGAGGGCGACTTTTATATGACGGAATTTTTTGTCATGCAAAAATACCGCCGCTTCGGCGTCGGCACCTGGGCGGCCCACCGGCTGTTCGATATGTTCCCCGGAGACTGGAAAGTCTCCCAGGTGCGGGCCAACACGCCGGCGCGCACCTTCTGGCGGCGCGTAATCGGAGAATATACGAACGGAATCTATGAAGAACGGTATGACCATCGTCCGGGCAACCCCAGCCAATATTTTAGTACATTAAAAGTTAATAATGTTAACGATTAAAAAGGAGATGAAAGGCTTGTATTTGCCATCCTTTCAGTTGACGGGCAAGACCGCGCTGGTTACCGGCGCGGGGAAGGGCATCGGCCGGGCGCTCGCTGTCGGCCTTGCTGAAGCAGGCTGCGACGTGGCGCTCGTGTCGCGGACAATGGCCGATCTGGAACAGACGTCGGCCCTGATCGAACAAGTATAGAGCGCCCGCAGCTTCCGATATGCCGCAGATGTCAGCGACCGTGCAGCGATGGAGAAGACGGCCGCACAGGCCTTGGCCGATCTCGGGCGGCTGGACATCTGGATCAACAACGCCGGCATGAACATACGGACGCCAGCCCTTGAAGTCACGGATAGCGAATGGGAGACCATCGTCGGTACGAATCTGAAATCGGCGCTGATCGGTTCGCAGCAGGCTGCCCGCTTCATGAAAGAGCAGGGGGGAGGGAGCATCATCAATATCGCTTCGGTGGCGGGTGTGACCGCTCTGCGGACCGGGGTCGTCTATGGAGCGACGAAAGCCGGGATGATTCAGATGACCCGGAATTTGGCGCTGGAATGGGCGCCTTACGGAATTCGGGTCAACGGAGTGGGGCCGTGGTATTTCAAGACTCCGCTGTCGGAGAAGGTGCTTGCGGACGAAGCGTATCTGAGCCGCATTCTGGACCGGACACCGATGGGCCGGATCGGTGAGCTTCGCGAACTGGTCGGTCCTGTCGTGTTCCTGGCATCCGAGGCTTCGTCCTACATGACGGGCCAGACTTTGATTGTTGACGGGGGAATGAGCATCTTCGGCTTTTAGTGGACAGATATAATAAATATTATGTAAACTTAGCCCGTTGGATATCCCGGTTATCCGCTCCGGTTGAACCCAAAGATTGACTTCCCAATTGACGTCCCAATTTAATATAGGGAATTTCCGGCCCAACAAAACAAATTTTCAACATATGAAAAATTCAAAATAAAAAATCCATTCTATCCTCACCCGCCGCCACAATTCAGCAAACGCAACCAACGAACACCGAACTCCTAAAAGCCGTGAAAAAGCGGACCCTGCCAGGCCCGCTTCTGCTTCAACCAGAACCGCATATGTAAAAAGGATATGTAGGACATTCATCCTGCGATTGTGTCGCAGGGCTGCTCCTCGTTCGCTTCCGCGGCCTCCCGCGCCGTCAACCGGCGGTGAGCCAGCCACAGCAGCGGGAGACCGAGCGCCGTTGTAATTGCCAAGGGGATGAAGAGCGCCGGGCCGCTGCCCGCGCCGAGCTGATCGAGCATCATGCCTCCCAT
Organism: Paenibacillus glufosinatiresistens; assembly: GCF_031470375.1. NCBI lineage: Bacteria > Bacillati > Bacillota > Bacilli > Caryophanales > Paenibacillaceae > Paenibacillus > Paenibacillus glufosinatiresistens. Next base: position 274,461 of record NZ_JAVFHT010000003.1, read on the forward strand.
TACCGGAGCCAGGACGTAGCCGAATCCGTTGAAACCGATCGTGCCGAAGTAGGTGCCTTTCCACTGCGGTTTGGCGATCCGGTCGATCAGCATGTCCATCATGGTGAAGATCAGCACCTCGCCGACGGTGAACACGACAACGCCTGCCATCAGCAGAGCAACTCCCTGAGCCGCTCCGAACATCAGCATGGAGCCGCAGATGCACAGATTGCCGATCATCAGCGGCACCACGGGTGGAAGATTGCGCGTGCTGCGAACAAGCGGGAACTGGACAACCAGCACAATTACAGCGTTAAGGGAGAGCATGTAGGAGAACAGCTTCCCGCCGTTGGTGAAATGCGGACTGAGCACCAAATACTGCGACATGGTTGAGCCGAAATGCGCATAGCCGAGAACGCAGAAGACGGTCCCAAGGAGCACCGGCAGGAAGACCGGGTCGCGTCCGGTAATTGCCATGGCTTCCCGGAGGCGGGGCGCTTCAACCCGTTCCGGCACAGGAAGCGTATCCCGGTTGCGCGAGAATTGGAGAATCAGAACGAGTCCATAGAGCACATATACGATGCCGCCCAGAAGAAACGGGGAAGTATTCTCCGTTGACCCCAGCTGCGCCCCCACCAAGGGACCAAAGACCACCCCGATATTGATCGCCGCATAGCGCAGATTGAAGATCAGAAGCTTCTTGTCAGGAGAGGTAATGTCGGAGAGCAGCGCCCGGGAAGTCGGTTCGAACAGCGCCCGGCACAGACCGTTCAGCGTGTTGACGACGAAGAACATCCACAGAACCGTCGAACCCGAGAAAGCGACGAATACGGAGGCCCAGCCGAAGATAGAGAAGAGCATGACTTTCTTGCGTCCGATAATATCTGAGATGTACCCCCCGTAGAAAGAGACCAGAACGCCTGCGAGGGAGCTGACTGCGATGGTCATCCCGGTCTGTGTGGTGGATGCGCCCAGATGGCGAACCAGGTAGATGGAGAGAAAAGGAATGCTCATGGATGAGACGAGACGGCCGAACAGCGTCCCGAGAATGATGGTCCAGGCCAGGGGGTGAATCCCCCTAAGATGGCTTTTCATGGCTACCTCCTTTGAGATTAGAAGAAATTTGGAAGATCAGGGATTGTAAACCTAATGTAAACCCCGCTATAATTGTACCTGATAAAAGGGGAAGGAAAAGTGTAAGGAACATTCATTCCTTTTCACCTTAAAGATTATGGAAGGAGGAACGCCATTGGAGCCGGGAATTGCCCACTATCTGCGTCTTGCCGACCTGCTGGAAGGTTCGGAAGCCGAACCGGAGGGTTGTCCGGTTACGATCGAGCAGTTATCGGACTTCCTCTACTGCACGCCGCGCAATGTGAAATTTATACTTCGCAAAATGGAGGAGCGCGGCCTGATTGCCTGGCGCCCCGGACGGGGAAGAGGCAACCGATCGCGGTTGCAGCTTCTCAAGAGCCGGGAAGACGTGCTGGAGGGAAGCCTGGATCAACTGCTGGCCAAAGGGAGAATGAAAGAAGCGGCTGAGCTGATCGGCCAAATCACGGAGGAAGTTCATCTCCGGGAGCGCCTGTGGCGGCGCCTCAGCTCGGAAATGGGCTTCCGCAGCGAAGCGAACGTCTCCGCCGAACAGGATGTGCTGCGGATGATGCGCAACCGCAGGCTGGAGAAGCTGGAGCCGGGCTTTCTGTTCACTGCCTTTGAAGCCTATCTGCTGAGCCAGATTTGCAGCACGCTTGTGGTCTACAACGGACAGAGAAACGGCTTCGAGCCGGGACTGGCGCATACGTGGGAATCAGCCGAAGACGATCGGATCTGGACCTTTTACCTGCGCAAAGGGGTCAAATTTCACCATGGCCGCACCTTCGTCGCCCGGGATGTCGCCTTCACGGTTGAACGGCTTCGGGATATGGGAAGTCCGGCCTTCTGCCACTATGAGGACATTGAGGAGATTCGGGAAGACGGCGACTATACGGTCTCGTTCCGTCTTCGCCGGCCCAACCGCTTCTTTCTTCATCTGGTTGCCTGCTTTCACCTCGTTATTGTCCCGCATGATGCCGATTTTGCGAGAAAGCCCGTAGGGACCGGACCGTTCCGCATTGCGCATCTGGATGAGGATATCCTGTCTCTGACCGCATTTGATACATATTACGGCATGCGGCCGCTGCTTGACCGGGTGGATATCTGGTTTCTCCCCGACCAGCATACCCATACCCGGTTCTACAATCTGCCCGGGGACGAGGAGAAGGCGGATGCGGGCGACCTGCTGGCGGACGGGCTGTACGGGAGCAGCGTCGATTATCCGGCGCTCGGCTGCCGGTATTTGCTGTTTAATATGCGCAGGGAGGGTATTCAGCGCAGCCGGGAACTCAGGGAAGCGATTGCGCTTCTCTATCACCCGCAGGGTCTGATCCGGGAGCTGGGCGGGAACCGCTATTTGCCGGCTGCGAGCTTCTTGCCGTGGAAGAGCCGGGCGTTCGTACTGCCGGAAGAATCGCCGGAACGGGTAAGAGAGCTGCTGCGTCTGGCCGGATACCGGGGTGAGTCTGTGTCGGTGGGCTTCAAAAACAAGCAGAGCGAGCTGGAGGAGATCGCCTGGCTTAAGCGCCGCAGCGAAACGGTCGGCCTTCGTCTGGAGCCCGTACCGCTGCCGGCCCATCTGCCGGAGGAAGCCATTTTGGAGACGGATATGCTCCTGTCTGAAGAAGTGCTGGAGGATGACTGGCAATGGGGCCTCCTGAACTTCTACCGGGGCGGGGGCAACCATTTCAGCCTGCTGATTGACGATGAGGGAAGCGGACTGCTGGAGGAGCTGTTCCGGGACTTTTGCCAGAAAGAAGAAGGAGCGCGAATCGCCGTGCTGGACGCTGCCGAAGAGCTGGCGCGGGAGAACCGGTGGCTGGCCTATGGCTGTCACGTCAACAAGAAGGCGCAGCTCAGCGACGGTCTGCTGGGATTGTCTCCGGGCGCGTTCGGGTTCATGGATCTCAGCAAGCTGTGGGTGAAGCGCTCTTCATCCAGGACTTGACGGAAGGGTTGTCTATCTTGTAATGTAAGGGACAACAAATTCATACCGGCGATGACAGAGACATGATATCCGGCCAAGGGCCGTTCCAGAGAGAGAGGCGAACGCTGCAAGCTTCTTACGGAACCGGACGGATGTTACCCCTCTGAAGCCGTGGCTCTGAACCCGTCTTCCCGTGAAGACGGCGGTAACACCGACCGATCCCCGATACCGGATTCCAATTAAGGGCCTTCCGCGTGCATGAACCTGCATGGCTGAAGCGCCGAATTAGGGTGGAACCACGAGCGCAAGCGCACCTCGTCCCTTCGGACGAAGTGCGCTTTTTTGCGATGACACAAGGTTAGGATGACGAAAGGAGGAAGTCGCAGTTATGGAAATTTACGTAGAACTGCCGGGATCGGAGAATGGAAAGGTGGAGCGGGGAACGACGGCGGGCGTAGCTTTGGGCCTGCTCAAGCCGGGCAGCCGCAAGACGGCGGTAGCGGCCCGGGTGAACGGAGAGCTGACCGATTTGGCCTCTCCGCTTGAGTCGGACAGCCGTCTGGAGCCGGTCCCGGGAGACAGCCCGGACGGACGTGAGATCTGCCGCAGAAGTGCTGCCGTCCTGCTCGCGCAGGCCGCTGCCGCTCTGTACGGAGACCGCAGCCTGCAGGTGGCGGAGATGCGGGTCACAGAGGACGGTTTCGTCGTCGATCTCCATTTGGACGGCAGTCTGTCGGAAGCGGACCTCCGCGAACTGGAAGCGTAGATGCGAAGATTGGCGGAAGCCAATCTGCCGATGATCGGGCAGAAGGTCAGCCGGGAGGAAGCGGCCGCCTTCCTGGAGACCGGCGGACAGACGCTGAGGCTGGAAGCGCTGCTTCAGGACCCGGAGAAGAACGCGGCCGGTCTGCTGTATCCGCACGAAGGCTTCGCGCTGCTCTGCCGGGGGCCGCTGCTCCCGAGAACAGGGATGCTGAAGGCGGTCAAGCTGCTGGGCGTAGCCGGCGCGTATTGGCAGGGAGATGCCAAGCGTCCGATGCTGCAGCGCATTCACGGCACGGCGTATTCGAGCGGAGCCGAGCTTGCCGGGCACCTGCAGCGGCTGGAGGAAGCCAGACGGCGGGATCACCGCAAGCTTGGACGCGAACTGGAACTGTTCCTGTTCTCGGAGGAAGCGCCGGGCATGCCGTTTTATCTGCCGAACGGAATGGTGCTCCGCCAAGAGCTTCAGAACTTATCCCGCCGCCTGATGCGCCGGTCCGGCTACCAGGAAGTGCTGACTCCGCTGATGATGAACAACCGTCTGTGGGAGAAGTCGGGACATTACGATCACTACAAAGCGCATATGTACTTTACGAACGTCGATGAAACGCCGTATGCGCTCAAGCCGATGAACTGTCCGGGTCATATGCTGATCTACAAAAGCGCGCTGCGCTCCTACCGGGATCTGCCGATCCGCCTGGCGGAGTTCGGCCAGGTGCACCGCCATGAATTCTCCGGCGCTCTGGGCGGCATGACCCGGGTGCGTTCTTTCTGTCAGGATGACGCCCATCTGTTCGTTGCCCCCGGTCAGATTGAGGAAGAGATCGCTGCAATTATCGCGCTGATCGGAGAGGTGTACGATCTGTTCGGACTCTACTACCGGGTTGAACTGTCCACCCGGCCCGAGGATTCCCTGGGCTCGCCGGAGCTGTGGGAGCAGGCCGAGCAGGGCCTGCGCCGCGTCCTGGAACGGATGAAGCTGGACTACCGGCTGAATGAAGGGGACGGCGCCTTCTATGGACCCAAGATTGATTTTCATCTGCAGGATTCGCTGGGCCGAAGCTGGCAGTGCGGGACGATCCAGCTGGATTTTCAGATGCCGGAGAAATTCGATCTCGCCTACATCGGCGAGGATGGAGAAAGGCATCGTCCGGTAGTCATTCACCGGGCGATCTATGGAGCGCTGGACCGGTTCATCGGCGTGTTGACCGAGCATTACGGCGGCGCTTTTCCGGCATGGCTGTCACCTGTGCAGGCGGTGCTCCTGCCTGTATCCGTCTCGACCGGTGACTATGCGCATGCGGTGCAGGTTAAGCTGGAGAGGGAGGGCATCCGGACGAAGCTGGACAGCCGGTCCGAGAAGATCGGATACCGGATCAGAGAGGCGGCGCTTCGTCAAACACCGTATATATTGATAATCGGAGAGAAAGAGAAGGAATCAAATTCAGTCACCATCCGGCTCCGCGGCGGGGAGAGCCTGGAGCAGCTTCCGCTTGACTCAGCCGTGAAGTTGATTGCGGAGGCGGCTCGGCCGGATCATTCATCTCGAATTTAAAGAACAAAAAAGCCGCTGCGCATCCGTACATGCGCAGCGGCTTAGCCGTGTCTAAATGGAGTTAAATCATTTTAAGCGTCAGCAGCATGCGATAGATCAGCAGCGCGCTCTCGGCCCGGGTCGTTGTTTTGCCGGCTTGAAGAGCAAATTCTTCAGCCTGTGCTCTCAGGACCCCCGCGTTCAACAGCGTTGCAACAGCTTCGCTGGACCAGGCTTTGTAGCCCGAACTGGCTGGAAGTGCGGCGGAAGGAGCGGAAGCGCCGGGTGAATAATTGGCATATGCCAGGGCGTTGCTGATGATGCTGACCATTTCCTGCTGCGTAATCGTCTGATTCGGCCGGAACGTGTTGTCCGGATAACCTTTCAGCAGCCCTGCCTGTACAGCAGCAGATATCGGGCCTGAGTACCAGGCGGCGGACGCAACATCCTTGAACCCGCCACTGCTACCGGCGAACAAAGACGGATCAAGTCCGAGCGCTTTTACCAGCAAAGATGCCGCTTCTGCCCGGGTTATGGTACCCTCCGGCTTGAAGCTGCCATCGGCGTAGCCGGCAATGACTCTTCTGACGCCCAGCTTGCCGATTGCATTGCTGGCGAAGTGAGAAGAAGGCACATCGGTAAACGAAGCGTCTCCGATTACTGCGGCATAGGTCGAGTTGCCTTGACGGTAGGCAGTCACCTTGATCTTGTCGCCTTCTCTGACAAAGGTAGCCGGAACAGTTATCCATTCACCCGAGGTTTCATCAACCATTACAGCAGACAAGTTGTTCTCCGTTACGCCATTCTGGACCGGAAGATAGAATACATGGCCAATATATTGATTGACGCTTGTATACTCCATATTATTGTGGCCGTCGGCTGACATCTTCGTAAGCGAATATCGATAAGGCTGACCGGCTAGATTCAAGGAGGATTTGCCCAAAAGGGTCCGTATGGATTCGCTCATGGAAGCGCTAGCGGCAGATACGGTCAACGACAGCGAAGAACTGTTATCGATTCCCATATTCATAAGAATACGAACGGGCAGAATGAGGCCTTTATCGGTACCTTGAATATCAATAACGGCTGATTTATCTCGGCCGGAAATCTTGTCAAGCTGGGATCCCTTTACGGTTAGAGTCATGGTCTCAGCAGATTCGACAATCGGAATGACAAGTCTGTTGTCGTTGCCGGACCATTTGGATAAAGCGGCACTGAGCGCTTCATCACTGAGAGTTGCCGTAACGATGGTAGGGAAATTGGGGATTTTCACAAGGCTGGTTACGGCTAATTTGCCGTTTGAATCGGCAGTTTTGCTCGGAATTCCAATAGTAGAACCACCACCGCCGCCGCCGATACCTCCACCGATACTGCCGCCGCCGCCACTGCCTCCTCCTCCGCCAGCGCTGCCCCCTCCCGGGTTGCCGCTGAATGAAGCTTTGTACTCGACATAGACATAGAAACTTGGCAAAAGCGGAGGTGTCGTGACGGAGACCACCACCAGCGGATAATTATTATTCAGCGTTAACCCATTAAATAGAACAGAACTGGCAGCGGCTCCAACCTTCAGCTCGCCCAAGAGTTTTCCCTGATAATCGTACAGATGAACCTGATCACCGGGAGTCAAGCCCTTGACCTCCACCTGATCAGGTCCGCTGGCATTGTTGGTCACCGTAATTTGCGAAAGATCAGGGGTCTTGGACATACGGTCCAGAACTTCGGTGATCATGCTATCGGGAGCTTCTATCCCCGCATCGTCCGCCAGTACGACTCCAAGCGCGTATGCACCTTGAGGAATCGGAGTACCTTGCGGAATGTCGAACTGGTAAGACGATTTGCCTCCGTTCAGTACGGCAAGGGGTTCGCCAATGAAGCCCTCATCGCCAAAGAAATAAATCCGATAGGTGTAGGAAGGCGAATTATCGCGGGCGGCTCCAAAGGTAACCCTTCCGCCAATGCTATCCTTCGATGGATCGGAATCAAATAAAGCAAGGTCCTGGACAAAGTAATCATCCGCTTCCCAGATATGGGTCATGCGTTCTAAATCGGTTCGGACAAAATCCCCATCAGCATTGGAAATCACGGGAATTACGCCGATCTTTACAGGTCTCTGACTTAGGGAAGCATAGATCTTTGTCAAAAAGGAACCGTCAGACTGGCGGTTACTGTTATATGCATACGCGCTGTACCGGTCAACGCCCTGGGCGTCATAGAGTTTGATGATGTAATAAGATGCCGACAGGGCGGCAACTCCGGGTTCAAAGTATACGGCGCCTTCGAAGCGGAGCGGATTGGAATTGTCGTCATAGGCGTACAGGTGGGACGGAGCTAAGTTTTTCTGGACATTGTCGCGCATTTCTTCAAGATTTCCATAGTGAAAGATATGGGTCTGCGGATTCGAAGCATCCCCGTTAAAGGTTCCGACAAGCATTGATCCATCGCCGAGCAGAAGCCCTGAGGTGATTTTGAAAGGAGGCGCATACAGTTGCTGGAAGGTATCCCGGTCGTAAATTCCTTTCATCCCCAGCACGATATTTTCATTGGCATCCAGAATCACATCGCGCTCATACGTATTGGGGCCGTATTTATATTCACCGTACTTTACGGAAAGCTGCTCCGCCGAATAGCGGGCTCCACCGTAATAGACATAATTGCCGTCGTGGATCGCTTTCTGTCCCGAATTCGCCAGGTAGGAGCTGGACTCGATCACTCGATTATTATGGGTGTCCCACTTGCTTAGACGGTCGGACTCACCAATCCACAGCCATTTGTCGTCCGGTCCCGCCGACAATTTCGGGGAGTACTGGAAGTAGGAACTTAGAATCGCGTAGGTAGAGTCCACGACTCCCAAGTGCTTGTTCCGGGCTACAGTTGAAGAATAGTAGACCTTATTCCCGATTAAGGCGATATTCTCGGTCTGCTCACCGACCTCGATAGGTTGAATGCGGGCCATGAATTCACTTTCGTTGCGGGTATCAATCTTCGCAATATAAGAAGAGCCATATAGTGAAATATAGAGCACGCCGTTCTTCATGACGATATCCGTCGGCTGCGAACCGACAAAACGGTCTGCGATAATCTGCATTTGTTCCGTGTCGATTTGCAGCAGGCGATTGGATGACCGAGAGATGGCGTACACATACCGTTCTCCTTCTCCGGCAGCCCATGCCGTAATCTCCTGGTTCAAGTCAATCCGACTATCCGAGGAGGAGTAGGAGACCGCTTGCGGATTTGACGGCGGCATAAAGGCCATCCGGCTAATCGAGCTATCCCCGGACCCTACCTTATATACATTCCGGGCTGCGTCCACCTGAATGAGAGAGTGTCCGTTCCGTCCGGAAGACGAATAGACTTTCACTTGCTCGTCCCGGGTGTAAATATCACCGTTGTTAAGGTAGACGTAGCCCGAGTCCAGTGCAGCGACCGATCCGCCTCTCCACATTTTCAGAATGCTGTGATCGGATGGATTGAGGGAATAGACACCATAGAACAGAGTCCCCTCCTGATAGAGAATACCGCTGTCATATCCCCCAACCGGCTCATAGGTCCAAAGCTGTTCTCCATAGACCGAAGAATAGGCGGATACCTCACCCTGCGAAATGCCAATGGATCCTACGAACAGCCGGTGATTCTCGCGGTCTATTGCAAGGCGGGGGCTGTAGACATTGCGTGAGCCGATAATGGTATCCGACAAATTAGTTAGATTCAGCAGCCGGATGTTGCACCATTGGTCGCCGTTCGAATAGAACAGCGAGTTGCCGTCGACGGCAACTACTGTAGGTCTATCTTTCGTCACCCAATTCCGGCTAACCTGCCGGGTATCCAGGTTGACTTCGGCAATCAGGGTAGCCCCGCTCAAGGCTACGTATAATTTATTTCCCTCTTGATCCATGTCGGTCGGCTGCGACCCTACGGCAAGCTCCTTTACAACCGACATCGAGACCGGGTCGATGAACAAAAGCTTGTTCTTGCCGGGAATGGTGGCATAAATCACCTTCCGGCTCTCATCCAAAATCATGTCCCGGATCGGTGACCCCACATCCAAGGTTGCTTCCGTGGCCGCCGGCTCAGCCGATGCCACACGGCCTCTTTCTGTCTCTCCCCACGGTGCAATCAGCGAAATGCACATCGCGATAAGGCTGGCATAAATCCATTTCTTCTGTCTTTTGCGATACATATGTATCCCCTTCCCCCAAGTAAGTGGTGCTCGAATCCTATCATATCGTGCAACCACCAACTGGAAATAGAGGATAATCAAATAAAGGTTGGGGATTTCTTCGCTCTTTCATAATTTGTACAAAATTAGGGCTGCGGTACTGCCTGTCCGAACTGCTTGTCGTACAGCTCCCGGTAGATGCCCCCTCGATCCAGCAGCTCGGCATGGCGGCCGCGCTCGGCAATCTCGCCGCCGGAGACGACGAGGATCTGATCCGCCGCCATGATAGTCGAGAGCCGGTGGGCAATGACGATGCCGGTCTTGCCCCGCAGCAGTTCGGCCATGGCCTGTTGGACATAATACTCGGATACGGTATCAAGCGACGAGGTGGCTTCATCCAGAATAACGATGGACGGATTCTTGAGCAGAACCCGCGCGATGGCGATGCGCTGCTTCTCTCCGCCGGACAGCTTGATTCCGCGGTTGCCGACAACGGTATCATAGCCTTCAGGAAGCGACGCAATAAAGTCATGGATATAAGCGGCGCGGCAGGCCCGGATCAATTCTTCTTCGCCTGCCGTCTCCGAGGCGTACAGCAGGTTCTCGCGGATGGTTCCGTTGAACAGGTACGTATCTTGCGTCACGAGACCAATCTGCGAACGGAGGGAGTGGAGCGTATAGGAAGTAATATCCTGCCCTGCAACCCGGATCTGCCCGGAGGCGGCCTCATACAATCTTGGAATCAGGTTGGTGATCGTCGTCTTCCCTGCGCCGCTGGGTCCGACCAGAGCTGTCATGGTTCCTGCCGGTGCAGTGAACGAAATGTTCCGGAGCGACGGCTTGTCCGATTGATAAGCAAAGCTGACCTCGCGGAATTCAATTTCGGCGGCCGCCGGCGTGTTGGAGTCACCCGAAGCCTGGGAGCTCCCGTAATTTGCGCCTAACCGGAGAGGCGAAGCGCCGGGCCGGTCGACAATCTGCGGCTCCATATCGAAGTAGGCAAAGATGCGCTGAAACAGTGCCACCGAGCGTTTGATCTCGACGTACAGGTTCGTCAGCGCGCCGGCCGGCGCATACAGACGGCCAAGAAGCGCCACGAAAGTCAGGATAGCGCCGACCGAAATCTCGCCCTGGATGAACAAGTAACCGCCGTAGAGATAAATCAGCATCGGACCGATGGAGGCAAAAGTGTTCACCAGCATCATGAACCAGCGTCCTGCCATGGATTCCCGGATCTGCAGCGAAGTCGTCTCCGCATTGGCTTCCCTGAACCGGTTCCACTCCCGCTGTTCGCGGGTGAACAGCTTCATCAGCATATAGCCGCTTAAGGAGAGCGTCTCTTCCACAATGTGGTTCTGCTCGGCCGTCTTCTCCTGGGTCCGCTTGGCAAGCTTCCACCGGATGCTGCCCATCCGCCGGGTGGGAGTAATGAACAGCGGGATAATGATCACACTGACCAAGGCCAGCTTCCAGTTCATCCAGAACAAGGTGCCCGCCGTGGAAGCCAAGATAAGCACATTGCTGGCTACGCTGACTACCGTACCGCTAAAGACGCCCTGAATCCCGGCGATGTCGCTCGTCATCCGGGTGATCACTTCACCCTGCTGAACCGTCGAGAAGAACTGCAGCGGCATCCCCTGAAGGTGGCGGTACATCTGGTTCTTCATGTCATACACAATATTCTGCGAGATGTAGGAATTCAGATAGCTCTGGAGCACACCGAGCAGGCCGGAGGCCAGCGTGGCGGCGAGCGATGCGCTTACCAGCCAGACCAGCAGAGACATATCTCCCTTGGGCAACGCCCGGTCCACAATCTGCTGAACGAGCAGAGGAGGGAGGAGTCCAAGCACAGAGGTGGCCAGAAGGACGAGAAGAACACATGCCGTCTGTTTCCAGTAGGGGGCAAAATACCGGCCGATGCGCAGCAGCATCGCCCGAGAGAGATCCGGCTTCTCCGTCAGGTCGTCGAACTTCATCTTGCCCATTCCCATGCCGTGGCCGCTCATTCGGGACATGAAGCATCACCTTGCTGGCGGGCATGTTCTTCCACAGCCAGTCCTTCACGAATCTGTCCCAGGAGACGGATCAGCGTGTCGATATCGCCATCGTCCATACGGCTGAGAACATCGGACAGCGCTTGGCGGGACAGGTCTCGATCGCGAATCGAAGCTGCGGATTCCGATCCCCGGGGAGTGGGCTGAAGCACAGTCTCTCTTCGGTCCACCAGAGAGCTCTCGCGGAGAACAAGGCCTTTCTCCGTTAACTGGTCGAGATGGAGGCTGACCCGGCTCTTGGACAGACGAAGCCGTTCGGCGACTTCCTTCTGGGACAGACCGGGGGAAGCGGAGACCAGGGACAGAATCTCCAGCTGATGAACCGTAAGCTCATGGTCCGCAGCGCTGCGGTGGGCCAGGCGTTTAAGCTGCCGGGCGGCAGTGAATATGGCGGAGAATACTTCGCCGGAGCGGGAATGGTCGTGAGAACAGTGTTCGTGCATAGAATAGCTCCTTATGGATATTAGTTATCTTCGTTAACAGTTTACATGGATAACCAATGAAAGGCAAGTTCCTTCCCCCGAAACGATACGACCAGCGCATAAAAAAAGAGACGGCGAGTGAAACCCGCCGTCTCTAGGCACTTCTTACTGCCCGGCCGCCTGTTTGCCGTCGCATTTCTTGCAGACCGTCAGATTGCCACCGCCGGCATTCTTGGCGGTGTAGAGCAGCTTGATCCGTGTGCTGCCGCAGAGCGGGCAGGTGCCTCTGGCGCGCGAGGGCATCCGCCAGAGCGCTTTGCCGCGCTTGTTCTTGGACATCTTCTGTTCCCACCTTTGCCGATGTTGATTGAGCTGTAACTTATCCTATGCCGGCGGACCGGGATAATTGCCTGCCAGCCTAAACGTCTGTCAAGTTTGTAAAATCGGACACGGATTCAGCCGCAGTTCCTCTCCAACAACGCCCCTAGTTGCTCCGCTAAAGCTTGATGCGAGATTGGTCGTTCATTCATAAACCACCATTCCACCACCCCTACATAAGCAGAAGCCACAAAGCGGATCAGCATTTCCTCATTCAGGCCCTTATTTTTTCCCTGGGTAACGTCTACTTCATCTGTAAATTCTTCAATTAAAAAATCGAGGAACCGGCTGCGGAAGTAAGAGGCTCCTTTGCTTGCCAACATCATCGAGAAGAAGGGGGAGTTCTCATCAAAATATTCGGTCCAGATAAGTGATCCTTCCCCGAAATCCAAGTCAGCTGCAGCCTTGCATCGATCCCCGAGTTCGTTGATATGTGATTCAATCAGCTTGTCCAGCAGGTCGTACTTATCGAGGTAGTGAAGGTAAATGGTACCCCGACTGACGTTGGCCCGGTCAGACAGGTCTTGAATCGTAATGTCATCAAAGCTCTTTTCGACCATCAGTTCTAATAAGGCATTTTTCAAGGCATCTCGGGTTTTCTTTATTCGTCGATCAACTTTAGCCATAGGTGAACACCTCATTAATTATAGTTAGACAATAATGCTCCATTTGTTCATAACTTAACAAACCGAATGGATCTAACCATTGCAGACTTACTGTATCTGTTTATAATTTTAGACATAAGTTCATTAATGTATCAAGTGTTATTTTTCTAATATTAGAAGGAGCGATGATCATGCAGAAGGTTCTGATCCTCGGAGCGAACGGAGGAATTGCCCGTGTGGCCATTGATTTGTTCCTCCGTCAAACAGACGCGCAATTAACGCTTTATTTGCGCAATGCACGAAGACTGAAGCACTTGGAATCTGATCGAGTCAAGGTCATGGAAGGCAATGTACTGAATCTGGATGAACTGAAAGAAGCCATGACCCAGCAGGATGTGGTATATGCCAATCTGGCCGGCCCATTAAAGCAAATGGCTGAAACTATTGTCGATGCGATGCATGCAACGGGATTAAGACGTCTTATTTTTATCAGTTCCATGGGGATTTATGGGGAAGTCCCCGGAGAGGAGTATAGGAGCATATTGGACCCTTACCGAGATGCTGCTGCAGTCATTGAAGCCTCGGACCTGGATTACACGATTCTAAGACCGGCTTGGTTTACCAATGCCGACGAAGTGGATTTTGAAACCACTACCAAAGGGGAACCATTTAAAGGTTCGATCGTATCGCGGAAAAGTGTAGCCGATCTGGTTGTTAAACTGGCGCTTGATCCTCATTTGAAAGTTCGACAAAGTGTAGGGATGAATAAACCCGAGTAGGCGCCAGACAGAGAGCGATTTATACATTCATAATCGAAAGGACTGTTTTATTCCATGTGTGAACATCATCAAAGTATGACGGTTCGTGCGTTAAGTGTACCGAATGCCAAAGCACCATTTGAACCAACAACCATCGAGCGAAGAGAATTGCGGCCAGATGATGTCCTGATCGATATTCAATACTGCGGCATCTGCCATTCGGATATTCATAATGCGCACAATGATTTCGGCCGCGGCGTTTTTCCGATGGTACCCGGTCATGAAATTGCAGGAGTTGTTGCCGCTGTAGGCTGTGAGGTCACGAAATTTGCTGTAGGAGATCGGGTTGGGGTCGGCTGTTTTGTTGACTCCTGTGGGGAATGTGATTTCTGCCGCAGCGGTGAGGAGCAATTTTGCCGGAAAGGCGTGGTCGTTGTCTTCAACTCCACCGGTTATGACGGGGAATTGACATACGGCGGTTACAGCCAGAAGATTGTAGTCAATGACAAGTTTGTTGTCCGCATTCCGGACGGTTTGGAAATGAACGTGGCGAGCCCGCTATTGTGCGCAGGGATTACCACTTATTCTCCTCTAAAGCATTGGAACGCCGGTCCAGGTAAGAAGGTTGCTGTACTGGGAATGGGAGGACTCGGCCATTTGGCTGTTCAGTTTGCTCACAAAATGGGAGCGGAAGTTACGGTTCTAAGCCATAGTCCGAATAAAAAAAGCGAAGCGCATGGATTTGGCGCAAGTCATTATTATGTGACCACGGACCTGGCAACGTTTACAGAGCTGGCCGGTCAATACGACCTGATCTTAAACACCGTTTCCGCCAACTTCAATGTAGATGCCCTGCTCTCCATTCTAAAGGTGGATGGAGCGCTCGTTCATCTTGGTCTGCCGAACAAACCGGAGCAGTATAATGTCTTCTCGTTGTTTGCCGGGCGTCGGATCATTACGGCTTCCAACGTTGGAGGCATCCGGGAAACGCAGGAAATGCTGGACTTTTCGGCGGAGAACGGAATTGCACCTATGATTGAAGTCATCCGGGCCGACCAGGTTGACGAAGCCTACGAACGGGTCATGAACAGCGATGTGCGGTATCGGTTTGTCATCGATATGGCTACGCTGTAATCCATCCTAGGAGGTTATAATGAGAATTAACGAAGCCGCCCGACGCTACCATGAAGGAATGTTTCCGGGTTACGAATCCAAGTTCATGGAGACAGATCCGGAGTTTGTTGAACGGTTTGATAATTTTGCGTTCGATGAGGTCGTCAATCAAGACGATTTGGATGACCGCACGCGCATGATGGCCATCTTGTCCGTATTAATCGGCTGTCAAGGTATCGACGAGTTTAAAGTCATGCTACCGGCAGCACTCAATTTCGGCGTTACGCCTGTGGAAGTTAAAGAAATTGTTTATCAGTCCGTACCGTACCTAGGCATTGGACGGGTCTTTCCTTATCTGCATGCCGTAAATGAAATTTTCGTTTCACGAGGGATTGAACTCCCTTTGGCGGATCAAGCAACGACAACAACGGATAACCGTCTGGAAGCAGGGATTCAGGCTCAGGTGGACATTTTTGGAGAAAGCATGAGGGACTTCTGGCAATCGGGACCGGAGGAAAGCAAACACATTAATCGCTGGCTGGCCGATAACTGCTTTGGTGATTACTATACCCGGCAAGGCCTTGACTATAAGCAAAGAGAGATGATCACCTTCTGCTTTCTGCTCGCCCAAGGCGGGTGTGAACCTCAGTTGACCAGCCATGCTGCTGCCAATATGCGTCTTGGGAATGATAAAATGTTTCTCATCAAGGTAATCTCGCAATGCATTCCCTTCATCGGTTATCCGCGCAGTTTGAATGCGCTGCGGTGTGTGAATGAAGCGGCAGCGAAATCGGAATAAGGAGGAAGCACCTTGAATAATCGTACTTGGCTAATCACGGGAGTAAGTAGCGGATTTGGGTATGAACTGACCCGGCAGCTGCTGGAGAAGGGCGACAATGTCATCGGCACAGTCCGTGATAAGAGCAAGGTCAAAGACCTCATGGAGAGACATCCGGAGACGTTCACTTGCGAAATTCTGGACGTGACCGATGTTCCGGCGATCCATCAGCTTGTCGACCATTCGTTTGGGAAATTCGGCCGAATTGATGTCATCGTCAGCAATGCAGGCTATGGACTATTTGGAGCTGCCGAGGAACTTACAGATGAGCAAGTAAACCACATCCTCGCCACCAACCTAACGGGTTCCATTCAGCTCATTCGTTCGGCGCTGCCGCATTTGCGCAATCAAGGCGGCGGCCGCATGATTCAGCTTTCTTCCTATGGCGGACAAGTGGCCTTCCCGGGGAACTCCATGTACCATGCGACGAAGTTCGGCATTGAGGGCTTCTGCGAATCGGTAGCTCAAGAGGTTGCCCCGTTTAATATCGGAATAACCATTGTGGAGCCGGGCGGAGCGCGTACCGAATTCCGTTATGGAAGCGCACGGGTAGCGAACTTGATGCCGGAATATGAAGGGAATCCGGCGCATGGGTTTTTGAGCATGCTGGACGCTTCTAACGGCCTTGCTCCGGGCGACCCTGTGCGAATGGCTGCCCGCATTATCGAGAGTGTTGACAAAGAACCGGCGCCACTGCGTATGATGCTTGGTTCGCAAGCCTTGACAAACACGATTTCGAGGTTAGAAGCACGGATTGCCGATTATGAGAGACAGACCGAGCTGGCGGCTTCTACTGATTTTCCTGCAGGGGAATAAAGGGGTATTGTCATCTGAATTTAGTAAGAAAGGGACGGTTATCTTATGGATTACATGAAGCTTGGGAACACAGGTATGGATGTCTCGAGAATCTGTCTTGGCTGCATGAGTTTTGGTGAAGTGAAGCCAGGGGGGCACCAATGGGTGCTGAACGAAGAGAACAGCCGTCCGATTATCCAACGGGCGCTTGAACTCGGGATCAACTTCTTCGATACGGCGAATCTTTATTCCGGCGGCACCAGTGAAGAAATGGTCGGACGAGCCTTAAAAGATTATGCGAATCGCGATGAGATTGTCCTCGCTACAAAGGTTTGGGGGCGTATGCATCAGGGTCCCAATGGCATGGGGCTCTCCCGAAAGGCGATAATGAGCGAAATTGATAAAAGTCTGAAGAGACTTGGAACCGATTATGTGGATCTGTACATTATTCACCGCTGGGACTATAACACGCCCATTGAAGAAACGATGGAAGCCATGCATGATGTGGTAAAGTCGGGCAAGGCCCGATATATCGGAGCTTCGGCCATGTATGCCTGGCAGTTTCACAAGGCTCTGTACACATCCGAGAAAAATGGCTGGACCCGTTTTGTTTCCATGCAGAATCATCTTAATCTTATCTACCGCGAAGAAGAGCGGGAAATGATGCCGCTTTGTAAGGATCAGAAAATTGCGGTCACGCCTTACAGTCCGCTGGCATCGGGAAGATTGATCCGGGACTGGTCTGAAACCACTTACCGGTTCGAAACCGATGCTGTTCAAAAAGCAAAGTATGATGCGACAGCGGATAAAGACCGGTTGATCGTTGAACGAGTGGCAGCAGTGGCCGAGAAGCGAAGCGTACCGCGCAGTCATATCGCTCTGGCGTGGTTGCTGCAGAAGGAGCAGGTGGCGGCTCCTATCGTGGGTGTGACGAAAATAACGCAGCTGGAGGAGGCAGTGGGTGCTATATCGGTCCAATTAACTTCGGAAGAAATTTCATTCCTGGAAGAGCCGTATGTTCCGCACCCAATCGTGGGGGCTCAGTAATCTCTGAAATACCGGCAAAAAAACCGCGCATAACATATATTATGCGCGGTTTGGCGTACAATCGATCAGGATCGCTCCCAATGAGCACTTGTGCGGCTCAATAAACGAATAATATCCAATTATTCGCAGTAATCTTAGCGGCTGCCGACCTTCACGGCCAGCAGCTTCTTCTCGGTCGGAATCAGCAGCACGCCTTCTCTGACCGCGACGTTGCCGAATTCGGCGTCGCCGGTCTGAATACGGCCGATCGCTTGACCGGTCCCGGCATTCATCACGTAGACGCTGCCGTCGGCCAAACCGGCGACGACCAGAGAATCAATGATCTGGACCCGCGTGAAGGCGGCGGGAAACCGGCCGTAGTCGATTCGGGAACCGTCGGCCAGACGAAGTCCGATGAGGGAGTTCCCGCCGCTGAACAGCGCCAGCCCTTGCGCCGGTCCGGCGACCCAGGTGCCGTACTGCTCATAGCTGACCGGGCTGGCCTGCCCCGCGGAGTCCAGATCGTATCGGCGCAGAATGGCATCCCCTTGGTCAAGGTCGCCGTCGACGCTGTATAAGGAGGAACCTTCAAGCGTATTGCTGTAATTGGCCATCCGCCTTAGATCGGAGACCGGAATATACCGCCCTACAGGCGCTAATCCTCCGTTAAGCGGATTCAGCCGGTACAGGGAGACGAGATTTCCCGGAACCGCCTTCTTGGACTGCTGGATGGCCAGGCTGGTATTCTCTCGCAGCAGAAGTCCGCCTTTATAAGACCCGAGAATATCGTAAGGACCCTTCAGACTCCAGAGCTCTGTTCCGCGAGCGGCATTCAGCCCGAACCAGTGTCTGCTGACATTGTCGATGGTGCCGGAGACCATCAGGATTTTGCCGAACTGCCCGAACGGACCGCCGGCATACAGGTCCAGTTGGCTGTTGCTCCATAACAAAGCGCCGGTTACCGGGTTGAAGGCGGCCAACCCCATTCCTTCGTTGCTGAACAGCAGAGTGCCGTTCACCAACTGGAGATAGCTTCCCGCGTCCGAAGGGCGGAGCGGCGGTTTGACCGACCAAATCCGCTTGCCCGTCCGCGCATCGACTTTAACTACCTCCCGGGTGCGGCTGAGGTAGAATAGAGAGTTGGCCGTCATCGCTTCGGGCCGCCCCCCTTCCCGAACGGACCAGCGGATTTTCCCGGTTCGAAGCTCGGCGGCCACCAATCTTTGGTTGTCCGCATAATAGACCATACCGTTTATCTCCGGCATGAAGTCGCTGTATAATCCGCTTCCGTTCGTCGCAGCCTGCCAGAGCGGCCGGATCAGCGGCGCGCTGACGGCGGCTTCGCTCGAGGAGGAAGCGGGAGCGGCCGAAGCCGCCGCGGCGGTATCACCGGAGGCAGGCCATGCGGCCAGCAGGGCGGATAGGCCGAGTGCGCCGAGCAGAACAAGGCGCGCTGGGAATTTTGTACCGGACATCCAATCATCTCCTTACTCATCGTTACTCTTTGGACGCGCCGGAAATGATTTGGTTGCGGTCCGGATTTCATTCAGGAAGGGAAGGAACGGTTGCCTTCAAATAAATACAGATAGACATCCTCAAGGTTGGGCTTAACGGACTGCGCCTCCCACTCGGAGGGGCATTCGTCGCCGACGATGCGGACGCTGACTCCGTCGCCTTCGCTGAGGATATTGCTGACGTTGTACTTCCTCTGCGCCTGCTCCAGATCCTCGACAGGAATGTGGACCTCAAAAACCTTATCCCGCATCCGGTTCAGAATGGGCTGCGGCTCGTCCTGAATAACCAGCTGGCCCTGCTTCATCAAGATAATCTGCTTGGCGATGAACTCGATATCCGGCACGACATGGGTCGCGAGGATCACGATTTTGTTCATGGCGATCGTGGAGATGAAGTTGCGGATGCGAATGCGTTCCTTGGGATCGAGTCCGGCCGTCGGCTCATCCAGTATGAGAATCTTCGGGTCATTCAGGAGCGCCTGGGCAATCAGAATCCGCTGCTTCATTCCGCCGGAATAGGAGCCGAGTCTTTTGTTGGCGTCCTGCTCCAGATTGACGATCTGCAACAAATGCCGGATGCGTTCTTCCGCCAGCGATTTGGGCAGACCTTTGAGGGCGGCCATGTACCACAGGAACCGCCGTCCGGTGAAATCCTCGTACAGCCCCTGCTGCTGCGGCATGTAGCCCAGAATATCGCGGTAGCTTTTGCCGAGCTCCGTTATGTTCTGTCCATTGAAGGTCACTTGTCCGGAGTCCGGCTTCAGGTTGTCGGTGATAATGTTCATCAGGGTGGACTTTCCGGCGCCGTTCGGACCCAGAATACCATAGACCCCGGGAGTCAGTTCCAGCGATAAATGATCCAGCGCTCTCTTCTTGCCTTTGTTGTAACGCTTGCTGATGTTATGAATGGAGAGTTTCATTTCGTATTCGCTCCAATCGCCAGGAAATGGAATATCCTTTATAGCTGCCCCAGGATACCCAGCTGAGCAGGAGTCCTGCACAAGTCAGTACTCCCAGGTATCCCAATGTGTAGGAGAAGGAATGATCGGCGAGCTGGAAATAGAGCAGATGGACGCCGTTGAACGAAAAGGCTTGAATGCTATCCAGTCCGGCGCTCTGGATAACCAGCGGGATGACACCGAGAGCCAGCGTGAGCAGAAGGGCCAGTGAATGTCTCTTCAGCAGAACCGACAGGGCCAGCGCAACCTGTACAAGAAGAAGAATTCCCCAGAGCTGCAGCATGGCCGTAACGATGACGAATTCCCGGATGCTGACCGACAGACCGAGATTGCCGTAGAGCTTAAGGCTCTGAATCGGAGCGTCCCAATCCAGCGGCGCATAGCCGTGAATTAAATTCAGGAATCGAGGTGCGCTGAGGATGGCCAGCATCCCGATCGCGAGCAGATAGGCAATCAGATGCTTGCTGCCGTACAACGAGAATCGCCCTTTGCGGGTGCTCCGGATCACAGATACCATTCCGTTCTTGTAATCCATGGTGAAGAGAGGCGTCAGGGTAAGCAGCAGAAGGCTGGAGTAGACGATTCCGACCATTTGGTCTCTGAAGCGATTCTGGAATAAGTAGTTGGACGAGATCTCATTGACGAAGCTGCCGGTCAGGTGCCGGGAAGTCTGAAGCTGCGCCAAATGGCTGTACTGCTGGGCAACGCGTTCAAAAGCCTTGCTCTTAAGCTGGAACACTTCCAGTTCGCTCTTCTTGAGGCTGTATTGATGATAGGAGATTTGATGGCTGCTGAAGGCCGATTCATTGTCGGCCATTTCCACGGGCAGATTGCGGAACCGCCCTTTCTCCGCTTCAATGAACTGAGCTTTCTCGGGAGTGAGCGGCCCTGCAAGCTGCTTGAGGTAAAGATTATAGAAGCTGTCGTCCTGATCAAAACGCACCTCTTCCAGATTGACGGTATAGAAACCGACGATCAGGGCGATGACCATGTACAGGAGCCCCCTTCCGGTAATCAGCGCTTTATAGCTCTCGTGAACGAACAGACGATTCGATCCCCGCTTGCTGCGGATTCGGGTGATGAAGAGCTGCCACCAGCGGTTCGGCGACGGCTGCAGGGAGGCGATGTTCTGCTTGATGTAGACAGCCACGGAAGCCGCAGGCAGTGCGAGAATCAGAACGGCGATGCCCAGCAACGACAAGGGCAGGCGGTTCACGGGGTGGCCCCCTATGTTCAGATTATGGTACACGCCCAGCAGGCTGAAGGTATCATAGTAAGAGACCGGGTTCATGTATTTGAAGAATCCCAGAGACGATAAGGGATGAATGGCGACTTTAGCCAAATAGCTGCTTACCAAGAGCAGCGCCAGAGTCAGGTAGATTTTGCCGGCATGATGGAGAGCGACAAAGACGACGGCGAACAGCAGAGCGAGCAGGGTGGAGGCCGCGACTTTTAATAGTACAAAATAAAGCAGATACTCCCGGACCGTGAGCAGCAAATCGCTGTACTTGAAAGGGAGCATGGACTGCACATACCGGGACATATCTCCGAATCCGTATAAAGAGTACGCGATCAAAAGGATGGAGCTGTAAAAGACGGCTGCCGCGGCAGCCGACAGAAGGGTAAGCGCAGCCAACTTGGCTGCGATGACAGGGAACCGCCCGTTCTTGCTGGTCCGGATTAGCTTCAGCAGTCCGGATTCCTTTTCCTGCAAGAAGATGTAGATACACAGAAGAAACAGAACAACGCCCATGAACAGATCGGTTGTCGAATATTGGGTTCCCGATACAATCCCGTTCTCCAGCCCGCTCTTCAGCGGAATTCCTTCCAGATGTTTAAAATCAGCCGCCGTCTTCAGGATATTGCGGTAAGCGAAGGAGCCCTTCTTCTGGAAGACGGACACTGTCAGCAGCTCATCGGCCCGGTCCTGGATGCCGCTGACGTATTCTTTATACCCCTGCATGTTCTGGTATTGGGAGAACAGGAGGTTGGATGTAAACAAATCGGCCCGAAATTGATCCGGGTCCTTGCTGTAAGGACTTTTATCAAAACGTTCGACCAGATCAGGATGGTCCTGGATAAAGGAGCGAAGCAGTTCCTGGTAGCCTTGCGTCTCCAGATTTACGCGATAGACCACTAACGTACCGAAGTCGCTCAGTTCTTGTTGGACCCGGCTCATTCTGGCGAGGGTCTCTTCTGACGAGCCTCCCTGGTATCGCTGCTCCCATTCCCGGTATTGATTCATATGCTGGAGTAAATAATCGTCCGCTTTCGTTTGTTGGTTGTAATACAGAAATCCGTTGCTCAACAGAAAGAAAGGAAGGACCAGCCAAATTAGACGCTTACGGCTAACCTTGAACAACTCATACCGGATAAGCTTCAGCATCGTTCTACTTCTCCATTTGAGTGATGACCGTGTCCGGGTGATCGGTTTTTATCAGCGTCTTAAACTTGGCTTTTCCAGAACCCAGTTCCTGTTTGTCCAAATAAGCGATGTAGCTGGCATCTTCTTTACGGTAGTGGGCAAACATGTAGCGATCATCTCCGGGCAATAGATTATGATCCTTGGGCAGAAAGGAAAGATCCACGGTATCGATCGGCTGATATTGCTGGTCGTATACGGTCATCCGATAGGCATCCGGAGCAGCCTTTAATTGTTCAGGTGTCATATAGATAGAGGCAGGTTGTCCAAATATGTACTTGTCTGCCGCATAATAAAAGGTAAAAAAATCCCGCTCGATCGGCAGCGGCGCTTCATGGTTCCCTTGCAGGTCGGCTTCGTAAATGACCCAAGACTTTGGATCCTTCACATCTCCGTAGAACTTGTTAAAGATCAATCTGTCGTGGAGAATTCCAACTAGTGCGCAGTTTGCTTTTGGATCCCCGGTGAACATTCCGGTGACTGTTTCGTCTTGGATATCATATCTAAATGTCCGATAAAGATTAGCCCCATTCTGGATGCCGGCCTCCAGAAAATAGACATTCTTGCCGTATGGAATAATGTCGCCGATGCTTCCTTTCTCCAGTTTGCCCAGGTACACCTGCTTAGGCTTGGCGAACCTTTTGTTCAGATCATACTGGAAGATCTGATATTTCCCGTCGGAATTTACGTCAAAATCCTGGGAGGAATAATAGACAATTCCGCGATGAATGGCGATTGCCATAGGACGAAATTTGAATTCAAGCACCTTGGTTCGCTTGGTTCCGTCGAGAGACAGACGGATAAGTGAATACCGGGTTACCGCCCGGTCCTTGTCCAGCACTTGTGCAGATTCCAGTACATATAAATGGTGATCGTTGTAGGCCAGGAATCCGCCGAATAATCCATCCAGGTTGGAGACGTAGGCGTTACAGTTGCTGATGGGGGCGGTAGCGGTCTGCTTCAAGCAGTCCGACTCAGGCCGATTATCCAGCAGAACGGGCTTCATGGCACCTTTGTCCATATAATAGATGTAGTTATTGTTCAAAAAGTAATAGCCGGTGTCGCTTTCTCCACTTTGTATGGCGCGACCTTGCTCAAGGAGAAAGTATTGATAATCCGTATCCGGATTATAGGTATCGCTGTAATCCTTAGCTTCGCCGCAGCTTGACAGGATGAGGAGCATGAATCCGAACAGGCTTGCAAGGAGAACGATTTTCTTCATTGGTATTCCCCTCCATAATCAATAACAGGAATTCGAACGCATTTCGGCGAACGAATTCCTGTTCAGACGGCGAACGAGGAACCCAAGAAAGACAGCGAAGCGGTAAGGATCAGTCCTGCCAACAAACCTTTGCTCATTTTCTTCAATTTTGCTACCTCCCAAGAATAGTAGTTACAAGTTTTCGCATTCTTTCGTATGTAGGCTCTCGATGCCAGGAAAAGGTTCTGTACGCTGGCCGGCGGTACACATTTCTGCTGCGCAAACGTTTTCTTTTGCTCAGCAACCCAATAATACCAAATTATCTCATTTAAAACAATAGGTTGATCACTCATTATTTATGCGGTTTATATAAAAATATGTAAATTTATCATGGAAAGAGCAACTGTTCATATTAAATATTATGTAAACATATAGCTGGTAAAGCAGGCGAGAATGAATGATCCCGCCTGTTCCAGCGATAATTCCCCGTGTCTCGGCTTCGGGGAAGATACGCGCTTTCTAGCCGGTTTCGGTATGTCCAGCCGACTCCTCCTGCCGTTCCGTTATCTGGTGTGCATGGCGTATCCGTCTCTCCTTATAAAGAAGGAACCCGACAAAAAAGACTATGATGACGAGCGGATAAGCAATCGCTCTGCCCGTGAACGGGAACACCGCCGCTGTCGCCGCAAAGGAAATCCAGCTGATGGCTACACCCAGGCGGCTCCCCTTTAATAACCGGATTCCAGCCGCGCAGCCTCCGATATAAGTCAGAATGAAAGTGGCGTTCGGAAATTGAATCAGCTGCGAGAGGGAGACAGCGCCGGTGCCGTAGAGGGCCATCACGAGGGTGAAACACAACAGCAGAAACAGCAGCGCTCCGGTCGGCGTTCCCCGCGAAGCCGAGAGCTTGCCCATCCAGCCGGGGGCGCTTCCTTGGCGCGCCAGCGCATACGCTACGCGTGAGGCGGCGCCGACATAAGCAATGATGGTAGCGGCGCAGATGAACATGCCGGTCAATCCTGCAATGAGACCGCCCCAAGCCCCGAGCGGCTCGCTGATGATCCGGACGAGCGAAGCGTCTGAGGCTCCCCCGGTATAACTGGCGGTGCCTACAACAGCCAGAGCGGAGAGGAAATACAGAACTCCGACTACCAGCGCGGCAATGGTAACGCCTTGGATCGCAGCCCGTCTGGGATCGCTGAATTCCTCCGAGAGATGGGAGACCGCTTCCCAGCCGATGAAGCACCAGAACAGGATCGCGGCGGACTGTCCCACGCTTCCGTAGCCATGCGGGGCGAAGGGGGTGAAGTTCTGCGAATGTATCTCCGGCAGCGCGGCGGCAAAAGCGAATACGAGCACCGCCACGATGGCGATGACGACGGCGATTTGGACTTTGCCGGCCAGCTGCATGCCGATGATGTTCATGCCAAGCCCCGCTGCCAGAATGGCAATGGCCAGCAGCAGCCGAACCGGCTCGCCCCACCCCATGGCGGCGGACATATAGCCGGCGCCGGTGAGGGCGGCGACCGGGGCGCCGATCGGAACGGACATGAGAAAGAACCAGCCGACCAGTGTCCCGGCCTTGCGCCCGAAGGCCAGCGTCACGAAGTGGGAGACTCCGCCTGCGTTCGGATATTGGGCCGACAGGAGACCCATGGACAGCGCCAGCGGCAGGATCAGCAGAACCATGAATCCCCAGGCCAGCAGCGAAGCCGGGCCGGCCATTTCCGCAGCGAGTCCCGGAACAATCAGCACGCCCGACCCCAGAACGGAGCTGATATAGAGAGCGACCGCCTGAGGCAGTCCGATTGTAGATTTCAAGGAAGGGGATGAAGTAGTCATTATGGGAAGCCTCCTGATCTTGTCATTTATTCAAGCTTATCAGATAATAGATCCATTGGAAAAACAGAAACTTTCAATTCAATCCATTCAAAATTCCGATGGAAGGAGGCCCATCTATGGAATCAAGGCATCTGTTTACTTTTTTGGTAGTGGTGGAGACGGGAAGCTTCACCCGGGCAGCCGCCAAGCTCGGGTATGCCCAGTCCAGCATTACGGCCCAGATTCAGTCGCTGGAGCAGGAGCTTGGACAGCCGTTGTTCGACCGGATCGGCAAACGCATCCTGCTGACCGATGCCGGCTCCAGGCTTTTGCCGTTTGCCCAGGAAATCGCCAAGATGCACTCTCTTGCCGAGGATGCCGTCCGCTCGCAGAGTCAGATTGGCGGTTCCTTAAAGATTGGCGCACCGGAATCGCTGGCCGTCTACCGACTGCCGGATGTGATTCGCGACTTCCGCAGCCGCTATCCGGGGGTCGAGCTGGTCCTGAAACCAGGTCCCTGCGGGCATCTGCTTGACCTGGCGCGGACCGGAGAGCTGGATCTGGCGCTGATTCTCCAGCCAGTCACGGAAGACCGGGACCTGGAGATTGCGACGCTGATTCAGGAGGACATGGCGCTTGTCGCACCGCCCGGTCATCCCCTCGGCAAGAAGGACAAGGTGGAGCCCGCCCATTTAATAGAAGAAACCCTTCTGCACACCGAGTCGGGCTGCTCTTACCGGCTGCTGTTCGAGCAGTATTTGAACCGTCACGGCGTGTTCCCCGACCCGCAAATGGAATTCTGGAGCATTGAAGCCATCAAACAGTGCGCTATGGCGGGCCTGGGACTTGCCTTCCTGCCCATGGTAGCGGTGCGAAGCGAGCTGGAGGATGGGCGCCTCCTCGCGCTGGACTGGGACGATACCGATCAGCGCGTAGCTACCCAGGTCGCCTGCCACCGCAAGAAATGGAGATCCCCGGCGCTTGGTGAATTTCTGAGAACGCTCCACGACCACGCAGGGCGTTGGCGGAGCGAAGCGATGGCCTTGGCATCCGGGAGAGGAGAGGAAGCAGAATGGAAATGACAGCGGAATACGAAGAAGCGCTGGAAGCTTTTGAAATCTGGATGAAAGATGCCGGCTATACCCCCCATACCCGCTCGTCCTATCTCTCGGACGCCCGGCAATTCCTGCTTCGTCTCGGAGGCAGGGAGCTGGCATCCGTCAAGAAGCTGCATGTGATTTCGTATTTAAGCGCCATGCGGGAGATTGGGAGCAGCGACTCCAGCCGCAACCGCAAGCACGCTTCGGTCAACTGTCTGTTCAAGGCGCTGAATGAACTGGAGCTCTTGACGCATAACCCCGCAGAGGGCATCAAGAAAGCCAAGACGGAGCGCAACCGGGAGCCGGTCTATCTGGATGAACGGGAGCTGCAGAATTTCTTGTCGGCTGTGGAAGGCAAATACAAGACCCGCAATCTGGCGATCTTCCTCCTGATGGCTTATATGGGTCTGCGGGTAGGAGAGGTGCATACGCTGAATATCGGGGATTATGATGCGGAGCGCCGGGTGCTGCGGGTGTTCGGCAAGGGCCGCAAGTGGCGGACCGTACCGGTTCCCGCAGATGCGGCCGCTTATTTGGATCAGGCGGTTCAGGAGCGGCTGACGCCGTGGAGAAGCCGAGAGGAAGCGCTGTTCATTTCGCAAAAAGGACGCCGGCTCTCCATCCGCACCATTCAGGAAATTGCGGCGGAGACCTTCGCCCGTTACCAGGAGGGACTGCCGGAGTCGGCGCGGCGTCCTTACTCCAGCCACAAGCTTCGCCATTCCTTCGCTACCATGCTGCTGCGCAAAGGCGCGGATATTCGGACCGTACAAGAGCTGCTGGGCCATTCATCGATTCAGACGACGACGGTCTACACGCATATTACGGACCGGGATAAGGAGGATGCGATGTCGCGTCTGAATCTGCACCTTTAGTGCAGAAGGGGTGAAAGTCTTTCATAATATTAATTATGTAAACCTTTAAATATGAACAAACTGCATCTTCTGCAATTTGATGATGACAAGCCTTCTTTGACTTGTTAACATGGATAGGGGTTTTGGACAGCATGCAACTTCAATCCATTAACGCGTCTTCGCATAGGGCGAGTCAAGCGAGAGGAGAGTCTGAAGCGGCGGTAGCAGCCGCGTTATCACAAAACTGCCGGGTCCCTTGGACCCGGCAGCCTCTCTGTTGACATCCTTTTTTACAGATCGAGCTTGGAAATTTCACCCTTCAGCTTCTCGGCCGATTGCTGGAACAGGGCCTGCTCCTGGTCATTGAGCGTCAGATCCAGTACTTCGCGCACTCCGGAACGGTCGACTACGCATGGAACGCCGAGGAAGACGTCGGATACGCCGTTGTAGTTGTTAAGGAGGGTGGAGACGTTCAGCACGGCGCCTTCATTGTGCAGAATGGCGTCGACGATCCGGTCGAGAGCCAAGGCGATGGCGAAGGAAGTCGCGCCCTTGGCGTTAATGATCTCATAGGCCGCGTTCTTGGTGTTCTCGTAGATCGACTGCCGTTCCTCTTCGGTGAAGTTCAGGTCAATCCCGGCTACGTTGGCGAGCGACCATACAGGCACTTCGGAGTCGCCGTGTTCTCCGATAATCTGGCCGTGAATGCTGCGCGGATCGATTTCTTTTTGCTTGCCGATCAAATAACGGAAGCGGGCGCTGTCCAGCACGGTACCCGATCCGATCACGCGTCTGCGGTCGAAACCGCTGATTTTGTGCGTGGCATAGGACAGGATATCGACCGGATTGGTTGCAATAAGGAGAATCCCGTGCGAATTGTATTTCGTGATTTTCTGAATAATGTCCCGGAAGATCGAGATGTTCTTGCGCAGCAGGTCAATCCGCGTCTCGCCCGGTTTCTGAGAGGCGCCGGCGGTAACAATGATGATGTCGGCTTCCCGGCAGTCTTCATAGGTTCCCGCCCACAATTTGACACCGCCGATGAATGGCATGCCGTGGTTCATGTCCAGCGCTTCGCCCAGCGCTTTTTGATGATTGACATCAATCAGCACCAGTTCCGGCATGCGGCGGCGAAGCAACAGCGTATAAGCGGTTGTCGTTCCGACTGCGCCTGTGCCGATAATTACAACTCGGTTCGGTTTATAAGGGGCCATTCCGTCCATCTCCTCCGCTTAAAAAGAATTTTTTGTGTCCAATCTTATCCATCATAGTATCTGTACTTAGGGTTTTCAAGTAGGGCGCTTTTAATCCATTACCCAGATTAAAAGCATAGACACCCGCAATTTTGTCAATGAACAGGAGCGAACCGATTAATTATGAACCTTTTTCGCAAAAAGCCGATTCAAAACAGCACCACTACGCTGAACAAAACGCTGGGAGCCCTTGATTTGACCGCGCTCGGCGTCGGAGCGATCATCGGCACCGGCATCTTTGTCATGACCGGGGTTGCCGCGGCTGAACATGCCGGACCGGCCCTGGTGCTCTCCTTCGTCCTGGCCGGAATCGCCTGCGTGCTCTCCGCGCTCTGCTACTCCGAGCTCGCTTCGTCCATCCCTGTATCGGGGAGCGCCTATGCTTACAGCTATGTCGCATTCGGCGAACTGCTGGCCTGGATTCTCGGTTGGGACCTCGTCCTGGAGTACGGCGTTGCCGCCGCAGCGGTCAGCAGCGGCTGGTCCGGGTATTTCCAGGGACTGCTGGAAGGCTTCGGCCTCCATTTGCCGACCGCGCTGTCGGGAGCGTATAATGCGGACAACGGAACCGTTGTGAATCTGCCGGCCATTGTCATTATTCTGCTGATTACGTGGCTGCTCAGCCGCGGGGTCAAAGAGACTGCCCGGTTCAACGGCATTATGGTCATCGTGAAGCTGGCTGTCGTTGCTCTATTTATTGCAGCCGGTATCTTCTATGTGAAGCCGGAGAACTGGACGCCGTTCATGCCGTTCGGCTTCAGCGGCGTCGTGAACGGCGCGGCCACGGTATTCTTCGCCTATATCGGGTTTGATGCCTTGTCGACGGCGGCGGAAGAGGTCAAACAGCCGCAGCGCGATCTGCCGATCGGCATTATTTCGTCCTTGGCGGTCTGTACGGCGCTTTATATTATCGTCTCGCTGATTCTCACCGGAATCGTGCCGTATGCCAACCTGGACGTAAGCGATCCTGTCTCGTACGCGCTTCGTTTTGTACATCAGGACTTTATTGCCGGTCTGATCTCGGTCGGCGCCATTGCCGGCATGACGACAGTGCTGCTGGTTATGCTGTTCGGGCAGACGCGGCTTCTCTTCGCCATTTCCCGCGACGGCCTTCTGCCCAAGAGCCTGTCCGCCGTCAGCCCCAAGACCCAGACTCCGAACCGCAGTACCTGGATTGTCGGCGGATTGATTGCGGTATTGACCGGATTTGTACCGCTGGACCGGCTGGCTAATCTGACGAATATAGGAACGCTCTTCGCCTTTCTGGTCGTGTCCCTTGGCGTGATCGCGCTGCGTTATCTGAACCCTGAGCTGAAACGCGGATTCCGCGTGCCCTGGGTTCCTGTTGTACCGCTGCTGAGTGCGGCAGCCTGCGCGTACCTAATGCTGAATCTGGGCCGGGACGCCTGGATCGGATTTTTTCTCTGGCTGCTGGTCGGACTTGTGATTTATGCCGTCTACGGATACCGGAACAGTGAACTGAATCCGAAGAAACTTCGAAGAGGGAATTCCGAATAGAAAGCAACCAGCCGCTTAAAGAGGAGGAGACAGTGAAAGTGAAGAGGCAGAGCAACTCCTGGATTCGCACACTGCCGGCTCTGCTGGCCGTTCTGCTGCTGCTGGCAGCCTGTTCGTCTTCGCCGGCTCCCCGGGCTTCCCTTCCGCCGCAGCCGACGGAACCGCCGGAAGAAGGGCAGACCATCACCCTGATTACTCCGGATGCGGGCAATCTGGACCCTACAAATACGAAAAAGTACCAGATTCAGACCCGGCTTACCGATTTCCATCTCATGAACGGGAAGGAAGGGATCGCCTGGGGAATTACCAAGAATGCGCTTCGGATGTACATGACCCGCGACAATGGTCAGACCTGGACCAACATCTCCCCGGCAGCGACCGTGCAGTTCACGGCGAATCCGGTGTACGGACAGGATATCTTCTTCGCGGATTCCCGGCATGGCTGGATTGTTCGGACCGGATCGGGAATAACGGAGACAATTGTGCTGCACACCTCGGATGGAGGACAGAGCTGGAAGATCTCCGCGCTGAATCCCAGCAGCCGGATCGCGGCCATTTATTTCGATTCCTCGGCGCACGGCTGGCTGATGACGACCTGGGACAATACCGAGAACAGGGAGAGCAAGGCGCTCTACGTCACCGGAGACGGAGGCGCTACCTGGGAGACGATCATGCAGAATGAACAGTATACGCCTCATTCAGACCAGCCGCCGCTTCCGATTACCGGCGTCTCGCGCGGGATGGTCTTCCGCGACCGGTTCAACGGTCTAGTCTCTATGCAGTTCGGAGAAGAAGTGCGGCTCTTTATAACCGGAGATGGCGGGGTCAGCTGGAAGGCGGCAGACTCGCTGCCGCAGCCGGCCGCCTTGAAGACATGTTCGAAGCTGATTGCGGGAAGTCCGCAGTTCTTCACCGAAACGACGGGCTGGCTCCCGGTGAGCTGTGAGGCCGACGTCGGTGCTGAGGTAACGCAGCACGGCTATTTTACAGCCGATGGCGGGGTTAGCTGGAAATATGCGAATTTCAACCTGCCGGGGCGAAGCGACCCGAACCGCGGGATTCCGCCGACTTTCCTGAATACCCGGATCGGCTGGTGGCTGAACGGAGATCTTCTGTATTGGACAGGCAATCAAGGCCAGGCTTGGCGGGCGCTTCCGGCCAGTTCCGTACTTCAAGCCAAGCTCAAAGAGTATCCCGAAGTCGTCAAGCTGCAGTTCATCGACGAGAAGACCGGATGGCTGCTGATTCAGCGAACCGAAGCCAAACGATCCATTCTTCTTCAGACCATCAACGGAGGTGTCACCTGGAAGGTCATGTAGAGGGTCTAACACCGCCTTGCCAATGCCGACTTTCTATAATGCAGGACCGGACCTCCCGGAAGAGGCCCGGTCTTTTTCATCTTAAAACTTATTTAAAATTTTTCGATAAATGTGAAAAAAATCACATGACAAACCTTAATCCTTGTGATATATTTAACACATAGAGAGCAAGTTCAAAATTTCACAAACTTAAAACCCGATGGGAGAGAACAACCATGACATTCGAAACGGATTATGTAACCCGCAACCTGCTTCAGCTCTGCTACAACTGCGAAGACGCCTACCTCTGCGAGACGGAAGAACAATGCAGAGCCTGCTGGGCCGAGAACGGCATGATGCCTCAGAATGAAGACGAAACCAAGCAGTTGCTGGACCTGGTACATGCGTAAGACGAATCACCCTTATCCCCGCTGAAAGCGCCGCTTCCAATAGAAGCGGTGCTTTTTTGTCGTGAAGACATGGGTTCCGGGCTCCTGCATATACATGAAGTAGACCCCGCCCGGCCGTCGGACGAGGAGAACTTGTGACGGGAGGAATGCTGATGGGACTGGGAGAAGAGACAGTCTGGATGTTCGATCTTGTCGGAACCGTCATTCCGATCTTCATTGCCGTAGTGCTGGGCATTCTTGCCGTGTCCGCCGGAGGGGGACTGTGGAACTGGGTCCGCAACAGCAGGCTGCCGCAGCAGACTGTACCGGCCCGCATTGTCGGCAAGCGAAGCGAAATCCGGCCGCGTTTTCGGGAAGAAGGGGAGCCGGCCCGGACACAAATGCAGTACTATCTCACCTTTGAGCTGGAGGATGGAACCCGGAAGGAATTCATAGTCGGCGGTACGGATTATGGGGCTGCCGTTGAACAGGACCGCGGGTCTCTTCGCTACCGGGGTACCCGATACCTTGGTTTTGAGCGGGAACGGCATTACCGGGCGGCTCAGACCTGGTAAGGGGAGGAAGGAGCGGCAGGGGACGCCCCCGCCCTAAGAGGTTGCGAAGCCTGAACGATTCCCGGCGCAAGGATGGCGTATCCTTCGGCAGCCGGGTGTCGGTCAGGCTTTTTTGTTATACTCTTCATGCCGGAGCACCCGGCCAGACTGAACGTTCAGGAGCTGATAAGAATGCGTTACAAGGATTATTCGGTAATCGTGACGGGGGCGGCCCGGGGCATCGGGGCGGCCATTGCCCGCAGCTATGCGGCGGAAGGGGCGCGGGTAATTCTGGCTGACCTGCTTGTTGAACAAGGCGAGAGAACGGCGGACGATATCCGTTCCGGAGGCGGACAAGCCCGGTTCATTGCCTGTGATGTAAGCCGCGAAGAGCAGGTGGTTGCTCTGATCGCCCGGACTGTGGAACACTACGGCGCCGTTGATATTCTCATCAATAATGCAGGCATCGCCGATCCGCACCAGGCCTCTTTCTATGATCTGACGGGAGACCAGTGGGACCGGGTGATGAATACGAATGCCAAGGGATGCTTCCTGACGTCCCGCGAGGCTGCCAAAATCATGTGCCTCAACGAACAAGGAGGCGCGATTGTTCATATTTCCTCTACCCGGGCTCTCATGTCCGAGCCTCATACCGAGGCCTATGCGGCCTCCAAGGGAGCCATCGCGTCTTTGACGCATGCCATGGCGGTCTCGCTAGGCCCGGACGGCATTACCGTGAACTGTATTTATCCCGGCTGGATCGAGACCGGGGATTACCGGGAATTAAGAGAGATCGACCATGCCCAGCATCCCGCCGGCCGGGTTGGCAAGCCGGAGGATATAGCCAGGGCTTGTCTGTACCTGACCGATTCGGTGAACCGCTTCATCACAGGGGCCGGACTGGTGGTCGACGGAGGAATGACCGTCAAAATGATCTACGAACCCTGACCAAGAAAAAGGGATTCCCCGGGACAGTCACCCATTGGGCATTCGCACATACAATACATCATGCAACACGAGAGCGGTCGGCTTGAAGGAGCCGATTGTTGGGGAGGGAACAGCGCGTGGCTGTAATCAAGGCGAATTCCGAAGATGTCAAAGTGCTAGCCCGGTTGATGCGCGCCGAAGCGGAAGAGGACGGCGACCCCGGAATGCTCATGGTCGGGAATGTCGGAGTCAACCGGATTCTGGGCAATTGCCTCGACTTTCGGAATATCCGGAGCATCGACGATATGGTCTACCAGTCTCCGGGAGGATTCGAAGCTCCGCAGAAGGGCTACTTCTACCAGCGGGCCAGAGAGCGCGATATCCGGCTGGCGAACCGGGTCATAGCGGGCGAGCGCACCTGGCCGGCCAGCAATGCCCTCTGGTTCTTCCGTCCCGAAGGCGATTGTCCGGCAACTTGGTACAACCAGCAGAATACCGGACGCTACAAGGCGCACTGTTTCTTCAGTCCTTCCAGCGAGGAATGCCCGGCGGTGTACTAGAGAATCCCAAGATTATTTTGTCAGGAGGAAATTATCCATGTACCAAACGTATCGCCCCGTTACTTACACAACAGCTCACGGATCCGCAATGCCCCAAATGGGCGCCGTGCCGCCCCAGGTATCGAGCGGAGGGGTCATGACGCCGGGAGGAACCGTCGTATCCACGGCGCCGCCCGTATTCGAGCAATCCTATATCGAGAACATTTTGCGGCTTAACCTCGGCAAAGTCGGTACTTTCTATATGACTTACGAGAACAATTCGGAGTGGAATGCCAAGATCTTCAAAGGGGTGCTGGAAGCCGCCGGCCGCGACCATATCATCATCAGCGATCCTAATACCGGCCAGCGCACCATTCTGCTGATGGTTAATCTCGACTATGCGACCTTCGATCAGCCGCTGGTCTATCAGTACCCGGGAGTCATCGGCAATCCGCCGGTATCCCGTTCGCGCTGAACGCATAAACGGCAGGTAACAGCGGAAGAGGACGCTTCCCGGATGCGGGCGGCGTCCTTTCGTCCTTTTTTGCAGAGGGACAGGCATGGTTGCGAAGTGGCCAAATATATCTATATAATGATTATTATAATTCTAATCGTGATGACAGGCAGGAGATGAATGCGTTGGGAAATTGACCTTGAAGGAGAAGTCGGCTGTCGCATTGGCCCACATTTTTAGAGAGCGAAGGAGGTGGCCTATCCGCCGGCGATTTGCTCTGGAGCGGATAGGATAATCAGTTGAGCGACCCTTTACCCGATTTATTAAGGCTTGGACTTATTTTTCTTTTAGTGCTGTTGAATGGTTTTTTTGTTTCCGTGGAGTACGCCATGGTCAAGGTGCGCGCTTCGCGTCTTGACCATCTCATTGAAGAAGGCAGCAAGCGGGCGGTGCCCGCACGCGGAATTCTGCGCCGCATGGACGCCTATCTGTCGGCTTGCCAGCTCGGCATTACGGCGGCTTCCCTGGCGCTTGGCTGGCTGGGCGAACCGCTGGTCGCACAGGCGATCTCGCCGATGCTGAGAGGAATGGGCATCGGCGCGGCAGGGGTTCATGCCGTATCCGTCGTACTGGCCTTTCTGTTTATTACCGTGCTGCACATTGTGCTCGGCGAGCTCGCTCCGAAGACGATTGCCGTCAACAAAGCGGAGCGGGTTCTGCTGCTGATGGCCGGGCCGATGAACGTCTTTTACCGTCTGCTCTATCCGCTGATCTGGCTGGTCAACGGCATTGCCGGGGGACTGCTTCGGATCTTTCGTCTGACTCCGGTGTCGGAGCTTGGCACCGCGCATACCGAGGAAGAAATCCGCAGTCTGATGCAGGAGAGCAACAAGAACGGATTGATTGACAACACCGAAATGGCGCTGGTAGACAACATCTTTGAGTTTGTCGATACGACGGCGCGCGAAATTATGATTCCGCGCACGGAAATGATCTGCCTCAGCAAACATCTAACCCTCCAGGAGAATCTGGAGATCGCATTCGAGGGGATGCGGACCCGCTACCCGGTCTGCGAAGGAGATAAGGACCATATCATCGGGTTCATTCACATCAAGGATTTAATTCGCGGCAACTCGCACAGCTATGAGGAATTGGTACGCCCGATTCTGACCGTGCCGGAATCGATTCAGATCAGCGCGCTGTTGAAGCTGATGCAGAAGGCGAAGACGCAGATCGCCATTCTGATCGATGAATACGGCGGGACCTCCGGACTGGTCACGCTGGAGGATATCATGGAGGAAATCGTCGGCGAGATTCAGGATGAATTCGACGAGGAGCGGCCTGCTCTTGAAGTCATCGGAGAGGACGAATATTCGGTCGATGGCCTCATGCTGATTGAAGAGATCAACGAGCAGTTTGGCCTCCAGCTGGAGACGGAGGACTACGACACCATCGGCGGCTGGTTGTACGCCAAGCTGGAGGACGGACCGCCGCAGAAAGGCCAGCGCTACGAGACCGAAGGTCATCTGTTGCTGGTCGAAGAGACGGATCACAAGCGAATCTCCCGGATTCGGCTGGTGAAGCTCGATTATCTGGCGGAAGAAGAAGGAGCCTAAGGCCTCTAAGGTCCCGTAAGGATGGCCGCGAAGCTTCGACTTCTCCGTTTCGATTGTTCTATCTTGCCTTAATATGCAAGACCGCTGACCGCTCCGCCCTCCCCGGCGGAGCGGTTTTTGCGGCAGCGGCAAGATGCAGTACGGCGGGGCAGCGTTGCCAAGCGGGAAGGCAAGCCTTTATAATCGGATTGATTTCATTTTGGGAGAGAAAGGACTTATGCCACTTGAATAAGCAATCGTCCAAGACAGCAGCCAAGGCTGCAAGCAAGAAGGAACAGCGCCGCGCCGAACAGGAACGGGCCAAACGCCGGAACCGGATTATGCTGATCTTCACAGCTGTCGTCGTCATCGCCGTGATCGCGGCTCTGGCGCTCTGGTCCAGACAGGACCCGGAATTCAACTACAGCGAGCTGCCGCGGCTGGGACAAGCCGATGCGCCGGTGAAGCTGGTGGAATTCGGAGATTTTAAATGTCCAGCTTGCGCCGATTTCACGAATACCGTGAAGCCGAAGATCGTACAGGACGCCATTGATACCGGCAAAGCTGCGTTCTACTTCGTCAATATGTCGTTCGTCGGCCCCGATTCCGAGACGGCTTCGCTTGCCGCCCTGTCGGTCTATCATCAGAACCCGGATGCCTTCTGGAAGTTCTATGATGCCGTCTATGCAAGCCAGGGAGATGAACAGACCGAGTGGGCAACCAAGGACTATCTGGTCAGTCTGGCCCAGAAAGAGAAGCTGGAGATTGATTACGACCGGCTGGCCAAGGATATCGAGAATGCCACCTACCGCAAGGAGCTGGAAAGGGACAACAAGACCGCAGAGAAGTTCAATGTTACAAATACGCCTTCCTTGTTTATTAATGGAGTAAAGACAAAAGACCCCTTTAATTACAGCGCCGTTGCCGCAGAGATTGACAAGGCGGCAGCCAAGGCCAATCCGTAATGGGCGGGGCGGTACGTTTCCTGCGCCGCAACTGCCTGTATCTGGCCTGGCTGGTTGCCGTCGTCGCCACGGCGGGCAGCTTGTACCTAAGCGAGGTGTTGCATTACGAGCCCTGCAGGCTCTGCTGGTTCCAGCGGATCTTCATGTATCCGCATGTCATTTTGCTCGGAATTGCCACCTACCGCAACGACCGGAAGATCATTCCTTACGCGCTGCCGCTCAGCTTCATCGGCGGTGCGATCTCGATTTATCACTATGCCGAGCAGAAGATACCGGCCTTCGGGCGCGTATTCTCCTGCACGGTTGGGGTTCCGTGTACGCAGGATTCCCTTGATTTTCTCGGCTTTATCACCGTCCCGCTGCTTGCGCTGATTGCCCAGATTCTGATCGTGCTGCTGCTGTGGGCGGGCAGAAAGGGCGAAGAAGACAATGCCGGGCAAGAGGACGGCAGCATCCGTTAATAAAATGTACGCAAATGAACATAAAAGTAAGGGCAACAGGGATAATAGAAGAGAATGAAAGAGAAAAAACGAACTTCTTGAGGTTTTGACGGAAACAGCTTGTTTTTCATTCTATTTTCATTTTTTTCACCGCTTTACGGCGGATGGTTTTTTATTCTAATATTAGACCTTGTGAGAAGTTGAATATGCGCTGAATTTTCCAAGGAAAAACGGGGGAACCAACTGACCGCTGTTGGGGTCAAAGGGGTGAATCGACGCTGGGCCGCTTGGTCCGCGCCGTAGGGCTTCCACAGTCCGAATCCGCCAGCTAACCTCGTAAGCTGCTGTGGAATGATGAACCATGCCCAGGCATGCGGCTCATTTCCGCATGCCTGTTTTCGTGCCTTTATTTATGAAAATTCGCTTCTGAAAACAGCGCACGGCATAGCCGTTTCAACTCACCCAAAGAGAGGAACCGAACCCATATGGTAAGCAAAGTAAAACGTCTGCTGATCGGGCGGCCGCGAAAGTCGACCGAACTCGAACAGGAGAAACTGACCAAAGTAAAAGCACTTGCGGTCTTGTCGTCGGACGCCCTGTCGTCCGTCGCTTACGGCACCGAGCAAATCCTGCTCGTTCTGGTCGCCGCCGGCTTTACGGCGATTTGGTATTCCCTCCCGATTGCCCTGGCAGTTTTGGCGTTGCTGGCAATATTGATCTTATCCTATCGCCAGACGATTTACGCTTACCCGCAGGGAGGCGGCGCTTATATCGTCGCCAAGAACAACCTTGGCGTATCTACCGGCCTGCTCGCCGGCGGCTCGCTGCTGGTCGATTACATCCTGACGGTTGCGGTCAGCGCATCGGCAGGCACCGATGCCATCACCTCCGCTTTTCCGAGTCTGCACAATCACAGCGTAGGCATTGCGGTAACCGTCATTCTGATTCTGACCATTATCAACTTGCGCGGAGTAACGGAATCGGCCTCCTTCATCGCCATTCCGGTCTATCTGTTCGTGGTTGCCATCGTTGTGCTGATTCTCTCCGGCGTTGTGAAATATATGACCCAGGGCTCCCACGCCGCTGTTCCGGAGATTGGCACCGCCGTATCGAATGTCAGCCTGTTCCTGCTGCTGAAGGCATTCAGTTCCGGCTGTTCGGCTCTGACCGGGGTAGAGGCGGTATCCAATGCCATCCCGAACTTTAAGGCGCCTTCCGAGAAGAACGCAGCCAAGACCCTGATGATGATGGGCGTGCTGCTGGGCTTCATGTTTACCGGCATTACGCTGCTCGCTTACTGGTACGGCATCACGCCGAACGAGAAGGCGACCGTCGTCTCCCAGATCGCCGAATCGACCTTCGGCCGCGGCGGCATCTACTTTATCATTCAGGGACTGACCGCCGTTATCCTGTTCCTTGCGGCCAATACCGCCTATTCGGCCTTCCCGCTGCTGTCGTTCATGCTGGCCAAGGATAAATACCTGCCTCACGCTTTCATGATTCGCGGCGACCGTCTGGGCTTCTCCAACGGCATTATCTTCCTGGGCGTGCTGTCGGCGCTCCTGGTGGCAGCCTTCCACGGCCATACCGAGAATCTGATTCCGCTGTATGCCGTCGGCGTATTCATTCCGTTCACCCTGTCCCAGCTGGGCATGATGATTCGCTGGTACCGGCTCAAGCCGAGCGGCTGGAGAACCAAATTTATTATCAATACCATCGGGATGCTGACGACGCTGACCATTACGCTGATCTTCATCATTACGAAGTTCGCCAATGTATGGATGGCATTCCTCTTCCTGCCGATCGTCATGTTCATCTTCATGCGCATCCATCGGCATTATCAGAACACGGCCGACGAGCTGCGCATCCAGCTGGATAAAGATAAACCCTGCATTAAGGGAAGCACCGTCATTGTTCCGGTCTCCGGCGTTACCCGGGCCGTCCTGCATTCCATCAGCTATGCCAAATCGCTGACCGACAACGTGGTGGCTGTCTACATTGGCTTCGATGAAGAAGAGATTCACAAGATGGAACAGAAGTGGGAGGAGTGGAATCCGGGCGTCCGACTGATTGTGCTGCGTTCCCGTTACCGGAGCATCATCCGGCCGCTGCTGAAATTTATTGACACCGTCGAATGGAAGACATCGGCAACCGACCACATCACCATTCTGATTCCGCAGTTTATCACCAAGCATTGGTGGCAGGCGGCCCTGCATAACCAGACGAGTATCCTCATCCGTACGTACCTCATGAACCAGAAGGATGTCGTCGTTGCAACCGTTCCTTTCCATCTTCATAAGTAAAAGCTTGGCGCCCGGTTCCCCGGGCGCTTTTTTTGTCTCTCTTGACAGAGATAATGATAATCAATATCATTTGTAATGATAATGAGACAGGTTGATTTTTAGGAGGAAAATAAATGTTCAAGTTTACGCGTTCCCGTAAATCCCGGTCTGCAGCTCTGGCCGGTGTCCTGATGATTGCGCTGCTGGCTTCCGCCTGCGGCAATTCCAATAACGGCTCCGCCAGCAGCCCGGCCCCGGCCGAGAGCCCGCCACCGGCAACCGCTGCGTCGGCCGAACCGCAATCGGCCGGGAAGACGGTGACCGATGCCATGGGGCACGAAGTGAAGATTCCGGCGAACCCGCAAAAGGTGCTGGCCTCCTACCTGGAAGACTACCTGGTTACACTGGGGGTCACACCGGTAGCTCAGTGGTCCGTTCCGAACGGCGTCCAGGACTACTTATCCGACAAGCTGTCCGGTGTCCCGACGATCAGCTATGATCTGCCGCTGGAGGCGGTGATCAGCTTCGCGCCCGACCTTATCCTCATCGGATCGGAATCGGCTGTGCAGAACGGTCTGTACGACCAGTACAGCAAAGTAGCGCCAACCTATGTGCTTGGCGACGAGACGGGCAAAGACTGGCGCAAGGCGCTGACAACGATCGGCGGTCTTCTCGGCAGAAGCGGGCAGGCGGAAGCAGCCATAGCAGAATATGACCGGAAGGCTGCGGATGCCAAGGCCAAGCTGGCAAAGGCGGTATCCGGCCAGTCGGCGGCAGTGGTCTGGCTGGTTCAGAAGAATTTCTACCTGGTGGATGAGACACAGTCGAGCGGTTCGGTCCTGTACCGTGATCTGGGGCTCACGCCTCCGAACCTGGTCACGGATATTCCCGAAGCGAACCGGGCCAGTTGGAATCCCGTGACGCTGGAGAAGCTTGCGGAACTCAAGGCCGATCATCTTTTCCTTGTCAACAGCGATAAGACCGAGGGCTCCGATGTGCTGAACAGTGCGATCTGGAAGGGCATCCCTGCCGTCAAGGCCGGGCATGTCTATGAACTGGAAGCGTCCAGCAGCTGGCTCTACAACGGACCGACGGCCGGTTCCCAAGTAATCGACGACGTTCTTAAGTTTCTGGTCAAATAGAACCTTGCAGGCAGGCACCGGGCGAACCGGTGCCTGTTCTTTTTTGGCAACCTGTGCGCCTGTCTTGTACAACCGTCTCGGATTTGCGATAATGTAGCTACTGATATTGGTTATCATTATCAAAAGGAGCAGGCCGAATGGTTCACAATTCCGCATCCATCCCCCATACATCATCTACGGCCAGACCGGACCTGCGCTCCAGACCCCGCTTTGCTTGGTTCATTCTTGCGTTCGGATTCCTCGCGCTGCTCCTGGCCATGGCGGTCTCCATCGCTGCGGGAGCGGTAGACATCGATCTTGGCACGGTCATGCAGGCGCTGCTTCGCTATCAGCCGGAGCTTCAGACCCATGTCGTGATCCGTGAAATCCGGCTGCCGCGCACGATCGCCGGCGCTCTCGTGGGCGCATGCCTGGCCGTCGCGGGCGCCATGATGCAGGGCATGACTCGTAACCCGCTGGCCGATTCCGGCCTGCTGGGGCTGAATGCCGGAGGAGGCGCGGCGATGGCTGCGGCCTTCGCGTTCCTGCCGTCGGTGAGCTTCTGGGAGCTGATGCTGTTCTCCTTTGCCGGGGCGGCCGTGGCGGCTCTAGTCGTCTTCGGCGTCGGTTCGCTATCCTTCAGCGGTCTGACGCCTCTTCGGCTGACGCTCGCCGGAGCGGCGGTAAGCGCTCTGCTGTCCGCTGTCAGCCAAGGCATCGCCCTGATGTTCAATCTGAGCCAGGACTTGGCCTTCTGGTATGCCGGCGGCGTTGCCGGAGCGACCTGGGATCAGCTGCGCCTTATGGCGCCTTGGTCTGTCGGCGGTCTCGTCGCAGCCCTGCTGATGGCCCGCCCGGTTACCGTGCTCAGCCTGGGAAGCGACGTAGCCAGCGGCCTCGGTCAAAGAACCGGGCTGGTTCAGGCCATCGGCCTGGCCATTGTGACCATTCTGGCCGGCACCGCGGTTGCCGCAGTGGGGCCGGTTGCTTTTCTCGGACTGATTGTTCCGCATCTGGTACGCTTCCTGGTGGGGCTGGATTACCGCTGGATTATCCCGTGTTCGGCTGTGCTGGGCGCGCTGCTGCTTGTCGCGGCCGACACAGCGGCCCGGCTGGTCAGTCCCCCTTATGAGACGCCGGTCGGCGCGTTGATCGCGCTGATCGGTGTTCCCTTCTTCTTCGTCCTTGCGCGCAGGGAGAGGGGGAGCGCCCGATGAGAAGAAGACCTGTACGGGCAGGCGGCGGAGCGGGCGGAATGGCGGTGGTGGCGGTTCTGGCCCTCCTCGTTGCCGTTGTAGCGGTTCTCGGCATGAATACCGGCTATATGAAGCTGTCGGCACCGGATGTGCTGCGCACGCTGGCCGGAAAGGGGAGTCCCCAACAGCATCTGATCCTGTTCGATTTCCGCCTGCCGCGAATAACCGTTGCCATTCTGGTGGGCGCAGGCTTCGCGGTATCCGGCTGCGTGCTGCAGAGCCTGGCGCGGAATGCCCTGGCCGAACCCGCTACCCTGGGCATAACGGCCGGGGCGGGCCTGGCGGTGATCCTGTTCATCTCCTACTTCCCGGCGGTCACGGCCGCTCCGGTCTATGTGCTCCCGGCCCTGGCGCTCGGAGGTGCGGCCGCTGCGGCGGCGCTCATCTATCTGCTGGCGTACCGGAAGGGAGAAGGCGCCGCGCCGACCCGGCTGATTCTCTCGGGCATTGCCCTGACGGCGGGAATCAATGCGGTTCAGATCGTATGGGCCTTGAAGCTGAATCCGCAGAATTATGCCTTTGTCGCGACCTGGATCGCAGGGAAGATCTGGGGCGGAGGCTGGCCCTTTGTCTGGGCGCTGCTGCCTTGGGCAGGCGTTCTGCTGCCGCTCATCTTCCTGAAAGCGCGCGTACTGAACGCGCTGAATCTGGGCGACGCTGCGGCATCCGGCATCGGCGTCGCCGTGGGCCGGGAGCGGCTGCTGCTGATGGGGGCCGCCGTGGCGCTAGCCGGCGCCTGCGTCGCCGTCAGCGGCGGAATCGGCTTTGTGGGCCTCATTGCGCCGCATCTGGCGCGGCGTCTGGTCGGCCCGCGGCACCAGATTCTGCTGCCAGCCTCGGCGCTGACCGGGTCGCTGCTGCTGCTCGCGGCCGATACAATCGGCCGCTGGATCATGCAGCCGGCGGAGATTCCCGCCGGCGTCGTCGTCGCCGTCATCGGCGCCCCGTATTTCCTGTATTTGCTGGCCCGTGCGAAGGCCTGAATTCTATACGTTGAGCTGAGGAGTGTTGAACCATGCGGGAACGTCTGAACGCCCGGGAGCTGTCCATCGGTTATGCCGATACCTTGATTGTAAGCGACTTGAACCTGTCGATTCCGACAGGGCAAATTACTGCGCTGGTCGGCGCGAACGGGTCCGGCAAGTCTACCATTCTTAAGACAATGGCGAGACTGATGAAGCCCAAGAGCGGGAGCGTCATGCTGGACGGCAAGTCGATTCACAGCCAGTCCACCAAAGAGGTTGCGCGCCAGCTCGCCATTCTGCCGCAGAATCCAACGGCTCCCGACGGACTGACCGTATCCGAGCTGGTCAGCTACGGACGCTACCCGCATCAGAAAGGCTTCGGCGCCATGACGGCGGAAGACCGGGCAATTGTCGCCGAAGCGATCGAAGTGACCGGCATGACCGCATTTGCGGACCGGCCGATTGACCGTCTCTCGGGAGGACAGCG
This sequence comes from Paenibacillus glufosinatiresistens, assembly GCF_031470375.1. Taxonomy (NCBI): domain Bacteria; kingdom Bacillati; phylum Bacillota; class Bacilli; order Caryophanales; family Paenibacillaceae; genus Paenibacillus; species Paenibacillus glufosinatiresistens. The sequence goes on from NZ_JAVFHT010000003.1 coordinate 317,817, forward strand.
TCAGCGGGCGTGGATCGCAATGGCCTTGGCCCAGCAGACCGAAATCCTGTTCCTGGACGAGCCAACGACCTTCCTTGACATGGCGCACCAGCTGGAAGTGCTGCAGCTGCTTCAGCGTCTGAACGAACGCGAAGGACGGACCATTATCATGGTCGTCCATGACCTGAACCACGCCTCCCGCTATGCTCAGCACATGGTGGCGATCAAATCGGGCAGCGTGGTCAGCGAAGGATCTCCGGAAGTCGTCATGACGCCGGATGTGCTGCGCGAAGTATTCGGCATCGAAGCCGACATTGTGACCGATCCGCGGACCGGGCTGCCGCTCTGTCTGCCGTATGAACTGGCGATGCGACAGGCTTCGGGCGTGTAAAAAGAGGAAGGAGGCGGATTAACAATGACGAAGACGAACCAATCGACCTGGACGGAGGGCGAGGAAGCTCCACTTCGGGACCGGCATGAACTCTGGCAAGGTCTCGCCGATCATCTGGATATTCACCTGGACGCGCCAGCCGGTTCCGTTCATTCCGTTCCGCTGGCGGCGCTCGCTACGGCCGAAGGGATGGCGGCCTTTGTCTGCGCCTATACCCCTTTGATGAAAGCGCTGGATCCCAAGGCCGTGGGCGCCTACACCGCTTCCGCCTGCTCGGTAGCGGCGCTTGGACTTCAATATGCTGCCTTATACCATGGCCGGATGCCTGATTTTTCCCTGAATGAGCTGGAACTGCATCTGATTCCCGCTGCGGGCTACTGCCGGACGGCCTTTGTCTGGTCGGGCAAGGAGAGTACTGCCGCGCCGGAAGGGCCGGAGCTGCGGAGAGCCTGGCTGGAGGAAGCCTGTACCCGTTTCTACCGGGATACGCTGCTGCCGGTCATCGGCCGCTTGTCGGCCGCGACAGGCCTCGCTCCGGGAGAACTGTGGGGCCAGCTGCCCTCGCGGTTCAATTACTACGCCGATCTGCTGACCGGTCCGGCAAGCGATCCGGCCGTCGCGGCCCGGCTCCGGGCCGACTATGAAGTGCTGAAGAAGCTCCCGGGTTCGCTCTTTGGCATGGCGAAGAATCCGTTCGACGTTCCCGTCCGGCTCATCGAAGCTCTGGATGAACCCGGCAAGTACGTCCAGATGCGCAATAAATGCTGCCAGTATTTCAACACGGAAGGCGGTTCTTACTGCTATACGTGTCCGCGGATCAGCGAGAAGGAGCGCAGCCGCAGACGGGAGGCCTATTGCCGGCCGCAGCCTGAAGACTGATCTCAGCCGGGCCGCATCGATCTCTGCCAAACGGCCCGATCCCCCTTATAGCATTAAGGACGACAGAGACTGCCGACTCGCCTGGCGAAGAACAGCGGTCTTTTGCTGTGCGCGTCTCCGCCGATACGCGCGGTCATTGACAAGAAAGCCTGTTCGTTGATACAGTTGGGGTTGCTTAAATACGACCGACAACGTACAAAGGAGTATAGTTCCATGACGATAGAGCAAATGCAGGAGGAGCTTGCGGCCCTGGTTCCAAAGGGAACCGTCCGCAGCCGGGAATCCCTCAAGGAATATGTGTTCACCCGGATGGGAGGGGTCGCGGATCTTCTGGCGATTCCCGCCGATTATGAGGAGTTCTGCGCCATCGCGGCTTACGCGGCCAGGAACGGCGTCCCCCTGACGGTGCTTGGCAACGGCTCGAACGTCATCATTCGCGACGGCGGAGTCCGGGGCATTGTTCTCTATACGGCAGGTCTGGACCGGATCGAACAGGACGGCGAATGGCTCGTGGCCCAGTGCGGCGCCCGGATTATTGATGTATCCCGCCGCGCGCTGGAGCTGGGTCTGACCGGACTCGAATTTGCCTGCGGCATCCCGGGAACGGTCGGAGGCGCCCTCTATATGAACGCCGGAGCCTATGGCGGAGAAATCGCCGACGTGCTGCACAGCGCCCTTGCGGTGAACCCGGAAGGCAAGCTGGTGAAGCTGGGGGGGGAGGCGCTGTCCTGGGGCTACCGCTCCAGCATCTTCGCTGAGGGCGGTTATCTGGTGCTGGAAGCGCGGTTTGCGCTGAAAGAAGGAGACCGGGCGGATATCCGGGAGAAGATGGACCATTTGACCGAGCTGCGGGAGTCGAAGCAGCCGCTCGAATACCCGTCCTGCGGCAGCGTGTTCAAACGGCCGCCGGGCCGGTATGCCGGACAGCTTATCCAGGAGAGCGGACTTCAGGGAACGCGGATCGGCGGGGCGGAAGTCTCGCGCAAGCATGCCGGCTTCATTGTGAATGCCGAGAATGCTACGGCCGGAGATTATATTTCCTTGATTCATCACGTGAGAGCCACCGTACTGGAGAAATTCGGCGTAGAGCTGGAGACGGAAGTCCGGATTATCGGAGAAGATGAGGCAGCGGACCGGGCCTGATCTCCAGGCAGTCAAGGCTTAGCCTGCCTGATGTCCGATCGTCTGCTCTCGAGATTACGCGCTGCTGCCGTGCAGAATGAACAGCCCGCTTGCTGTGCCCCTTTCGGGGCCGCAGCAAGCGGGCTGTTCGCGTTATGGAGAGCGGCGAAGCCGTCTGTCCGTATATTGGATCCCGGGTAGAGAGCGCCTATTCGCCAAACGGCGACAGGGTGTATTCAGCCCGCTCGGTATGAAGAACGAGAGAGTCCCCTTCCGGGCGGACGGAAAGGCCGGGTACGGCGATTTCATAACTGGAAGTGGGCAGCGGAACCCGTTCGCCTTCTGCGTTGAGAGTGCTGCCCAGTCCGCGGAGAATAAAGGCGCTGTCGAGGTAATCGTCAATGACGCCCTGCGCCTCCGCGTCCCGGTAATCGACGCCGCTTAGTTCAATCTGGACCGAATCCAGATCGTCCTGCTCTCTTTTGTCGATTGCAATGGTTCGGCCCATGCGTTCTTCAAGCCATTGGGTAATTTGCTGGATTTCTTTTGCCATTATCGCCCACGTCCTTTCCTGATCCTACAGATTATTTTACCCGCAGTGCCGGGAATGAATCCATTCGAGGAAGGCCCGGGGATGGAATGCCTCTTGCTTTTCCTTAAATACCTAGTATAATACTCGGTAATAAAGAAACAAGGAGCCGGTTATCATGACGATGGACGATTATTTGGATCTCTATAATTATGCCGCCGCGCTCGGCGACAGGGAGTGGCAGAACGACTTGCTGGAACAGATGAAGACCCTGTCCAGCGTGCCGGCTAACGAACGAAGCCGCCGGAGCATTCGGGAATGGTGGGTCCGTTTTGACGAGATTAACCTGATGCTGGCCGAATTGTATCAGAAGCTGCGGGACGAGGGAGAAGAGCAGGAGCAGTGCCGGTGGAAAGAAGAGATTTGGGAGCTGAAACTGGAGCGCATCCAGCTGGCCAGATGCATTCAGAACGAGTATTTCCGGATTCAATAGGTTGCTGAGAACAAATAAAAAAGGCATGCAGTTGTCTGCTCTGCCTGACTGCCGTGCGTTCGCCATTCCCGGACAGCGGGAACGGGCGGCGCTTGAAATTCTTACTTGGACATCTCCATCTGATTGCGCATCATCGTCATGCACATCGTCATCATTTCATCGCAGTCCTGCATTTTCTTCATCATCATGTCCATGTTCATTCCGTCCATCATCTTCATGGAGGACATCTTCTCCATACACATCTTCATGGTGTTCATCTTGGCCATCATGTCGTCCATACACATACCCATCATCATTTCCATGCACATCGATTCCATTCTTTCTACCGCCTCTCCTATAGTTGGGCCTCCAAAGATTCCCTATGAATAAATTACAATAAACAAGCGGGCTTTTCAATATAAAATTAGAAAAAAATGTAATATCTGATTATACATACCGATCTTATAAGGTTGCTTGGTTTGAACAGGCTACGCTATTCAAGCTTTCTATGTACCCGCCGCCCCCGTCCAGCCGACGCTGGCAAGGGGCGGCGGTTCTCGCAGATTTCGTACTTCCGCCAAGAAGGAGGCGCTTCAACGGGCATTCGCTTCCAGCTCAATCCACTCGGAAGACCAACTGCCGATTTCCCCCAGAATGGGAGCCAGAGCCTGGCCCTTGGCGCTCAGGGAATATTCAATCCGTACAGGAATTTCGGGATAGACATGGCGTTCCACAATCCCTTCATGCTCCAGTTCCTTCAGGCGCTCGGAGAGGACCTTGCCGCTCAAGTTGGACAGGCAGCTCTCGATTTCACCGAACCGCCGGGGTCCGGGAATCAGAACGAACACAATCAGGGCGACCCAACGCTTGCTGAGAATATCGACCGCTTTCTCGAAACGGGGACACATGTGAAAATCGTTCACTTCGCATCACCTCTATTAGGGATAAATTAAACGTCCGTTTAAAAACTTACCAAAAGTAATCACAACTATTTAATTACTATTATAACTTGACGATATAATATTACAATGGTAAACTTACTTACAATTAGTTACTTAAAATAACAAGGTAACCGCCCGGCTGATCAGGCCGCTGCGGACAGCATACAAAGGACGGTGCGCAAAATGACGAATTCTCAAGTGGCTGCTCTGCTAAAGGATAAAATACAGACGCTTCCTGCCGGAGACGGCGCTCAAGTATTGGTCGGACCTATCCGGCTTCCGGTCAATCTGGACGGCGGCACCGTTACGTTTCAATGGTACAACTGGGTGCATCTGAATGAGGAAGAGCTTGCGGACTTGGACGGAGGACGGGATGTGGAGGCGCTGATCGGCAAGCTGCCCGCTATGAGGCTGGCCGAAGGACAGCAGTCCAGCGTGCTCGTCTACGGCGATTTCGAGCATCAGGAAGACGCCCTGATTCGCATGCACAGCATCTGCCACACCGGAGATATCTTTGGAAGCAAGCGCTGCGACTGCGGGTTCCAGCTGCGCCAGTCCATGCGGATGATCGTGCAGAACGGGGCAGGAGCGCTATTCTATCTCGCCGATCATGAAGGCCGCGGCATCGGGCTGTTCAGCAAGGCGCTGGCCTATCTTCTTCAGGAGGAAGGGATGGATACGGTCGAGGCGAATCTTGCGCTTGGCTTCACGGACGATTCCCGGGATTATTCGGGAGCGATTGCGGTGCTGCGGGCGCTTCGAACCAAGCCGGTTACGCTGATTACGAATAATCCGAAGAAGCTCGAAGCGCTGAAGAACGCCGGTATGAATGCCGTCAAGCGGATTCCGCTGTGGGGAGACGTCTCCGCTTTTAACGAGAAGTATCTTCGCACCAAGATTGCGCGCTCCGGCCATCTGAAGGCGGACGATACGGAAGAGATTCTTGAAGGCCGCATTGCACAGTAAGCGCCAGAGACTGGCGATTTCGCAGCGGCTCCTTTATAATGAGTGCTTGAACTGAAACTGATAGAGTAGCGAGGTACCCTATGGCAGCGATCGAAACTCATAATCTGCGCAAGACGTTCCGTGTGCAGAAAAACCGCGAAGGCCTTACCGGGGCCTTCGTTGATTTGTTTAAACGGGAATACCGCGAGGTAGCCGCGGTCAAGGATATTTCCTTCACGATTCCGGAAGGGGAAATCTGCGGTTATATCGGCGAGAACGGGGCCGGCAAGTCGACCACCATCAAAATGCTGACCGGCATTCTGGTCCCGACATCGGGTACGCTAACGGTCGGCGGATTTGTTCCCTACGAGGAGCGGGAGCGCTTCGTGAAGAATATCGGCGTTGTATTCGGCCAGCGCAGCCAGCTCTGGTGGGACATCGGGGTCATCGAGTCGTTCCAGCTTTTGCGGAAGGTGTACAGCGTCGGGGAAGCCGATTACAAGAAGCGTCTGGACGAATTGGTGGAACGGCTCCAGCTCCAGGAGCTGCTCAACCGTCCGGTGCGCAAGCTCAGTCTGGGCCAGCGGATGCGCTGCGAGCTGGTAGCCGCGCTGCTTCATAATCCGTCGATTGTTTTCCTGGACGAGCCGACGATCGGTCTGGATATTGTCGTCAAATCGGAGATCCGCGACTTTCTGAAGGACATGAACCGGGAGCATGGAACGACCATTCTGCTGACGACACATGACTTGCAGGATATTGAGGCTCTGTGTTCGCGGGTTATCATGTTGGATGACGGCAGCATCATCTATGATGGCGGTCTGGAGGATCTGAAGCAGCGCTGGGGCACCGGACGCGAGGTGATTTTTCAATTCGGCTCGCCAACCAAGCTGGAGAATCTGCGCGCCAAGACGGAAGGGCTTCCGGTGAACTGGTCGGCAGACAATGAACTCGGCGCCAAGGTGTGGCTGCCGCTGGAGCTGAACGTGTCGGATGTGCTGGTGCGTGTGGTCGGCCAGACCGATATCACGGACATCAAAATCGTGGAGACGAACACGGACGAAATTGTCCGCAGCATCTATCAGTCCGGCTCTGCTGAGCGGAGCGAGGATGTTTCGGAGGCGGCAGCGGGAGGGACTCATGGCTAGAACGTTCTCTCCAGCCGCGGCGCCGGGCAGTGCCCGGTCGCTGAACCTGTCGGCTTACTTCGATTTTATCCGGATCCGGTTCCTGACAATGCTGGCCTATCGGGTAAACTACTACACCGGCATTCTGATCTATTCCCTCAATATCGGCGTCAATTACTTCACTTGGATGGCGATCTACGGAGAGGGCCAATCGCTCGGCGGCTTCAGCGCTGCCCAGATGTCCACGTATATCGCGGTCTCCTGGATGGCCCGGGCATTCTATTTCAATAATCTAGACCGGGAAATATCGGCGGACATCCGGGATGGCAGCATCGCTATTCAATTCATCCGCCCCTATAATTATGTGCTGGTGAAAATGATGCAGGGACTGGGCGAGGGCGCCTTCCGCTTCCTGCTCTTTATGATTCCCGGCATGGGCATTGTCATGCTGCTGTTCCCGGTGACCCTGCCGACCGATCCGGCCGCCTGGGCGGGATTTCTGGTCATGCTCTTCTTCAGCTTCCTGATCAACTCCCAGCTTAACGTGATCACCGGCCTGCTGGCCTTCTTCGTGGAGAACAATGAAGGGTTGATGCGGATGAAGCGGGTGGTCGTCGATCTGTTCTCCGGTCTGATTATTCCGATCAGCCTGTTCCCGGGCTGGCTGTCGCCGATCCTGAAGTGGCTGCCATTCCAAGCGATTACATTTCTGCCGGGTTCGGTCTTCACAGGCAGGGTGAAGGGTGTGGGCATCTGGAACGTCCTGGGCATCCAGGCGCTGTGGTTCGTTCTTCTGCTGCTGCCCATGATCGCGCTCTACAAGGCTTCGCGCCGGCGGCTGTTCGTGCAGGGAGGGTGACCAAGAATGTACTATATCGGACTTATGAGCGAATATATCAAGAACTATATGAAGACCCGGATGACCTACCGCGCCGACTTCTGGGTGGAGGTGCTGTCCGATCTGCTCTTCCAGGTGACGAATTTGATCTTTATCTTCGTCGTCTTCATGCATACGGACAGTCTGGCAGGCTGGAGCAGGGGAGAGGTCATCTTTGTCTACGGGTTCTTCATGGTGCCTTACGGGGTATTCAACTGCTTCGTGAATATGTGGAACTTCAGCGAACGCTATATCGTCAAGGGGGAAATGGATCGGATACTGACGCGCCCTGCGCATAATCTGTTCCAGATCTTCCTGGAGAATGTGGACCCGCCTTCGCTTTTTGGTTCTTTAATCGGGTTAATTATTATGGCGGTCAGCGGGGCGCAGCTGGGGCTTCCGCTGGAGTGGTGGACCCTGCCGGCGCTGCTGGTGCTGACTCTCAGCGCCGTGGCAATCTATACCGGTATCTATACCGCGCTAACGTCGCTCTCCTTCTACTCGGATGCACCGACCGGAATCATCCCGCTGATGTACAACATTCAGGGCTACGGCCGCTATCCGGTAACCATTTATAACCGGGCCATTCAGGTGCTGCTTACTTGGATTCTTCCCTTTGCGTTTGTTGGAGTGTATCCGGCCTCGCTGTTCCTTCAGCGGGACGGCATGCAGCGGATGGCCCTGCTGACGCCTGTCATGGGAGCGATCTTTCTGGGGATCGGTCTGATTGCCTGGAACAGCGGCGTTAAGCGCTACAAGGGAGCGGGGTCCTGACCGGGAATGATCAGTTGTTAACAGGGTTAATTAAACATATTCATGCCATTAACTAAAAGAAGAACCCTTCGTCCCGTTTGGACCCGGCCTGCCTGAGGTATGATAAGCGCACAATCCGAAGGAGGCGCAGCAGAATGAGAAGAGAGCAGATTCACGTCCCGTACGGCTATGAACCGCCAGCCGAGAAACGCAAGGGAACGCTTGTGTATTATGACTCTTTTGAAGACGCAGAGGATGCCGGGCTGGAGAAAGCCGCCGAAGAGGCGAAGCGCCGGAATTTTGCCCGGCTTGTCCTTTATCCGCTGCATGAAGAGACGGTCAGAAGAATGTCCAAGGCTCCGGTGAGTTCGTTCTACCGGCGGGAGGACCGGCTGCATGATTGGAAGCGTTCGTCCGGCCGCTCCTGGATCGCCGTGGAGGGGTGGGAAGGCAAACGGAAGAAGTATACTCCGGTCGAAGCCGCGCTGCGGCATCTGGAGGAACGGTACGAGACCCCGCTGTTCCTTTACCTGAGTCCTGAGAACGCCAATGCCTTTGCTTCCTATTCCACCTTCGAGGAGTGGATCAAGCGCATCCGGCTGATTCTCTCGGAAGCGCCGGAGCAGGTCCACCCCCGGCTGCTGAAGTCTGCCGGCAGATGGTCGGTGGCCGGAGACGAAATTCAGAAAGAGCCGCACTAGAAGCGGCCGCCGTCCGCCTGTTCAGAGAAGAGAACGGGCGGACGGCGATATACTTATTTGCCCCATAACTTAGGAGGAATCAGAGAGTGAGCAATCATACCACAACCCCTGCACTAGACAAGGAAAGGCCGAAGTATAAGACGATACCCATCCTGACCGCGCTGCTACTCAGCGGCTTCATCGGCATGTTCAGTGAGACGGCGCTCAACGTGGCGCTTAGCCAGCTGATGGAACTGCTGAACATCTCGACAGCGACGGTTCAATGGCTGACCACCGCCTATCTGCTGACCTTGGGGATTCTGGTGCCTATTTCCGGACTTCTGCTTCAGCGCTTTACCACCAGACAGCTCTTCGTGGCGGCCGTCTGCGCTTCGATTACCGGCACCTTCCTGGCTGCAATCGCCCCGAACTTCAGCTTCCTCCTGACGGCCCGCGTCGTTCAGGCCGTAGGCACGGCGCTGCTGCTGCCGCTGATGTTCAATACCATTCTTGTCATCATTCCTGCCCACAAAAGAGGGGCCGCCATGGGGATGATCGGACTGGTCATTATGGTCGCTCCGGCTGTCGGACCGACCATTGCCGGTCTGCTGATCGAGAATTTGAGCTGGCACTGGATCTTCTGGCTGTCGCTGCCGGTTCTGTTCATCTCGCTGATCTTCGGCATTCTCTTCATGCAGAACGTCAACGAGGTATCGAAGCCCCCGATTGATGTCTTGTCGATTCTGCTGTCATCGCTGGGCTTCGGCGGGGTCGTATACGGATTCAGCAGCGCCGGTGAGGCCGAAGGCTGGGACAGTCCCAAGGTTGTCATCGCCCTGATTATCGGAGCCGTAGCGCTCGCTCTCTTCACCTGGCGCCAGCTGACGCAGGAGAAGCCCATGATGAATCTCCGGGCCTTCCGGTACCCGATGTTCACTATTGCCGTCGTTATGGTGCTGATCTGCATGATGATTATTCTGTCCTCCATGCTCATTCTGCCGCTCTATCTGCAGAAGGGGCTGGGCAAAACTGCCTTCGAGGCCGGTCTGCTGCTGCTTCCCGGCGGCTTGATCAACGGCTTGATCTCGCCGGTCATGGGCCGGCTGTTCGACCGCTTCGGTCCGAAATGGCTCGTGATGCCCGGACTTGTGGTAGCCGGAGCCGCGCTGTGGTTCTTCTCCGACATCTCTGCCGCTTCCACCGCTGCGTTCATCATTTCGCTGCACAGCACGCTGATGATCGGCATATCCATGGTCTTCATGCCGGCGCAGACGAACGGAATCAATCAGCTCCCGCTGGAGCTGTATCCGGACGGCACAGCCATCATGAACACGCTGCAGCAGGTGGCCGGAGCCATCGGCACCGCCCTGGCGGTAAGCATTATGACGGCCGGAAGCAAGAGCTACTTGAGCGGATCGGCCAACCCGGCCGATCCGATGGAGATTCTGGCCGGCTTCACGCAGGGTGTGCAGCGGGTGTTTATATTCGGATTGATTGTGGCGGCAGCCGGGCTTGTCCTGTCGTTCTTTATCAAGCGTGTGAAGATCAAGCATGAGATGCCAAAAGCCGGCCACTAAAACGATCCGCCAGGGAAAGGGAGGGCCCCGAAGAATGCTGACGCAAGCCAAGAGGATGAAGAGGTCTGAAGAAATAGCAGGGCAGAAAGGGAGGGGAGCGGCAAGTACCGCCCAAGCTCTCCGGCTGGCAGCGGCCGTTCTGGCGCTCTTTCTGTTGACAGCCGCAATGGTGACAGCCGAAGCATCCGCTGCCAAGGCTGCGGCGTCAACATCGGCGGCGAAGCAGTATCCTTTTCCTAAAGGCTTCGTCTATCTGGATGAGGTCCTTCCCAAAGCCCAGTTCGAAATCCGGTATTATGGCGACTACAACTTCGTCGGCGCCCGGATTGACGGCTACAAAGCGCCCTATGCGATTGTGACCGAGGAAGCCGCGGCGGCTCTGAAGAAAGTGAACGACAGCTTGGCTGCCAAAGGGTACACGCTGAGGATCTACGATGCTTACCGGCCCACGGCGGCCGTGGCCCATTTCATCCGCTGGTCGAAGACTCCGGGAGATACGCGGATGAAGGCCGATTTCTATCCGGCGCTTAACAAGAAGAATCTCTTCAAGCTCGGCTTCATCTCTTCCCGGTCGGGTCACTCGCGCGGCAGTACCGTGGACCTGACGCTGGCGAGCCTCAAGACGGGCAAGGCCGCAGACATGGGCTCTCCTTATGATTTCTTCGGGGAAATCTCCTATTACAATGCAACCAAGGTCAGCGCAGCCCAGCATGCGAACCGCAAGCTGCTGAGAGATGCGATGATCCGGGGCGGGTTCGAGCCGTACCGCAAGGAATGGTGGCATTTCACCCTGAAGAACGAACCGTACCCGAGCACTTATTTTAACTTTGAAGTGAAATGACAGACAGGGCTGCCCGCTCATCGCCGATGAGCAGGCAGCCCTTCTGAATTTCCGGGGGAGGGATCAGAAACCTCTGTACTGCGGTTCTTCCTGTTCAATCTTCTGTACCCGGCTCTCTACCTGCTGCACAATTTGCTGGGTCTGTGCGGCGGCCGAGGTGAACATTTGCTTGGCATCCTCATTCTGCGTCTCCAGCGCGAACTGTTCCAGGCTGGCCTGGGCGCTCTTCAGCGAGGCAACGCAAGTCTTCACTTGGGAAGCGACTGTCATCGCGGGTCCTCCTTTTTGGCCGATGGGGTGTGGATTGCTGCGACGGTTAGTATGGAGTCCGGGCAGACCCTTTATCCCCGGCAGACTATACCACAATAAGGAATAGGCTTTGGCGGATGGAGAAGCCTCTCTGTGAGCAATCCTGTAGAATGGCGTGAATTTATTCGGACAGGAGGTATGCGGGCATGATGGAATCCTTGGAAGTGATCGTGCGGACGCTCTTCGCTATTGTGGTGCTCTTCCTGCTGACCAAGCTGCTCGGCAAGCGGCAGGTGTCACAGCTGTCGTTCTTTGAATACATTACGGGAATCACCATCGGGGATTTGGCTGCAACGATCTCGCTGGATACAGACAAAACCTGGCATCTCGGGCTGATTGCTCTCCTCGTGTGGGTAGCCGTTTCATACGTCATTGAGTTTATCCAGCTGAAGAGCAAGAAGGCGCGCGATTTCATTGATTTCCGCTCCACCGTGCTGATCCGCAACGGCAAGATTCTGGAAGAGAACCTGAAGAAGGAGCGCATCAGCTCGGATGAACTGCTGGAGGAGCTGCGAAAGAAGGATGTGTTCAAGGTGGCGGATGTGGAATTCGCCATTCTGGAGTCCGATGGAGCTATCAATGTGCTGCTGACCCGCGAGAATCAGCCGTTGACCGCGAAGCATCTCGGGATCAAGGTAGCGCCGGAGCGGGAGACCCAGGCGGTCATAATGGACGGCCAAATGCTGTCCCAGCCGCTCGATGCGGTCGGCCTGACTCCGAAGGGGCTGCACGACAAGCTGGAGAAGCTGGGCGTGCGGATGGAGGAGGTCTACCTGGGACAGATTGATTCCTATGGAGAGCTTACGGTCGATCTGTATGCGGACGGGGTGCAGACGCCGAAGGCGCAGGACAAGCCCCAGCTCTATGCGCTGCTCAAAAAATGCGAAGCCGACCTGGAACTGTTCAGCCTCTCGACCAAGGATACCGCCGCCAAACAGCTGTACGGCGGCTGCTCCGAACAGCTTCAGCGGCTGCTGGCCGACTTGAAGCCGTATATTCAGAACTGAGCGCCCGGCAAGTGTGCCAAGCATGTGTTATAGTAAATAACAAATGCCGGGAGAGGAAGATCAGAGCTTGACGAACCAACTGTATGACTCATCGCCGTACCTGCGGGAATGGCGCAGCACCATAGAGTGGAAACGGCCCGCCGGGGGCGGCGGATGGGAGGCCGGACTGGCCGAGACGGCCTTCTATCCGCACGGAGGAGGACAGCCCTGCGATCGGGGTGAGATCGCAGGTATTCGGGTGACGGATGTAACCCGGGACGGCGAAGCGGTGATTCATCGCCTGGAGTCCGAGCCTCCGGAAGGAGAGGTGCTCTGCCGGATCGACTGGGAACGCCGATTCGACCATATGCAGCACCACAGCGGGCAGCACCTGCTCTCCGCCGTCTGTCTGGAGGAAGCGGGCGCGCCGACGCTAAGCTTCCATCTGGGAACGGAATACGCCACCATCGATATTGAACGGAGCGAGCTCTCTCCGGACGAGATGGCCGGGCTGGAACGCGAAGCGAACCGCCTCGTCATCCGCAATGTTCCCGTTCGCTCTTATTGGGTAACGCCGGAAGAAGCGGCGGAACTGCCGCTGGTGAAGCCGCCGTCCGTAACCGGCAATGTCCGGATCGTCGAGATGGAGGGCGTGGAATACAACGCCTGCGGCGGAACTCATGTCGCCCGTACGGGCGAGATCGGCCCGGTCAAGCTGCTTCGATCCGAGAAGCACAAAGGGCATGTGCGCCTCTACTTCAAATGCGGCTTCCGGGCGCTGGAGGATTACGCCGAGAGCGCGGGAGTATTAACTGCGCTCTCGGTGAAACTGGGCGCGCCCCGGCTTGAGCTTATGCAGCGGGTGGAGAAGCTGGAGCAGGAGCAGCACGGGCTGCTGGCGGAGCTGCAGCGCCTCCGGACCGAGAGCGACGGCTTCCTGGTCCGGGAGCTGCTCAACGCAAGGCAGGGCGGCTTCATCGCTCACCGCGCCGGCAGCCGGCCGCTCAAGGAGCTGCAGGCGCTCGCCGTCCGGATCGCCGAAGAAGGCGGGACCCCGGCTCTGCTGCTGGACGAGGACGCCGGCAAGGTCGTACTCGCAAGCGGCGGAGAGCCTCCTTGCGGAGCCTGGTTCAAGGCGGCGCTTCCCGGAACGGGAGGCAAGGGCGGAGGCGGAGAGAAGCTGGCTCAAGCGGCTTTTGCTTCCTCTGACGAAGCGGAACGCTTTTTTCGGGACATGATCGACAAATTAACCGCTCACTTCGACAGCATGTGATGTTATTAACAGTTTCTTCATGCCGGACAGGAGACAATGTTCTTGGTTGTAACACGAATCCAGGAACGAGAGCGGTGGTTGGAATGATAGCATGGAAAGAATCGTATGACATTGGAGTAGAGAAGATTGACTGCCAGCACCGGCAATTGCTGCTGAAGCTGAATGAATTCTTCGACGCCTGCTCCAATCAGCAGGGCCGGGACAAGATTGAAGAGACGCTTGGTTTTCTGAAGGAATATACGCTGGAACATTTCAGTAATGAAGAAGAACTGATGGACGAGATTCATTTTCCCGAGCTGGGCGATCACAGGAAAGAGCATGCGGAGTTCGTGAAGACCGTGCTGGAGCTGGAGGAAGCCGTCAAGACGAAGGGCGTATCGGTGCTGACGACGATCAAGCTCAACCGCATTCTGACCGACTGGCTGCTGACGCATATCAGCAAATGCGACAAGCTGATCGGCGAGTATCTCGCCAAGCGGGGCGAGACCGCTTAGAAGCTCCAAGCGGAAATATCAGAAGAGGAGAGGCGCTTCCCGGGAGGGGAGCGCTTTTTTGGGCGTTCATCAGGCTTGGGCGTTATTTGACCTTGCACGCATCCAGCGTGTTAAATAGAAGATGGACTAGACGGGCGAAGCGCCCTTAAGGAGAGAGACAAGATGGAACAAGCAATGTTCGCCGGGGGATGCTTCTGGTGCATGGTGACGCCGTTCGAGGAGCTGCCCGGCATCGTAAGCATTGTGTCGGGATATGCCGGCGGCCACACAGCAAATCCGACCTACGAAGAGGTCAAGGCCGGAGATACCGGCCACTACGAAGTGGTGCAGATCACCTTCGATCCCGATAAGTTCCCTTATGAACGGCTTCTGGAGCTGTACTGGCCGCAGATTGATCCGACGGACGACGGAGGACAGTTCCAGGACCGGGGTTCCCAGTACCGGACGGCAATCTTCTATTACAACGAAGCGCAGCAAGCAGCGGCCCTGGCCTCCAGAGAACAGGTAGCCGCAAGCGGCCGGTTCGAGGGACCGGTCGTCACGGAAATTCTGCCCGCACCGGTATTCTACCCGGCGGAGGATTATCATCAGGACTATCACAAGAAGAATCCGAAGCATTACAAGGAAGACCGGGCGCAGTCGGGCCGGGATGAATTTATCGCCAAGCACTGGTGAGGAGGAACAACCGTGAAGAAACTGCGCTTTCTGCTCACCGCCCTTGCCGCCGTAGCCGTGCTCGGAGCGGTCAATCTGTATATTGGTTATCATCTTCTTCTGCTTCTGGACAGCATCGTCCCCGCTCTGCCGCGGGCGCTCTACTGGACCGTGTTCCTGGTGATTGCCTTGGGGTATCCGCTGGCCATGATTCCTTGGCCCTCCCGGATTCGTCCGTTCTTCCGTCCCTTCAAAGTGCTGGGCTCCTACTACCTGGCAGTCATGGAATTCGCGCTTCTGCTGCTTCCGCTGGCCGATCTGGTCTACGGCATTCTCCGTCTGGCCGGAGCGGATGCGGTCGCTTACGCGCAGATTGCCGGCTGGGTGCTGGCCGCGCTGCTGGTCGCCTTTCTGGTATGGGGTTCCCGCAACGCCTGGAATACGGTACTCCGGAAGTATCCGATTGCCATTGAAGGAGACAAGTCGCTCCGGGAACCGCTGACCGTGGCGGTAGCGAGCGACCTGCACCTGGGGAACATCGTTGGCAACCGTCATTTGAAGCGGCTGGTGGCCCAGATCAATGCCATGCAGCCGGATCTGATTCTGCTGGTCGGCGATGTGCTCGACGACAGCATTGAACCGTTCCTCCGCAACCGGATGAGCGAGAATCTGGCGAAGCTCAAGGCCCGCCACGGCGTGTACGCCGTACTCGGCAACCATGAATATTACGGAGGTTCGATAGCGGAATACACCGAGGTTATGAAGTCCATCGGCATTCCGGTGCTTCAGGACGAAGTCGCCGAAGCGGCGGGGGTCTATATTGTCGGACGCAAGGACAAGACCGCAGAGACGATGGACCCGAACGGCCGGCGCAGCGTCGCCGACCTGCTGAAGGGTCTCGACCGCTCCCGCCCCATCATTCTGATGGATCACCAGCCGACCGGCTTCGACGCCGCAGCGAAGGAGGGCGTCGATCTGCTGCTGTCCGGCCATACCCACCGGGGCCAGATTGCGCCGAACCACTGGATTACGCGGCGGCTGTTCGAGCTGGATTGGGGTTATCTGCGCAAGGCCGGCCTTCATGTCGTAGTCTCTTCGGGTTACGGAACCTGGGGCCCGCCGATTCGGCTGGCCAGCCGGTCCGAGATTCTCGGACTGTCGCTGGTGACTGCCCAAGCCCGCTGAAGCGGCTGAAGACCGAAGGCCATGCAAGAGAAGAAGAGTAATGCCCGGCAAGGGACGCCCGCCTGTCATGCGGCTGCGTCCCTTGCCGTTTTGTTGGGGGACGACTTAGAGAATTCAAATCTTCTGTCAGAGAAATAGGAAGATTTCCGGACCGGCCGAATAGACTAAGAGCAAATGCTGCTATTAGAAGGAGGCTTGAAGTCCATGACAGCACCTTGCGCACGGATACGGCTGCTGCTGCCTTTATCTTTATTCCTGCTGCTTGCCTGGGTTCCGCTCCGGGTCCAGGCGGCATCCGGTCTGCCGGAGCCGAAGGACGGCTATTATGTCAACGATTTCGCCGGCGTGATCGGCGAGAAGACCGAACTGGATCTGCTTCATACGGGAGTTCTGCTGCACCGGCTGTACGGGGAACGGCTCGTGCTGGTGACTGTCCCGGATACCGGGGAGCTCTCGGCCGAAGAATATGCGCGTTCCCTCTTTGACTCTTGGCATGTGGGCGCCGAGGACGGCAACGGAACGCTGCTGCTGGTCTCGGCCGGAGACGGGGCTTATGCCGCAGTCCGGGGCCCGGCGGCGGAAGCCCGGCTCGGCGATGCGCGGCTGTCCGCCATTCTCGGCACGGCACTGATTCCGAATCTGGCTGAAGGGAAAGCCAACCGGGCCGCGGCCTCCGCCTACTACGCCTTGGCCCAGGCGCTTGACGGCGTTCCCGGACCTGCCCCCGGACAAGCTCTGCCCCCGGGGGATTCGTCCCGGTACACGGCGGACAACGCCGGTGTGCTGGACGCGGCGGCGAGCCGCTTCATCAACCGGACAAGCGCCCGTTACCGCACCTCAACCGGCAGCGGGCTGTATGTAGCCACCGTCAATAACGGAGGCGGGAACACGCTCCCGGCGTATGCCCGCAAGAAGCTGGCCGGGGTCGGCGCCGGCGGGGACGACGTGCTGCTGGCGCTGGATATTGCCGCCGACGACTACTATCTGCTTCAGGGAGAGAGCGCTGCCGGCGTGCTGACGAACGCGGCAGCGGGCGCCGTGCTGGACGGCCGGCTGGAGCCGTTGTTCGCGAAGGGCCGCTACGAGGCCGGGGCGGTGCAGACGTTCCTCGGCGTCTACTCCTATCTGCTGGAGCGGGCCGACGGAGCAGGCGGAGTAACGAACGCGCAGGCAGCGGCAAGCCAAGCTGCGCCTGTGCAGGCGGGTGAGCCGGCGGTCCGGTCCGGGGCCGCGGCTGTCGGCCTTGCCGGCGGACAAGCCCGGACCTTCGGAGAAGAATCCGAAGCCGCCGGAGGGGGAACGGTCCGAGCGGCACTTGTTGTGCTGTGTCCGCTCCTTGTCCTGCTGGCGGGACAGAGCTGGCGCACGGTGAAACGGCGGACAAGGGAGCAGCGGCGAAGCCGTTCGAACCGCCCGGTGCCCGCGGCCGGCTGGAACCGCCGGAAATGAGGGTTGCCATCCCCTGGATTCTGTAGGAGAATAGAACCGAATTACAGAGACTGCATATAAAGGGGAGCCATGTATGAACAAAGTCATCAAAACCTTGACCATAGCCGGCAGCGATTCCAGCGGCGGCGCCGGAATCCAAGCGGATCTCAAGACGTTTCAGGAGTACGGAACCTACGGATTCAGCGCACTGACGACGATCGTGACGATGGATCCGGAAGACAACTGGCATCACCGCGTCTACCCCATGAGTCCCGAGCTTGTGGCCGAGCAGCTCAAGACGATCTATGCCGGGGGTCCGATGGATGCCATGAAGACCGGCATGCTGGGAAGCGCCGAGATCGTGAAGGTAGCGGAAGAAGCCATTCGCCGCAACGGACAGGCCAATGTCGTCATCGACCCGGTTATGGTATGCAAGGGCGAAGACGAGGTGCTGAACCCGGAGAGCGCGGATGCGATCCGCGATCTGCTGCTTCCGCTGGCCGAGGTCGTGACGCCGAATCTGTTCGAGGCGGGCGTCCTGTCCGGACTCGGCCGGCTGACAACCGTCGAGGCCATGAAGGAAGCGGCCGCGGCGATTCAGGCCAAGGGCGCGAAGACGGTCGTCGTCAAGGGCGGCAAGGCGCTGGGCGGCGACGAGGCCATCGACGTCTTCTATGACGGCAGCGAGTTCACGGTGCTGGCAACCGGCAAGATCGAGCCGGCTTACAATCACGGCGCAGGCTGCACGTTCGCCGCTGCTGTAGCGGCGGGTCTGGCGACAGGGCTGGCGACGCGCGAAGCGGTGCTGAAGGCCAAGGATTTTGTGACAGCGGCGATTGCCTCGGGTTATGCGTTCAACGAGTATGTCGGCCCGGTGTTCCACGGCGGCTACCGGCTGAACCGCTAAGCTTCCGCCCGCCGGGTACGGATACCCGGGTTGCCGGCAAATAAGCAGAACTCCGAATCCGTTTCTCCAAGAGAGAGAAACGGATTTTTTTATGCTATACTGACAGTCATGAATTCAAGGCGGGAGAGTGAAGGTTCATCATGAGAACGATGCTGGTAGCCGACGATGATCCCCATATCCGGTCGCTGCTCCGCCAGGTGCTGACCGGAGAGGGATATCAGGTACTGGAAGCGGCGGACGGCTTGGAAGCCAGGGAGCGCCTGGAGGCTGCGCCGGTTGATCTTGCTATACTGGATGTGATGATGCCTGGGCTGGACGGACTGGAGCTGTGCCGGATCATCCGCGATACGTACGACATCCCGATTATTCTGCTCACGGCGCGGCAGCAGCTCAGCGACAAGGAGCAGGGGTTCCTTCAGGGGACGGACGATTATGTGACCAAGCCGTTTGAACCCGAAGAGCTGCTGTTTCGCATCAAGGCGCTTTTCCGACGCTATGACGTGCCTTCCCTGGACAAAATCCGGATCGGCCGCGTGCTGATCGACCGGCGGAACTATGAGATCACCGCAGGCGACGAGACGCTGCTGCTGCCGGTGAAGGAATTCGAGCTGCTCGCGCAGCTTGCCCAGTATCCCGGGAGGCTCTTCTCGCGCAGCGAGCTGATTGAGCGGGTATGGGGCCTGGATTATGAAGGAGACGACCGGACGGTCGATGTCCATATCAAAAGGCTGCGGCAGCGGTTCGCCGAGCATGACGGGAGCTTCCGAATCCGGACGATCCGGGGAATCGGCTACAAGCTGGAAGCGGGGAACGCATGAAATCCCTCTATGTGCGAATGTGCGCGGTCTTCTGCTCCGTCGTTGTCGCCAGCAGCGTTCTGGCTTTTCTGATGTCCAATCTGTATTACCAGGTCAATGTCAAGTCGAGAAACGACGCCAAATTGACGCGGATGGCCCTTGAAGTCAGCCGCTTCGGCGAATCGCATGCCGGGGAACTGGACAGCTACCTGCGGACGACCGCCGCGCTCGGCTACAAAATCTATCTCACCGACGGCAGCGGCGAGAACCGGTTCTACGGGCAGCCGTTCCGGGAGAACGACCTGCCGGAGGCCGAAGTGGAAGCCGTGCTCGCCGGCGGCATCTACCACGGAATTGCCGATTTTCCGAGGGAAGCGTTCGTAACCGGCTTCTTCGACAATGAGCTTCGGAATACGGTCGGGGTGCCGCTCGGTTATCAGGGCCGGAGCTACGCCCTGTTCCTGCGGCCCGATCCGGTCACGCAGTTCGGGGAACTTCGCGGTTTTTTTGCCATGATTATTGCTCTTACCCTGCTGCTGAGCCTCGTGTTCCTGCTCATTACAGTGCTGCATGTCGTCCGCCCGATTGTCCGGCTGACGGAAGCCGCCCGCACCATTGCGCGGGGAAGGTACGACATCCGGCTGAACACAAGGCGGCGGGATGAGCTGGGCGATCTGGCCCGCAGTTTTACGGCGATGAGCCGCGAATTAGAACGCACGAACCGGAGCCGCCAGGAGTTCGTGGCCAATGTGTCGCATGAAATCGAATCTCCGCTGACCTCGATTCAGGGATTCGCCCATACGCTCCGCGACGACGGGCTTGCGCCGGAGAAGCGGCGCGAATATTTGGCGATTATCGAAGAGGAGAGCCGCCGTCTGTCCCTGCTCAGCAAGCAGCTGCTGACCTTGTCCGCGCTCGATGACGACCCGAGCCGACTGGAGCTGTCCCGCTTCAACCTGCGGGACCAGTTCCGTCAGCTGGCCCGGATGCTGGAGTGGCGACTCAGCGACCGCCAGCTGGCTCTGCGCCTGTCGGTTCCCGACCTGGACACGGACGGCGATGCCAATCTGCTGCACCAGGTCTGGATGAATCTCTTGTCCAACGCCATCAAGCACACGCCGCCCGGCGGGGAGATTACCGTCAGCGCCGCATCCGCGAAGGGGGGCGGCTGCACGGTGGAGATCCGGGATACGGGCGAAGGCATTCCCGCCGAGCGGCTGCCGCTGATCTTTGACCGATTCTACAAAGCGGACGAAGCCCGGACAAGGGAGGCGGGCGGCAGCGGCCTGGGCCTTGCCATTGTCCGCAAGATCGTGGAGGTGCACGGCGGCTCCGTGGAGGTATCCAGCCAGCCGGGACAGGGGACCGTATTCACAGTGCATCTGCCCAGCCGCCATTTGTAACCTGTTATTCATACTGCGTTCATTTTTCTCCGGTAGACTGAGTCCATCACGGATTCAAGGAGGAGAACTAGATGTTTCTGGCTTTGCGGGAAATGCGCCATGCCAAGTCCCGGTACGCACTGATCGCAGCCATCATGCTGCTGATTTCTTTTCTGGTGCTGTTCGTAACCGGACTTGCCAAAGGGCTGGCTTATGCCAATATTTCGGCTCTGGATCATATGAAGTCCCCCGTGTTTGCCGTTCAGGAAGATGCGGAGCGGAAGTTCCGCAGCTCCATGCTGGACGGGGACCAGCTGAGTGCGGTCCGGGCAGCGGCCGGGGAAGAGAATGCCGACTGGCTCGGCGTTCAGACCGCCACCTTACTTGCGGGCGGAAGCGGAGGCAAGCTGGATGTGACCTTGTTCGGAATCGACATGAAGCGTTCGCTGGCTCCCGAAATTGCGGAAGGGCACGCGGTCTCCGAAGCCGGGTCAGGCGAAGTTGTGGCTGATCTCAAGTTGAAGGAGTCCGGCGCCCGAATCGGCGGAAAGCTGGAAGACCCGGTCTCCGGGCTGAGCTGGACCATCGCCGGCTTTGTCCGGGACTACTCCTACAGCCATACTCCGGTCGTCTTTCTGAATTCGGCCGACTGGCTGAAATACAAACAGGCGACGAGCGGGGCCGGGAAGAAGCTGACGTCGGCGCCTTACAACGCCATTGCGCTGACGGCCGGGGCCGGTCAGAACGATGAGCTGGCTCGCGCGGCCAAGGCCCAGGGGCTGGAGCTGCTGACGAAGAACGAAGCGATCCGGGCGGTGCCCGGCTATGCGGCCGAGCAGAATTCCCTGCTGATGATGATTGTCTTCCTGTTCGTCATTTCCGCGTTCGTGCTGGCCGTCTTCTTCTATGTCATCACGATTCAGAAGACCGGCCAATTCGGCATCCTGAAAGCAATGGGCACCCGGACGGGCTATCTCGGCTGGAGCGTGCTGTCGCAGGTGCTGACGCTGTCCGTGGTCAGTATCGGCGCCGGCACCGCGCTCACCCTGCTGGTGAAGGGGATGCTGCCCGAAGCGATGCCGTTTCGGCTGGAGCCGGACACGATGCTGCTCACCGGAACGCTCTTCCTGGGTGTAGCCGCAGCGGGATCGCTCGTATCCGTGCTGCGCGTGGCCCGAATTGATGCGCTGGACGCAATCGGGAGGGCGGCGGCATGAATAAGACTCAATTGAAGATGAGCGGCGTAACCCAGACTTACGGGGACGGTGACCGTACGCTGACGGTGCTGCAGAACCTCAATCTCGAGGTCCTCGAAGGCGAATTCGTCGCGGTTCTCGGCCCTTCGGGCTCCGGCAAGAGCACGTTCCTGTCTCTGGCCGGGGCGCTTCTGACCCCGACCGGCGGCGAAATCTCCATCGGCGGCGAGCTGTTGTCGGGCAAAAGCAAACGCGAGCTCGCCGATCTCCGGCTCCGCCAGATCGGCTTCATGTTCCAGAGCGCCCACCTGCTCCCTTATCTCAAGGTGGAAGAGCAGCTTCATCTGGCCGCCCGGCTCGGCGGTCTTCCGGCAGGCGAAGGCAAGCGCAAGGCAGAGCGCCTGCTGAAGCGGCTCGGTCTGTGGGACCGGCGCCGCCATTATCCCGAGCAGCTCTCCGGCGGAGAACGCCAGCGGGCGGCAATCGCCCGCGCCTGGATGAACGATCCGGCGCTCCTTCTGGCGGATGAACCGACGGCAAGCCTTGACTACGACCGGGGAATCGAAGTCGTCCGGATGCTGGCGGACGAGGTGAAGGAGGAAGGCAAGGCGGCGGTAATGGTAACCCACGACGAGCGGATGCTGGAATGGTGCGACCGGGTACTGGTGCTGGAGGGCGGACGGCTGCGGCCAAGAGCGGAAGCGGCAGGAGGCGGGAAGAAATAGAGCCGGCGAATTGAGCCGGCGCAGCAAGAGAATGATCGGCGGCAGTCCGGGGAGAACCCGGACTGCCGTCTTTTTTGCATGAAATCTGAATTTAGGCGGGGGAATGGTTTACAAAACGGGTATGAAAGTCTATAATGAACGTAATCAAAAGTTGCATTGAGCAAACATTTATGACTTGGACTAATATTTAGGCGGGGAGGAAAGAAAGATGGAACCAACATACACTGTTAGCGCAGCCCGAAGCAAGGACGCGCATTCCCGGACCGCCGAATCGGTCTTTCAGGGAGGGGGGAAGGGTCTGCAGCGGCTGATTCCGTTCCTCGGGCCGGCCTTCATCGCCGCTGTGGCTTATCTGGACCCCGGCAATTTTGCAACCAATATTACCGCAGGCTCCACCTATGGGTATATGCTGCTGTGGGTCATCTTCGGATCGAATCTGATGGCGGTGCTTATTCAGACGTTGTCCGCCAAGCTCGGCATTGCCACCGGACGCAATCTGCCCGAAGTCGCGCATGACCGATTCCCGAAGAAAGCCTCCTGGTTCCTCTGGGTCCAGAGCGAGCTGGTCATTATGGCTACCGATCTGGCGGAGTTTCTGGGAGCGGCGCTTGGACTCTATCTGCTCTTCGATATTCCTATGCTGCCCGCCGCGCTGATTACGGCCGTCGGCTCCTTTGCCATCCTTGGGCTTCAGCGCCGCGGCTACCGCTGGCTTGAGGCCGGCATCGCCGCCATGATTCTGGTGGTCGTCCTCGCTTTTGCCTTCCAGGTGTTCATGGCGAAGCCGGATATGGCCGCCGTCGCGCATGGCCTCGTTACTCCTCGCTTTGACGGCGTGGACAGCGTTCTGCTGGCCGCCGGCATTCTGGGGGCAACCGTAATGCCCCATGCCATTTATCTTCATTCCTCGCTGACCCAGAACCGCATCGTCGGCAAGAACGATGAAGAGAAGAAACGCATCTTCAAGCTTGAATTTATTGATATCATTATCGCGATGCTGATTGCGGGAGCCGTGAATATGGCGATGGTCATCGTCTCCGCGTCGCTGTTCCACAAGAGCGGTCTGGCCGTCGAGGATCTGGAAGTGGCCTATCACGAATTCGGCCGCCTGATCGGTCCGGTTACCGCAGGAGCCTTCGGTCTTGGCCTTCTGATTGCCGGACTCTCCAGCGCCTCGGTCGGCACGATGGCCGGCGATGTCGTCATGCAAGGCTTCATCAACAAGAAGATCAATGTGTATCTGCGCCGCGCGATTACTACGATTCCGCCGCTGGCCATCATTCTGTGCGGGGTCGATCCGACCCGGGCGCTGATTATCAGCCAGGTCATTCTCTCGTTCGGCATTGCCTTTGCCTTGATCCCGCTTATTATGTTCACGAGCAGCAAGTCGGTGATGGGCGGTCTCGTCAACCGCAGGGGCACTACGGTGCTTGGCTGGATGATTGCGGCCCTTGTCGTCGCGCTTAACCTGTTCTTATTGGTGAAGACGTTCGTCTGATCCTGGTCTCTTCCTGCAAAATGGCCCAAGCCGGTTCCTCCCTCCGCGGGAGCGGATACCGGGCTTGGGTCATTTGCCGTTTCCGCTTCTCCCCGCCCCGCATAGCATGACGGCATAAGGGAGGAATGATGCTCAATGATGGATGCATATTATAACTGCATGCAATTGAAGAACCGGCGCGTCAAGATTCTGACCCATGACGGCCAGCAGTATCAAGGCGTGATCGTGAATGTCGACCAACAGAACGTGTATCTCCGTCCGGATCAGAAAAGCGCCTCGACGTCGGCGTTCACCCCGTACGGCTACGGGTACGCCTATAATCCGCTTATCACGCTAAGTCTGTTCACCCTGCTTGCCATTGCGCTGATCTGACGCCGACAGCCGTGCCTGCACGCGCGCAGGAAGCACCCCGCCCGCCCGGATGGGCGGGCTTTTTGCATGCGGAAGAGGGACACAGCAGAACGAACCAGCACCCGGCAGAGACAGGCGGGCGGCCCGGATACGGAGAAGGTATAAAGGGAATTGATAGCTTCCATAAATTCAAGCGAATTGACCGTTCCCGGAACCTGTGTTAGCTTCAATACAGAAAACATTAATCTGGACTAAAATACTAGGATTTGGACCAGGGCCAAATTTGCGGGGTGGAAATTGTGGAACTTCAAGTAACCAACAGTCCTTTTAATCAAGAACAGACCGAGCTTCTGACGCGTCTGTTGCCGACGCTGAACGCGTACCAGCGCATCTGGCTCAGCGGATATTTAACCGCCGCACCGGGAGAAAGCCTTGCCGTCTCCGGCTCTCCGGCAGCCGGAACCGGGACGGAGGCTTCCGGCTCGGCGGCTCCGGCTGCGGCGCCGGCTCCGGCGGTCTCCCGCGAGGTGACCGTCCTGTTCGGATCGCAGACGGACAACTGCCGGGGGCTGGCCAAGAAGCTGGCGAAGAAGCTGGAGGAAGGCGGATTTGCCGTCACGCTCTCGGCCATGAGCGATTTCAAGCCGAATAATCTTAAGAAGGTGGAGAACCTCCTGGTGCTGGTCAGCACGCATGGCGAAGGCGAGCCGCCGGACAATGCGCTGGCCTTCCATGAGTTCCTCCACAGCAAACGGGCGCCGGGACTGAACGGTCTCCGCTACTCGGTGCTGGCGCTTGGCGATACCTCTTACGAGTACTTCTGCCAGACCGGAAAGGACTTCGACAAGCGTCTGGAAGAGCTGGGCGGCGAGCGGCTCGTGCCGCGGGTCGACTGCGACGTCGACTTCGACGAACCGGCGGCCGGCTGGATGAACAGCGTGATCGGAGCGCTGTCGGCGGAGAGCGGCTCGGCTTCCGCCGCTGCCGGAATTCCGGTGACGGCTCCGATCGACGCGGGCGGCGAACCGCAGTACTCCCGCAGCAATCCGTTCTATGCGGAAGTGTTGGAGAATTTGAACCTGAACGGCCGTGGCTCCGACCGGGAGACCCGGCATATTGAGTTGTCGCTGGAAGGCTCCGGGCTGACCTATGAGCCGGGAGACAGCCTCGGCGTCTACCCCGAGAACCATCCGGAGCTTGTGGCCGAGCTGATAGAGGCCATGGGCTGGGATGCGGAAGAGCGCGTGACCGCCGGGAAGTCCGGCACTCCGCTTCCGCTGCGCGACGCGCTCACCCGGTATTATGAGATTACGGTGCTTACCAAGCCGCTGCTTGCCAGCATTGCGGCGACTGCGCCGGCTAGCGGAATCGGCGGACTGCTGGAATCCGGACGGGAAGAGGAGCTGCGCAGCTATCTCGCCGGCAGCGATCTGCTCGACCTGGTCCGCGACTACGGTCTCCGCGGCCTGAGCGCTCCGGAACTGACCGGCCTGCTGCGCCGCATCCCGCCCCGGCTGTATTCGATCTCGAGCAGCCCGACAGCGCATGAAGGCGAAGTGCATATCACCGTCCGTGCCGTTCGTTATGAAGGGCGGGGCCGGAGCCGGTACGGCGTCTGCTCCGTCGGGCTTGCGGAACGCGTCCGGCCCGGGGACAAGCTGCCGGTCTTCATCCAATCGAACTCGAACTTCAAACTGCCCGAGGACCCGCAGACGCCGATCATTCTGATCGGACCGGGAACCGGCGTAGCGCCGTTCCGGTCGTTCCTCGCCGAGCGCGAGGAGACCGGCGTATCCGGGAAGAGCTGGCTGTTCTACGGCGATCAGCATTTCTCCACCGATTTCCTGTACCAGACCGAGTGGCAGCGCTGGCTGAAGGACGGCGTGCTGACCCGGATGGATGTGGCCTTCTCCCGGGATACCGACCGCAAGGTCTATGTGCAGCACCGGATGCTGGAGAAGAGCGCCGAGCTGTACCAATGGCTGAAGGAAGGCGCGGCCGTCTATGTATGCGGAGATGAGAAGCGGATGGCGCATGACGTTCACGCCGCGCTCGTACAGATTCTCCGGGAACACGGCGGCCTTGCGGCTGAAGCGGCGGAGGACTATCTGACAGAGCTTGTTCAGCAGAAACGTTACCAGCGGGATGTCTACTAGGACTTCCCCGGCACTGCGAGAGGAGAATGGAAACATGGTACTGAATGAACTTTATCCGCCCCAGGACCGTCCCCACAGCGATGTGGAGGACATTAAGCGGCGCAGCGATTATTTGCGGGGAAGCCTGGAAGAGACGCTGGCCGATCCCATAACCGGCTCGATTCCCGAGGACGACAACCGCCTGATGAAGCACCACGGCAGCTATATGCAGGATGACCGCGATCTGCGGGCCGAGCGCGCCAAATCCAAGCTTGAGCCGGCCTACCAATTTATGCTGCGCGTCCGGGCTGCGGGAGGCGTCGTTACGCCGAACCAGTGGCTGATGATGGACCGGATCTCCCACAAATACGGCAACGGCACGATCCGGCTGACCACCCGCCAGTCGTTCCAGCTGCACGGCGTAATCAAGTGGAACCTCAAGAACACGATCCGGGAAGTCAACGAAGCGCTATTGAGCACCCTGGCGGCTTGCGGCGACGTCAACCGGAATGTGATGTGCAATCCGAACCCTTATCAATCCGACATTCACAGCGAAGTCTATGAGTTGGCCCGCCGCGTGAGCGATCACCTCGATCCCCGCACGCGCGCTTACCACGAAATCTGGCTGGACGAGAAGAAGGTCGTCGATTCCCGCGATGCCGGCGAGGTGGAGCCGATCTACGGACCGGTCTATCTTCCGCGCAAATTCAAGATCGGCATCGCCGTTCCGCCGTCCAACGACGTCGACGTCTTCTCCCAGGATCTCGGATTTATCGCCATTGTGGAGAACGGCGTTCTACAGGGCTTCAATGTCGCGGTAGGCGGGGGAATGGGCATGACCCACGGCGACACCAAGACGTATCCCCAGGTAGCCAAGCTGATCGGCTTCTGCACGCCCGACCAGCTGATCGAAGTGGCCGAGAAGACCGTTACCATCCAGCGCGACTACGGAGACCGGGCGGTGCGCAAGCACGCGCGGTTCAAGTATACGATCGACGACCGCGGTCTGGACTGGCTCCGCGGCGAACTGCACAGCCGTCTGGGCTGGGAGCTGGCCGAGGCCCGGCCGTTCACTTTTCTTCACAACGGCGACCGCTACGGCTGGGTCAAAGGCTCGGACGGCAAATGGCATTACACCCTGTTCATCCAGAACGGACGCATCCAGGATGAGGAGGGCTACCCCCTCATGACGGGACTGCGCGAGATTGCCAAAATCCATACCGGGGACTTCCGGTTGACCGCCAACCAGAACCTCATTATCGGCGGCGTCACGCCCCAGAAGAAGAAGAAGATTGAAGCGCTGATCGCGCAGTATGCCCTGACCGACGGCGTTCACTATTCCGCACTCCGCCGCAATTCGATGGCCTGCGTAGCGCTTCCGACCTGCGGCCTTGCGATGGCGGAATCGGAGCGCTACCTCCCGTCCCTTCTCGACAAGCTTGAACCGATGCTGGAGCAGAACGGGCTGCGTGACGAGGATATCGTCATCCGCATGACCGGCTGCCCGAACGGCTGCGCCCGTCCTGCGCTGGCGGAGTTGGCGTTCATCGGGAAGGCTCCGGGGCGGTACAATATGTACCTGGGCGGCGGATTTACCGGCGACCGGCTGGCTAAGCTGTACCAAGAGAACATTACTGAGAGCGACATTCTCGGCACCTTGGAACCCATGTTCGGGCGCTACGCCAAGGAACGCTTGGCAGGAGAGCATTTTGGCGATTTCGTCATTCGGGCCGGGTATGTAGAAGCGGTTCGGGACGGACGCGAATTTCACGCCTGACACAGATAAAGTCAAGCAAGAAAAACAGGCTGTCCCAAAAGCTAAATATGGGAATACCCCAGCACCAAAATAAGCGCCTATTTCAAAAACAAGGAGC